>NC_008698.1:1200000-1500000 GCF_000015225.1 Thermofilum pendens Hrk 5
TACTGCTGGGCGCGAGGTGAGCGCGTGTTCTCCAGGTACGCCGCCCTCGTGAAGAACCTCAGGGGAGTCGTGCTCCTCGACCCCTCGGAGGAGGGCGCGAAGGAGTCGCTACGCTGGCTCGCGGAGAGGTTCAGGTACAGGAACCTCGGGTTAACGCCGGCGGCGGCCGCAAGCCTTGGGTCTCCTCAGAAGCCTTTCAGGGTCCTCGCGTACCCCCTGGAGGAGTACGAGCGCTTCGCGGGGGAGCTCGCTGGGTGCGCGGGGCTCGAGAAGGGGCTCACCGAGCTACTGGTTCTCTCCTCCCTTTACGTGTCGCCGGCTATCCTCGTGGGGTACAGGTACAGGGAGGCTCTTGGCGCGGTCGCGGTCGACGAGGTGAGGGTTCGGGGGGCTATGGGCGTCCAGCAGTGGAAGCTCCACCTGAGGATAGCCGACTACACCGTCCTGGACATGTACGAGTACTCCGTGGAGACGGCCGAGGAAGCCGTGCGGTCGTGCGGGGACGAGGCTAAGGTAGCTAGTTTGCTCGAGGAGAGGGCGAGGCGCGTGGCGGCGGACAAGAAGAGGTACTGGAGGGTGTCGAGCGGGGAGGGAGACGTCTTCATGTACTACGTGGACAACCTACGCGTGTACTGCTCGAGGTGCGGCTCCTCGGGGCTCTGCGGCAGGGACTGGCTGGCCGCGGCGCTAGCGGTGGTCCCCGTAGTGGTGGTGCCTCCAGGCATGAAGTAGCTGAAATTTTTTCTTTTTAGAACCGCTGAAACCGGTAATTTTTACGGTTAAAACGCGAAAAGATAGATATTTTCCACAAGGATTGGGGGAGAGATGGAAACGCCTAGGCTAATGTGCACCCAGCACCCGGACTCCACGGTCAAGGTTCCAGTCCAGGAGGAAGTCGAGGAGGCGGTGAGGAGCTTCCTCGTTTACGGTTGCGACGAAGTGATGTCTGACTACGAGGGGAAGCTTACGCCCTACGCTCAGCCGAAGGAGATAGTCGTGAAGGCGGGGGAGCTGGGAGTACCCGTGGGCGAGGGCTTCTACGTTACCGTTAGGGCTCCCAACCCGAGGCTGGAGGACTTCGACAGGGTCGACCTCGCGCTGGAAGCCGCCGTGCTGGCGAACTACTACTCGTACAAGCGGCTGGGAGTCCAGGCTGTGAGGTGGGTAGTCCTCCCCATGACGGACTCCGCGGAGACCGTTAGGCTCGTCCAGAGGCTCCTCGCCAGGAAGACCAGGGTGCTCTGCGAGGAGGTAGGCCAGCCCTGCGAGCAGGCACAGCTGGTCCCCCTCCTGGAGGACGTGGACTCGCTACTCCGGGTGCGCGAGATCCTGCGCGACCTCCACAGCGCCCTCGCCGAGCTCGGGTCCGACCCCGGGGTTCTCAGGGTCTTCCTGGGTAAGAGCGACAGCGCCTTGAAGGCGGGGCACATCGCGTCCGCCCTCTCGCTGCTCTACGCCCTCGGCGAGTCCGCGAAGGCGGGCGAGGAGCTCGGATTGGAGGTCAAGCCCATACTTGGGGGAGGCTCCCCGCCGTTCAGGGGAGGGGTGAACAACCCCCGCCTAGTCGGCGTCGAGGTGCAGCGGTACAGGGGCTACTCGACGGTCACTGTGCAGTCGGCGGTTAGGTACGACGCCTCGTTCTCCGAGTACCAGGAGGTCCGCTCGAAGCTACTGGGAGGCGCGGGGGGAGAGCCCGGGGACGCCGGGGGCAGGGTAGCCGAGCTGGCGCGGCTCGCGGCTTCGATGTACAGGTCGCTGGCCTCCAAGTACCTGGATTTCGTCAACGAGTATGCGCGGAGCGTCCCGACGACGAGGGACAGGGTCTCGTGGAGAGAGTACGGGAGGGCCCTGGAGCTCGAGGACAAGTTGTTCAGCGCGCCCAGGGCGATAGTCTATACGGCGGCGTGGTACTCGCTGGGGGTGCCGCCGACGTTCCTCGACGCGGACTTCGTGCTCGAGGCCTACAGGGGCGACTTCCTAGACGAGGTGCTCGGGTACCTGCCGGGGCTCGAGGAGGAGTGGAGGTACGACGCCCAGTTCTACCTGCCGAGGCTGGCGGGGGAGAGGCTGGGGGAGGAGCTCGTCAAGAAGGTGGATGAGGCACTCGACGCCATGGGGCTGAGGCCGGAGCCCCTCGAGCCCTACGAGAAGCTCGCGAGGACAGCCCCCGCGGAGCTCCGGGCGTTGCTGCTCGGAAAGGTGAGAGGCTTCCTCGGCTAGCGCTGGGCACGCGACGGTTTTCCTCCGCGCGAAAGGTTCTTATCGCCGGGGGAGTATGGGCTTCGTGTCCGGCTTGAGGGTGTATGCGTCGCTGGGCCTGCTAGCCCTCTCGGTGCCAGCCTTCCTGTTCCCGTCCATATGGCTCGTAGCAGTGGCCGTCGCCGCCTCGGCGCTCGCTTTGGCGCTGACTTTCGGGAGGCGCGCCGGCCTAGCCTTTCTGGCTGTCTACTCGCTTCTCTACCTGCTCCTCGTGCTCCTAGCGGTGCCTCTACCCCTCTACGCCTTGCTCGTAGCCGTGTTCACGGCGTTCCTCCTCTCCGCGGCTACCCGGAGCCGCGCGTTCCTGGCAGCGATGCTAGCCCTCGCGGCCTTCCTCGTAGTCTTTCTGGCGCTCCAGGGGTACTTCCTGGCGTCGTGGCACGGGGGCGTCGTGAAGGTGGCGCCGCCTTCCGAGCTCGCATCGGTATTCTCGAGGTCCCCGGTTATCCTCGTGGGGCACAGGATGGCTGAGGGCGTGGCTGAGACGAGGCTCTCGCCTAACGAGAGGATAGCCGAGTGGGAGCAGATAGTCGTGAATGCCACGCCGTACTGGGTCTTCGCGGTCACGCCGCTGAACACGATGAGCCAGAACTACGTCAGCAAGCTCATACTCGTGAACGCGCTCACCGGCGAGGCGCTCGTAGTCGAAGCCCGGATGCCGGTCGGTAGCGGGCTCTGGCTCTGGGGGAACATCGACCTAAACGCCTACCTGAGGTCCGGCGGCTCGGAGGTCGGCAACACCTTCCCCGTCATCCACGGCGGCAAGCCCTACTTCGTCGCCGGGGTGCACCCGCTACTAGGCACCGTGCCGTCCCCTGGATACCTCTACGTCTACGACTCCACGGGCAACCCCAGGGTCTACCCAGCCTTTTCGCGCGAGCTCGAGGACTGGCCCCAGAGCTACGACTGGGAGTACCTCGACAGGCTCGTCGGGACCTGGCTCTACCACCTCGCGGGCCTAGAGCCCCCCAGCTTCACGCCGCTCCCGAGGGGCTTCCTCTTCCTCCCGGCCTCGCCCTACAGCCAAAACCTCCTCAACATGACGCTACTAGTGCCGGACGCGCGGGGGCACACCCAGAGGGTCTGGTTCGGCGTGAGCCCTGCGAGCCCCAACGCCCTCGCGAGCATAGTCGTAGCGAACAACACTGGCGTGTACTACTTCGACGTCAGGAACCTCGGCATATACAGCCCCCACTACGTCCAGTCCCTCGTTCAGTCCAGGCTACCGGCGATAAGCGGCGGCACGCTCTACGCGAGGTACTCCCAGCTCCTCTGGCTCAACGGGACCTGGCTCTGGGTAACCCCCGTCTACGCCAAGACGGGCGTCACGACCCTCTGGGGCGTAGCAGTGACCAACGCCACGAACCCCACGGCGAGCGAGGTGTACCAGTACCCGGGAGGCGACTACCAAGCCTTCCTGAAGGCCTCGATCTCAGCGTTCCTCTCCTGGAGGCTCAGAGGGGCCCCCGCCGGGCGGTGCGCGTGGGTGAACGGCACTGTGACCGGGGTGTACCAGTTCGTCCACGGAGGCGAGACTAACGTAGCCATAGTCGTCGGGGGTAAGCCTTACCTCGCGAAGCCCTCGATGGGGGTCGAGGAGTTCCTGAAAGCCCTCGAGGTCAAGCCGGGGCAACGCGTCTGGCTGTGCGTCGCGGGCAACGAGGTCGTAGAGGTGAAAATAGAGGGTGGTTAGGTTTAATAGTTCCGGTGCGGAACTGAGTTCCGGTGCGGAACCGTGAAGCTGTTCGACCCTAGGCCCAAGACCAGCAGGGACAGCCTCTTCGACAGGGAGAGGGAGCTCGAAGAGCTACACAGGGCGGTCGACCGCGGGCTACCCCTGGTCGCGTTGCTGGGCGTGAGGCGGGTCGGGAAGACTAGCGTGCTCAGAACCTTCCTCGGGGAGGTGAACGGGCTCTACGTCGACGCAAGGGGCCTCGTGAGGAGGGCAGACCTCGAGACAAGGGTCGCGGACGCCCTCTCGGAGTCCCTCGGGAGGCTTAGGAGGTTCCTGGAGGGCGTGAGGGGTGTCAGCGTGGCGGGCTTCTCCGTGGAGGTGAGGTGGAGGGGGAGGGACTCTGTCAGCCTCGCGGGCCTGCTGAGCGAGATAGACAAGAGGGGCGAGAGGTTCGTGTTCGCCCTCGACGAGGTCCAGCAGTCCAAGCCCCCCGTCTCGGCGGAGCTGAGGAGCGTCCTGGCGTACGGCTACGACAACCTCGAGAACGTAACCTTCGTCGTCGTCGGAAGCGAGGTGGGGATGCTCAGGGACTTCCTGGCGCTCGAAGACCCCTCCTCGCCCCTCTACGGCAGGTACGCCTACGAGGTGCACGTCGAGAGGTTCAGCGAGGACCTCTCCAGGGAGTTCCTCGAGAGGGGCTTCAGGGAGGAGGGCGTCGAGCCCCCGCCGGGCGTCGTGGAGGAGGCCGTCGGATTCTTCGACGGGATAGTCGGGTGGCTGGTGCTCTTCGGGAGGGGCTACGTCGATGGCGCGGGGAGCGTGGAGGAGCTCAAGCGGGCGGCCGTGAACTTGGCGGCGGAGGAGCTCGGGAAGCTCTCGCCCAGGGAGAGGATGGTGCTCAGGGCCGTCGCGGAGGGTTGCAGGTCGTGGAGCGAGGTGCGCAGGTACGTAGACGAGCGCTTCGGAGTCGCGTTGCCGAAGGCCACCCTCTCGAGGATAATCGAGAAGCTGGAGAAGCTCAGCATAATAAGGGGCTACGAGTTCCTCGACCCGGTCTACAGGGAGGCCGCCCGCCGCCTCACCACTTGATCGCGGAGACAGCCTCCCTAACCTTCTCCCGCGCAACGTCCCCCATAGGCCTGCCGAGGGCCTTGAGCGTCAGCCTGCAGAAGGAGCAGAGCTCGCCCTCCGACGGCGCCCCGCAGACCCTGCAGGCCCGGGGAGGGCTGCGCGGCCCTTGCCCCCAGAGCCCGGCGTTCCTCGCGAGCCCCCTGGCGAGCGATATCTTGAAGCCCGGCCTCCTAGCCTCCACGGAGTCCAGGAAAGCCCTGACCTCGCCCTCGACGGAGCGGTTCGGGGAGTACGGGCACCTCTCCTCTGTGAACGGTAGCCCCGAGAGGCGCGCGTAGAGCGAGGCCTCCGACTTGTAGACCTCGTAGAGGGGCCGCACCCTGCCAACCAAGCCGCCCGTGCTCTCGGTCTTCGGGCCCAGCTTCGCAAGCTCGGGGAGCCTCTGGAACAGGAAGTTCTTGACCGCGTACGCCAGCAGGTCGTCCGCGTGGTGCCCAAGCGCTACGACGTCAGCCCCCGCCTCGGCGGCAGCCACGTTGACGAGGTACCTCTTCACCGCCCCGCACACGCTGCAAACAGGCCTCCTAGCCCTCCTCGCGAGCTCCGGCAACCCCACCCCGGCTACCTCCGGGAGGCTCACCACCGCGAAGGGCACGCCGAGGGACCCGCAAAGCTCCTCCACCGCCCTCCTCGAAGCCTCCGAGAACCCCTCGATCCCGAGATCCACGTGGACAGCCGCCAGCCTGAAGCCGAGCGCCACCGAAGCCTTCGCGAGAACCCCGAGCATAGCCGCGCTGTCGGCGCCCCCCGACACGGCGGCCAGGACCCTCCACCCCCTCTCGACGAGCCTGTACCTCTCCAGGGCCCCGAGAACCTTCCCCTCCACGTACCCCGCGAAGTGCGCCCCGCAGAGCCACTTCCTAGCGTACTCTACCCTCGCAACCGCCGGTTCCCCGCAGACAGAGCACCTGGCGTGCAAGGCAACCCCCAGAAAGGTACCGCGATGCCTTTAAAAGTAACCCGCCGGGATAACGTTAGTATGTCTTTGGGGACCGTGCGCCTCGCTGCTGCTACGGCCCTCCTGCTAGCCCTACTCCTACTCGCCGCCGCCCGCGGCGAACCCGTGACTGTGGACGGCTCAGGCTTCGACTGGCCGTACGACTCCTGCCACGCGCTCGACCCCCACGGCGACCTCCTCGACGCGACCCCCCACTGGTACGACAGCAGGGACCTCCTAGCCTGGTACTACGCTGTCGGCGACCAGTACGTCTTCATCAGGCTAGACCTCCTGGACCTAGCCTACGGCGCCGAGACGGCGAGCTACCCGGACGGCGGTGTCGCGGACGCCCTAAACATCTACGTGATGCTCGGGTGGGAGAACGCGCCGGGGTACCAAGAGTGGGCCCCCGACTACCTGCAGCTGAACGGCTACGGAGTCCACATAAGCGACTACCGCTGGGTCGTAGCTATCGCGGTGTACGACTCCGCACACTACAAGGTGTACAGGTACGACTGGTCTGTCCTCGCCGAGAACAGCGGGCTACAGGTAGCCTTCAACAGCCAGTGGGACCTCGTCGAGATCGGCATACCCAGGAGCATGCTGGAGAGCTACGGCTGGACGCCTACATCCAGGGTGTGGGCCAAGATTGCAACCGCGCTCGTGAAGACGGGCGGCGCGAACGTCCTGGCGGACGCCATGCCGAACACGGTCAGCTTCGACGGGAACGCCGGCCGCTACGAGTGGAGCGGCGCCGTGTTCAGCGACCAGAAGTGCGGGACCGCCAAGGTAGCCTTCGTGCACCACGGGAACCAGCACCTCGCGGACAACAGAGCCCTCAACAAGCCTAACGCCGTCAACAGCTACGACTACATACTGAGGGTGCACGAAGAGCTCTCCGCGAAGGCAGGCAGGAGGATACCCGTGTGCGTCCACATGTCGGGAACCCTGGCGGCGAGCTACGTGTGGTGGGACCCGAGCATAGTGGCGCACCTGAGGAGCCTCGCCGCGAAGGGGCTAGCGTGCATAGTCGGGGGAACCTGGGCTGAGTACATCACGGCGTACTTCTACGACAACTTCAACGACCCCTCGTTCTACCTCGGAAAGCTCTACGCCGAGGCACTGTTCGGCTACACCCCGCTCACCGCGTGGATACCCGAGAGGACGTGGGACGACGAGAGAACCGGTATCGCGTACACAGTCAGCAAGCACTACTACGCGGTGATACTCGACGGCAACACGCACCACGATGACTGGAGCCCGAACACCAGCCCCTACAAGCCCCACCAGTACGACCCGTCGAAGACGGGGGGCAGGGAGCTCTACGTCTTCTTCATCGACTGGGAGATGCAGCAACTCCTCCTCGCGAACACGGACGGAGGGCTGAACATAAACCTGAGGAGGAAGCTCGCCTGGGCGGCCACCAACGCGGACCAGCAGATGCTGTTCCTCTACGCGGACGACTGGGAGAAGGCCGCCGGGATATCCAGCCCGAGCTGGGACCCCGGCAACCCGTACCGCTACAGGGACTCGCTGACCTGGATAGCCATGCACCCGTGGATACAGGTCGTAACGGTGGACGAGGTCGTCGGCTGGCTTAGGAGCGGCTCGTGGACGCCGGTGAAGTACTACTACTGCGGCTACGACACCTACTACTACCTCAAGACGTGGGTCCCGGGCTACCCGTACGACTACAGAAGGGCCTACGACGGGTGGTACTGGGGTACGAGCAGCGCGAAGAGTTTCGCCTGGTACGGTAGCGGCCAGCCGGGCTACTCGCTCCCCGACACCACGATGCCATTCGGCGACGTCTTCGGGTACACCACCTACAACGGGTCGCCCGCAAACACCGTGATATACAGGCTGCTGGCCCCGGGGAAGGCTCTGGACAGCGCGCCTAGAAACGAGCTGTGGAGGCTCGCGGTCATGGCGGCTAACGCGTTGCTCTACGAGACAGCCTGGCACGAGGGCTCCGACTGCGTCGGGTGGGGCCTCAACCAGTGGAACCACTTGAGGCTCGTGAACGTGCTCCTACTCGCGTCCAAGTGGCTCGACGACGCGCGCCTCGGGAAGATCGCGGGCGCCTCCTACCTAGTCGGGGACTTCGACTGGGACGGCAGGCCCGAGGCGGTGATCTACAACCGGGCGGTGTTCGCCTACATAGACGACAAGGGAGGCGCGGCGCCCCTCATCTTCGCCTACAACAGGACCACCGACAGGGTCTACGTGTCCGTGGGCGCCCCGCTCGTGTACTGGGGCGTACTGGGCGACGCCTGGTACGGCGACAACCACGTGGGCTTCCTCGCGGACGACTACTTCGACGCCACGGGTAAGAACTACTACTCGTCCAGCTACCAGCTGGTCTCGGCTTCGAGGAGCGACGCCGAGGGGGGAGTCGTGGTCAAGCTCGCGGCTCCCGACATGGACGGGGACGGGCGCCCCGACTTCTACAAGTACTTCGTGCTCCGCGACACCGCCAACTACGTCGACGCGGTCTACGAGCCCTCCGGGAAGGCTGGGACCGTGTACTCCGCCGTCGGCCTCTCGGTAGACCTGCTCGACAGCCTCTTCAACGGCGACAGGGCCGCCAGGGTCGGCGACCCCTCCGGGGCCTCGACGTTCGGCTACAGGAACGGCTACACGGGGGCCTACGCGTACGTCAAGCCGTTGCAGGGCGCGTCGTGGACGGGGCCCCAGGACCTCTCCAAGTACACCCTCCAGTACGTTGCGAAGCTAGCAGTCAGCGTGTCGCAGGGCCAGTCGAAGGTGCGCCTCTACCTGCCCGGCGACCCCGGCCAGTACGCGCCCCGGTGCCAGCCCTCGGCCTACGCGACTATCGGCTTCCTCAGGTCCCCCGGGTCGACGGCGGTGCTCGTGGCTGTGTACGGCAACTCCAGCGCACCCGTGAACTCCTTCGAGGCTAGGGTTGTCGACGCGTCCGGCGCGGGCTCCTGGAGGCTCGACGCCAGGCTCGCCGGCGGCTCCCTCGGCTCCCCCTACGCCTCCTTCCTCTTGAACCTGAGCTCGTCCCAGCTCGCTCCCGGGATGTACTACGTGGAGCTCAACGTGAGCCTGGGGGCCTCGAGGATCGTCGAGAGGGCGTACAGCGTCTACGTGAGGAGGCTCGAACGCGGCTACAACCTGGTGTCCCTCCCGTTCTTCTACAGCGCCGTCGTGAGCCCCTCGAAGGCCTCCGAGCTCGCCGAGACCGCGGGCACCAGCCTGCTCGCCGTGTGGAGGTGGGACGTGCAGGCGCAGAGGTTCAGGGGCTACGTACCCGGTGTGAGCGGGCCCGAGGACGACTTCCCGCTGGAGCCCGGGAGCGGCTACTTCGTCTACGCGAAGTCTCCAGTCGTCGTGGTGTGGGTGGCCGGGAAATGCTGAGGAGAAGGGTCTACGCCCTGGTACTACTGGCGCTGGCGGTGGCTTACGCCGCCACCCGGAACGCGTCCGCGCAGGTCCCAGTAACCGTCTGGGGCTACGTCAAGATGCCGGACGGCTCCCCAGCGGCCGGCGCCTCTGTGACCGTGTCCGCGGGCGGAGCCTCCGCCTCGACGGTAACGGACTCGACCGGGAAGTACAAGGTCGACCTCACGGTTTCCTCGACTCCCGTCACAGTCACCGTGACGGCATCGCTCGGAGGGTACGCGGGCTCGGCGTCGGCGTCCGGGGAGGGCGTCGTGCGGGTAGACGTCGTCCTCCAGCCACCCCCACCGCCACCGAAGAAGCCCACCTCCGTCTACGTCTCGGTCGACAGGCCGGAGTACGGCGTCGGGGACGCGGCGCTCGTCCAGGGCAGGCTGAGCCCCGCTATGCAGGCGGCAGTGAAGGTCGTGGTCGTAGCGCCGAACGGCTCGAGGTACGAGGTCAGTGTGAGCACGGGTAGCGACGGGTCCTTCACGGTCAGGATCCCGCTCACCTCTAGGGGCGCGTGGAGCATCTACGCCGCGTTCCCCGGGAGCGACGAGTACTCCCCGTCGACGAGCCAGGTCGTCACCGTCGTGGCCAAGGAGAAGACCTTCCTGAGCGTCTCCGCGAGGTCCCCCGCGCCGGGCATAGTGCAGGTTTCCGGGTCGCTAGCGCCGGCGCCGAGCGGGGCGGTAGTCGAGGTATACGTGAGCATAGACAACGGCTCCACGTGGGCCCGCCTGCTGAACGCCCCCGTGGGCGGGGACGGTAGCTTCTCGGCGAACCTCTCAACGGCGGTCTACGGGCGCATCCTGGTGAAAGCCGTCTTCCGCGGGACCTTCGACTACGCGCAGAGCGAGACAGCCCCAGTCGCCGTCGAGGTCAGCTCGCCGCGGGAGCTCCTGCTGACCCAGGAGAACGAGAGGCTCAAGGCTAGGGAGAAGGCGCTCAACGAGACGCTGGAGCGCCTGAGCGCCGAGGTAGGCGAGCTGAGGAGGCTCTCGGACGAGCTGAAATCATCCCTGAGCTCGTGCAACGCCACGGTGGAGGCTAGGGAGAGGGCGCTTGAAAACCTGGAGCGCGAGCTGGCGCTGCTGAGGGGCGAACTCGAGAAAACGCGGCTACTCGCCTACGCCGCCGTACCCGCCGCGGCCGCCCTCGGCGCGCTCGCGGGCTTCGCGCTCGGCCGCAGGAAGCGCGGAAAGCGGGAGGCACCTTCGGCCTAGCGCACGCGGAAGGTTTTAGGCGAGCGTTTCAGCCCTAAACTCTTGCCTCCATCCTTTTTCAAAGCTTCTTCGACTCTTCGCGTAGCCTTTCTCTTCGCTTCATCCTCTGCCTTGCTTTTCGCCCGCGCCTCATTTCTTTTCACCTCGACCTCGACGTACTCCTCGCCCGCATGCATCACCGCCACGCCGTCCTCGTAGCGCGCCCCATCCACCATTTAAGGACGGGTTGTAGATGAGTGGGGAAATGATGGGGAGCGAAGATCATAGTTGTAGACCGCCAGAAGGTCAGGTACGTACAGCCTACCCCCGCGTTCCTGGGGCTCGGCTAACAGCTTACTCTTCACCGCTCGAGGGCCGTAGGCTCGTCACAGCCCCTAAAGGCAAAGCGCCGGAGGCTTAAGACCTTTACCCCTCTATCTCCACGACGAGCCCGGCCCCGCCGTCGCCGTAGGCCTCGGGGTGCCTCTCCGCGAGGTACCTCTTCACGCCCTCGCCGCTACAGTGTAGCGGGTAGATCTTCTCGAAGCCGAGGGAGAGGAGCCCCTCGACGACCTCCTTCACTTCGCGCTGGGAGGCGCCGGCCATGTGGAAGCCTCCCAGCACGGCGTACGGCTTGGCCCCGACGTCGCGGATAGCCTGCCGCGCGATGTTGACGACCCCCGGGTGGCTACAGCCCACTACGAGCACGAGCCCCTTCCCCGTGACTATCGCGAGGGCCTCCTCGGGCGGAGGGCCCACGAGAGGCTTAACCACGTAGACCCCGGGCGCCAGCATGGTGGTCTCGTCGACCTCCACGGGCCTCAGACCGAGCCCGGAGACGTAGCCCGAGAGCCCCGAGCCAGCCGGCACGTAGACCCTCAGCCCGCGCCCGGCGAAGAGCCTCAGCCCGCCCACGTGGTCGTAGTGCCCGTGGCTCACCACCACGGCGTCGATGCGCGACAGGTCCACCCCCAGCCTCGCGGCGTTGCGCTCAAGCACGCCCGGCTCCGGCCCAGCGTCGAACAGGAGCCTGGCGCCCCCGGCCTCTACGTACACCGAGAGCCCCCACGCCGACTCGAGCCCGCCCAGCGCCTCGTTATCCACGAGGACCACGAGCCTAGCGGTTGCGGCGTGGGCGCGAGCCTCCCTCCGGACGGCGAGCCAGGCGAAGGGCGCGGCGGCCAGCAACGCTACCAGGGCGGCGTAGGCGTACCGCTTATCCACGGGTACGGTAGCTCCGCGCACGCGTATAAACCTGTGCGCAACGGATATAGGGGCCCTCCGACAGGTAGCCTTATGGGCTGCAGGGCCCTCCTTCTAGCGACCTGGGGCAACCCGGCCCAGTGGAACACCGCGAGGTACGAGCTGGGAGGAGAGAGCGACGAGTCCTTCACGAGCCTCGGGATCCTCTGCAGGCACCTCTCCAAGTCCGGGTGCGAGGCCAGAGCCCTCGTGCTCGTCCTGGAGAGCCTGCTCGACGCGAAGCTCGACAAGGAGCCCGACGGGAAGAGGCCCGGCTACGCGTACCTCTACGAGCGGAGGGAGGAGCTCGCGCGCCTTAGGGGTCTGCTCCTCGAGGGTAGGTACGGCGAGGCGGTGGAGGGGCTCCGCTCCGTCGTCGAGGGCCTCGCGAAGAGCGCGGGCGCCGGGTGCAGCGGGGGAGTAGCGGTGGAGGTGCTACCGGCTATAGGCTCGTTCGGGGGCGGGGTGCGCTTCGCGGGCGACGTGCGGAACTTCCACTCCTTCGCGCTCCTCGCCGCCGCCAGGGAGGTGTTGCGAGGCGGCCCCGCGCCTTCGAAGATAGTGGTCGACCTCACCCACGGGGTGAACTTCATGCCGACCTACGCGTACGAGGTCGCCCGGGAGGCCGCGTCCCTATCGCTACTCGCCGGCTCGCGGTCCGTCGAGATGGAAGTCTACAACTCGGACCCCTACCCGCCGGGCTCCGAGAAGCCCAGCCTCTCCCTGAACCTAGTGAGGAGGGAGGAGGTCCGCGAGATAAGGCTACCCTCCGAGGCGGGCAGCCTGGTGGAGTGGCGCGGCGGCAGGCCGCCGAGCAGGTTCGAGGAGTTCAGGGCCCGAGCGTCGAGGTTCATGGGCGAGAAGGTCTACCCCGTGGTAGCCTCCCTCTACTACCCGCTACCCCTAGCCCTCGTCTACCTAGCCTCGGCTCAGAGTTGGGAGGAGTACCTGGGCGTAGTCGAGGAGGCCAGGAGCCTCTGGGCCTCGTACACCAGGGTCTCCGGCGGGACCGTCGAGCGCCCAGTCTACGTGAACCCCCAGGCTGTCTACGCGGCGCTACTCGCGGCGGCAGCCTGCAAGGCGGTGAGGGAGGAGGGGCTCTCGAACGACGTCGAGTCGCTCGAGAAGCTGAACGAGAGGGTGTACAGGAGGGTCTCCGAGGTCCACTACGCGCTGATAGCGCAGGAGCTCTCCCAGGTCGAGGCCGGGAGGTTCGAGGAAGCCGCCTACCCCCGCAAGCCGGACAAGAGGATCATGATCGCGCACGCCGGGTTGCAGAAGGGCTTCGTGAGGGTCGAGAGGGGTGAGAAGAAGCTCCTGCTCTACGTAGGCGCAGACGGGAAGCCCCTCAAGCCGGAAGACCCCTCGGCCGCCGAGAGCGTGCGAAGCCTCCTCGCGAAGGCCGGGCTGAAGCACTAGAAAGGCAGATAAAGGGGCGCCCCGCAACCCCAGCGGTGATGAGTAAACAGTCGGCCGACGCGTGACGAGCCCGAAGTTTGCTGAGAAAATTTTTGTACCGGGCGTGCGTCCAGGCGGGCGGTATGATAGAGGTTAGGGGCGTCTACAAGAGCTTCGGGAAGGCGAGGGTCCTCGAAGACGTCTCGTTCTCCGTGAGGAACGGGGAGGTCGTGGGCTTCGTAGGGCTGAACGGCGCCGGCAAGACCACCACGATCAGGATAACCGTCGGCGTGCTACCCCCGGACGCGGGCGACGTCTTCATCGACGGGTACTCCGTGTCCGAGGACAAGGTCGAGGCGTCGGCCAGGGTGGGCTGGGTGCCGGAGCTCCCGATATTCGAGTCCGAGTACAGGGCGCTCGACTACTTCGCGTACCTCGCCGGCTACTACGGCTACTCGGAGGGGGAGGCGAGGAGGCTCGGGAGGGAGCTCTTCGAGAGGGTCGGGATAGGCGAGGCGGCGAACAAGAGGCTCGAGGAGTTCTCCCAGGGCATGAAGAAGAGGTTCGCCCTCGCAGTCTCGCTGATCAACGACCCGCCGAACTTCCTGTTCGACGAGGTTCTCAACGGGCTCGACCCCCAGGGGATAGCCTTCTTCAGGGGGCTCGTGCAGGAGTTCAGGAAGGCGGGCAAGGCGGTCCTCTTCTCCTCGCATATACTGAGCGAGGTGGAGGGGCTGGCGGACAGGGTAGTCTTCATACACAGGGGCAGGATCGTCGGGACGTACACGATGGACGAGATCAGGCGGAGGGCTTCCGGAGAGCTACTCGTCTCGGTCTCCCCGCTGGACGACGGGGCCGCCAGCATAGCGGCGAAGTACGGCGAGCCGGAGAAGAGGGGCAACGCGCTTGCAGTGAAGGGCTTCTCGGGAGACCCGTCGAGCCTCGTAGCGGAGCTCGTAGCCGCCGGCTACAGGGTGGCCGAGGTGAAGCGGAGCGAGAAGAGCCTCGAGGAGTTCTTCTTCGAGCTCGTAGGGCTACGGGGTGACGGCGCGTGAGGACACTCCTCTACGACTTCAGGAGGGCCCTCCTGAACTCATCCACCCTGGTGCTCCTAGCCGCGCTCGTAGCGGTCGGCGCCGCCGTCGGCTACATGGCCTACGCTCAGATGACGGGGCAGGGGAAGCTCTTCGGCATCGCGTACACCGTCACCCCGAACTCTTCCGCGGTGAAAGTAGAGGGCCTCGTCTACGACTACACGGGCAACCCCGTCAAGGACAACACTGTGACCGTCAAGCTCCTGGAGTGCTCCGAGGGAGGCGCCGGCGCCTCGATGCCCGCGTGCAGCGTTGTAGCGGAGTGGACTGCTAGAACCGGGGAGCGCTTCAAGGCGGAGCTCAGGCGCGGAAGCACCAACGCGAGTGTAAACCTGGAGATACGGGTCGCGAACAGGTACGGCTCCTCCCTCTCCTGGTCCAGTGGGATTAGGTGTTTTCCAGCGGACATGCACACCTCGCTCGGCATAGGGTTCGGGTCGACGTTTAACAAGACGTGGCTCGCTGTAGGCGAGGTCATACCCCTCGAGGGGGGAGGGTACAGGCTAGCCGTGGCGGTAGCGCCCCCCGACTGCAACTACTCCGAGGTCGCCGGGAGCAAGCTGTACTACACCGTCTACAACGAGACCCCCGGGCGACTCGCCTACGCAGGCGAGCTGGGAGCAAGCGGGGTCGGGGTCTTCGACCTCAAGGCCGCGGGTAGCGGGAAGGCGCTCTACCTAGAGCTCGAAACGCGCCGGGGACGCGTGCGCCTAGACACCCCTGTGTCGCTCGCCGGGAGCTCGGCGCTCAAAGGGTGGATCGTAGCCGCGATGCTCGTATCGTCTAACGTACTCGCCTTCCTCTACCCGATAGCGGTGATGCTCACCGCATACAACCTCGTAGCGAAGCCGAGGTCCACCGGGGCTCTCGAATTCGTGCTCGCGAGGCCTGTTACGAGGCTCCAGCTCTTCCTCTCCAGGTTCGCCGCCGGCGCGCTGGCGTCCGCCGCCTCCCCGCTACTCGCAACAGCGGCCATGCACCTAGTAATCTCGTGGGCCGTTGGCTCGCCGCCACCCCTCGAGGACTCAGCCCTCCTCGCAGCCGGCATAGCCGCCTCGATGCTCGCGTACTACAGCGTGTTCTACTCGATAGCCGCATCAGCGAAGGGGAAGAGCTACCTCCTCCTCGCGGTAGTAGTCTACATAGTCTTCACGGTGCTCTGGGCGCCGATAGCGTTCGCCATCGCGGTCGCAGTTAGAGGAACGCCGGACCCCGCGGCAGTCCAGCAGGCGTACTACTTCAACCCTTCGGTAGCCTTCCAGGCAGCAACGGAAGCCCTGCACCTCAAGTACGGGCAAGCAGCGGTGCAAGCCGCGCTGAAACCAGCCTACGTAGCCGCCGCGGCGGCAGCCTGGGTACTACTCCCACTCGTAGCCGCGTGGCTAGCATTCAGGAAGGCAAACCTCTCCCAGTAGCACGAACCCCCAAACCTTTTTCCGCGCCTCCCCGGGTAGCTACACGGAGGAGGATGGAGAAAAGGAGTACATAGAGTACGTGATAAAGTACGAGGAACTCCACGGGAGGCGTGCCCAAAACGTTAGCTCAGAAAAGAAGGGTTACGACATCGAGTCGAAAGACAGGGAAGGCAACACCCGCTACATAGAGGTAAAGAAGAGAGACCTAAAGTACGGCTTCGTATTCCTAACGCACAACGAGTTCATGAACTTCCTGAGGAACGAAAACTCCTGGCTCTACATCGTCTACAAGGAAAACGGCGAAACACGCGTGATAGAGATTAGCAGAGAAAAAGTACTCAAACACGCCAAGCCAGAGCTGAAGTGGAGGGTAAGCCTGCGGAAGGAAGTAACCGGGCGCCGCGCGCGCAACCAGCGCCAAGACAGCACTTAAATACTTCCGGCGAGAGTATAACGCGTGTCCGTGTCCGCCGAGTACATCGTGAAGCTCTTCGAAGAAGACCCCAAGTCCAGGAAGAGGCTCGCAGAGCTACTAGTCTCCGAGCCGGACGTAAGGCTAGCGCTGATAAACGCAGTCATACGCGACGTCGCCACGAAGCACGACGTGGAGAAGCACTGGGAAGCAACGAGGCGAGACATAGAGGGGCTGAGGAGGGAGCTTGAGGGGCTGGAGAGGGACGTCGCGAGTCTCGCTGAGAGAGTCTCAAGGCTCGAAGGAGCATACGCAGAGCTAAGCAAGAGGATAGACAGCCTCGGCGAGAGGATAAGCGACCTAGACAAGAGAATAGACTCGCTCGATAAGAGGATCGACGGGCTAGACAAGAGGATAGACTCACTGGATAAAAGGATAGAGTCCCTGGACAAGAGGATAGACAGCCTGGACAAAAGGCTAGACCACATCGCGAAGATCTCCTACACCCTCACAGCCTCAGTCCTCGCAACACTCGCGGCAAGCATCATACTCCTCGCAATCATCAGGATACACCCCTAGCCCCGGACACCCGGTGAGAAGCCTGGAGGAGATTAAGTTCTACGAGATAGACCTCGAAAAAGTAGTCGAAACGCTGAAAAAGTACTTCGAGAAGAGAAGCGACGTCGCAGTAGCAGTCCTATTCGGCTCCGCGCTCAGAAGAAGAAAAGTCAGAGACATAGACATCGCGGTACACGCAGACTGGAGCCTAGAAGAACTACTCGAAGCCACCGCAGAGCTAGAAAAAGAGCTGGGAACCCCCGTAGACATCGTACCCCTACCCAACGCCCCACCACAAGTAAGACTAAAAGCGCTGGCAGAAGGCCTACCCATAACCGTGAAAAACCACGCACTCTACACAGAGCTACTCAAAGAGGCAATCGGGGAAACAAGAGACATGGAGGCAAAACTCAGAGAAGAACGCCGGGCAAAAGATCGTCGACAACGGCGAGGAGAGACGGCGAAGACTTAACCACAACCCCGAACTCGACGCTCCTGTACAGCGAGTCCCCCGTGAGGTTAGCACTCGAGAGCAAAACCTCCCCCTCAGACGCGTAGATATTCGCGTGCAGAGGCTTCTCCGTGAACTCAACGTCCAAGCCGGGGTACCGCGCAACCCCCTGACCCTTTACGGTCACGAGCGTAGCACTCCTCCCCGGGCCAGCCTCCCGCAAAGCCCTAACAACGAGCCCAAGCCCCTCGTCGTCCACGCGGGGCGTCACGAGCACGGGCTCCCTGTACGTGTACACCACGTGCGCGACGGCAACCGCGACCACCGGCTCATCCTCCCTACCCCTAACGTACCAGTACTCCGCGGGCTCCCGGAGGTGCTCGCACCCAACGTAGAGCTGGTCAACCATCCGCTCAAACAAGGCGCTAACAACATAGCTGTTGAAGGGCTTCTCAGGGGCCTCGCCGCCCCCAGCAGGACTAACGGGGAGCCCCAGCCTCATCATAACGCCGTTCCAGTACCTCATCTCGCCCCCAAGCTCCCTCACGGCGTCCATAGCGTTGAAGCTACGGCGGGAGCAGAGGTACGAGAGGAAAACCCTCAAGGGATACCAGGACAGCATAACCCTCCTCACAGCCTCGACGCACCCCCTACTCCCCGGCTCCGAGCAAGCACCAGCAACATCCCTCGCAAGCCTCGTCGCGTAGTAGGCTTTCCCGCTGTACGAGAGAAGCCCCGAGTGCCACCCCAGCCTCAGGTAGCCCGACGCGTCGCTAGGGTGGAGACCGAGAGCGTCTGCGATCGTCTTGGCGTCCACCTTTCTCAACGAGGACGCGAGCCTCAGCATCTCGGCGAACTTCTCGAGGTCGAAGGACGTGACGCCCTTGCTTTCGAAGTACGTTTTCCCAGCGTCGAGGAGCGTCTTCACGAACCTAAGCTCCAAGACCCATCCCAGTAATCCGTGCTACTGCTGAAACTTTAACCTTTCCCTTCTAGCACTACAGCTTTTTGCAACACGCACAGGGGCACGAGTCAACCTATTTTTACCCCCGCGGTAGTAAACTGAAGGGCGGCAGGTATGGGCAAGCGGAGGTCCCGGGACCCGAGGAGCTACGACTCCTCGAAGAAGGTTCTGCGAGGAAGGCTCGGCGAGGACTTGCGGTTCTACAACCCGAGGGAGGTCTACAACGCGCTGACATCCAACAAGAAGGTAGTCGGGTGGCTGAAGTTCATAGCGGAGAGCTACACCCCGCCACCGGAGAAGAAGGTCCTCCTGTTCTACCCCTGCAGCACGGTTAAACCCTACCACGAGTCCAGGTCCTACAAAGCGCTGTACAAGACGCTGGAAAGCCTCGGAGAGAAGCGCCGACTAATACACGTGGTGGCAGTCTCCGAGCCCTTCGGAGCGGTCCCCGAGGAGTACTTCTACGAGTGGGAGGAGTGGTACGACTGCCCCGGGCTCTTCGAGTGGTGGTGCAGGGCCCACGGGCAGCCCTACGAGAGGGAGTACGCCGAGAAAAGCATCGAGCTACTAGCGAGCTACGTAGCCGCCTTCCTCAAGAGGACAAAGAGCTCCTACGCGCACAGGGTAGCCTTCGTGCGCACGTACACGTCCAAGCTTAGGATTAGTCCTAGCCACACCCATAGAAGGATAATCGAGCTGGCATCCAAGGCGTCGGGCGTCGAAGTCGAACTACTACCACCCAAAGAGGTCGTAGAAGAAATAGTCAGAACCTACGGAGCAGGAGCATGGAACCGTCAAGGCGTGGCTCACCCAGCGGCCCAGGAGTACCTGCGCGGGTACCTGGAGCGCCTCCTGGTAAGACTCTCCCCGTAAGCTCAACCCTCGGCGAGGGCCACTTCTACGCGAAGACCGGCGGAGACACCTCCGCGCACTCACGGCTCATGGGCTCTTTTCTACAAATTCCCGACAGAGGTCGGGAATTCGATTTTCTGTTTACGAATCCCTCTCGACGGGAAGAATCCCTGTTGAAAATGCCTCCCGTAAAATCCCGATCTCTGTCGGGATTATCTCGTGTTTGCTTTCGAAGCTTCTCATGCGTGAATTTTGTCAAAGAGGCAGTTTTGCAGACTTCGACTCATTGAGAAAAGGATTTATAGACCCTCAACCGTAGAAAGTGGTCGGAAGCAACTGTGAAAGCATTGAAAGGTAAGTAACGTTGGCAGTTACGAGGTAGCCCCGCGGAGCCCGAAGCAACTGTGAAAGCATTGAAAGTCTCCTCAAGCTTCTCCGCCAGTTGCCCGATCCTCTCGAAGCAACTGTGAAAGCATTGAAAGGAGGCACTGCTGGAGGCGGCCAGGGTGCTCAACGTCAGCGGAAGCAACTGTGAAAGCATTGAAAGGCTCATTACGCCTCACCCACCAGCAATGCGGCTTGGTAGACTGAAGCAACTGTGAAAGCATTGAAAGTTCGAGCAAATGAGCGTGGACGAGCTGCGGCAGGAAGTGCTGATGTGGGAAGCAACTGTGAAAGCATTGAAAGAAGTTTCACTCTTTCGAGCTCGTCGGTCGTCTTCTTTAGTATGAAGCAACTGTGAAAGCATTGAAAGTTACGTATGAGTTCATCGACACCGGCAAGCAGGTTCACGAAGCAACTGTGAAAGCATTGAAAGACCAGGACCGAGAGCCGCTGCTCCAGCTCCGGGCTCAAGAAGCAACTGTGAAAGCATTGAAAGTTCGGAGGGATTTCCCAGCGGTTGCGACGTCTATTGCACGGAGAAGCAACTGTGAAAGCATTGAAAGTTACTCGCCAAGCGCTGTGAAAGGCTCGGCGCAGTGGGGGAAGCAACTGTGAAAGCATTGAAAGGGATATACGCCACGGAGGAGGTCGCCAGGAGCCTCGGCTCCGCGAAGCAACTGTGAAAGCATTGAAAGGCTCGTGCTCGCCGTGTAGCTTCCGTTACTGGTCTTCGACGCGTTGGCTCTGTCGTGGCCCGGAGGCTTCGCGGTCTCGGTGGGGCACAAGGCTTTGGGGCGTCCTGCTGTCGAGGAGTGGCCTGGACGCGGGTAGTCTTTCTGCGCGTCGTGGTGTTTGCTTTTCCCCGCCCACCCTGGAAAAAGTTGTTTTCGCGTGGAGGGCGAGTAGGACCGCGTTGTGGAGTGCTGCCGCTGCTCTCACCGCGGATGCCGCCGCTACTGGGGCGTTGGAGGCGCTGGGCGGGAGGCCTAGCTTCCCGGCTACTCTGCGCAGGGCGTAGGCTAGGAGCGCGAGGAGTAGGATTACGAGAACTTCTCTCAGGGCTAGGAGGAGGGGGTTTCCCAGGAGGGCGGCCGTGTTGGGGTTTGCCTCGTAGAACGCCCCGGTGGAGAGGGCGGCGTATGTCGAGGCTATGTCGCAGGCGCTCGAAGCGGCGTACACCGATACCCAGAACTTCAGCCCTCTGCCCACCCGGGAAAAAGGGTTTTTCGCGGGGGCTTAGCGCTGGGAGGTTTTCAGCGCCCTGTAGACTTCTTTCGCGTCGTGCTTGAGCGCGCCGACCTCTTCGAGTATCCTGAGCATCTGGAGGTACACGCTACCGGCGTTCGTGGCTACCTCGACGGGTGCGTCGCCGCAACCGAACCCTCTAAGCTCCCCCTGGTTGCCAGGAGGATCTTCACGGTTCTCTCGGCGACTTCTTCCACGGCTCCCACCCCCAAGGGAAAAAACGCTACGCTTTCAGGGTGCGCGGAGCCGGGTAGAGCCTCCGGACGGCCTCCAGCAGTGCCTCCCCCTTCTCCGGGTCGAGGAGGGTCCAGTCCCTCCAGGAGAACGCCCTCGCGTAGACGGTGTTCTCCGGCACTCTCACAGCGACGAAGGCTCCCCCGACGCGCAGCGACAGCCTGTAGCCTGCAAGCCTCCACTCGCCCTCCCTGTACGCGTAGACCGCCCTCACGCGTAGCAGGGGGGCTAGGGAGCGCGCGTCCCGCGCAAGCGCGCCTGTAACGGCGTCCACGAACGCCTCGAAGCACCGCGGGGGCACAGGGCTAACGCGCCTCACTCCTCGAAATCCCCCACGACGACGTCCTCGCCTTTGAAGAGGTCGAGGAGCGCGGAGAGGAAGGAGCCTCCCCGCCTCAGCGGGGTAGACGCGACGAGCTCGCGGCCCAGGTAGACGGAGACGCGGTCCTCCTGCACCACCAGCACGTACTCGTCTATGCAGAGCTCCAGCTTAGCCTCCACGACTAGCCACTCGTCGGAAACCCCGTCGACCACGGAGACCTTCTCGAGCCTGAAGCAGTCGAAGAAAACCCTGGAACACACAACCCCCATCGCCGCCCCCGCAGGGTCCAAGTCGACGGCGCAGGCAAGCAACTCCGCGTAAGCCAAGACAACGGACCTCACACACCCCACCCAGCGCGGAGAGAGGGAGCCCCGCCCTTCAAAGGCACCCCGAGCTTCGCCACCAGGCTAGCCGGGGCCGCCGCCCGAGGCACACAGCCCCGGACTCCACCCCCCGCTCATCCCCGCACCGAAGTCCAAGCAGGCTGTTCACCCGCCCGTCCCCCGGCGGAGGTCGCGAGGGGGAGCCCCACCCCCAGGCAACCCTGGGGGCTTGACCCCGGGTGGGAGGGGCTCCTCTCCCCCTCGTATCGCTGAAGGCGCTAGAAGCGTGTGAAGGGAGGGGGAGAGGGGGCTTGCCTCGGGGCGGGACTCGCCCCCCTCCCGCTTCCTCGTGGCCCGCCCGCCACCGGCGGGACGGCTTGCCTCCGGCAGGCCTTCGGGAGTAGCGACGTAACGCCGCCACCTCCTGGCAGGCCTTCATCGGCGCCCGGCGGGGAAGGCTTCATCCTCACAGCCCGCGGCTACACCCCTTATCCGTTTCCCGGGGTTCGCGCGCGGGCTCGTCTATTCGCCGCCCGCCACGCCCTGTCCCCGCCTCGCGGCGGGGTGGGCCAGCGGCGGACGGGCACCCGCGCCCCCCTCTAGAAGAGGAGAAGCGCCCCGTAGGGGGGTTACCCTGATGCACTGCCCCCGCAACGCCTGAGAAGCGGGGGCGCCGGGCGCGGAGCATCCCCGGCCTTTAGCCGGGCGAGAGGCCCCGCGTCCCCGAGGAGCGCGTCCCCCCTAGGGCTCCCCGTTCGGGGAGCCTTCAGGATGTTCTACTTTCTTCCTTAAATACTTTTCGGATAAGAGTCTCCGCTATCCGGGCTTCCTGGCATACCCGGCTTTAGCCCCTCGGGGCTCGGTCCCTCCGAAAGACTCCGGGCATCCGCGGAAAACACCTGCTTGCCCGGGCGAGTACTTCTGCGTCAACGTCTGCAGGCTGGTGCCCCGGGTATTCTTCGCCGCGCTTACCGAGTTTTCCTGAACCTGAACATGTACCCTGAGAGCAGCGCGAAAGCGTCGGTGTCTCCTTTGATCACAGCGAGCTGTAGCGGGCTCAGCCCCTCGGAGTTCCTTATACTCGGATCCGCCCCGTGCTCTAATAGTAGCTCGATAGCTTCTCGCCGTTCCCTCCAGAAGGAATGCTCAATTACGTAGTGTAGTGGGGTGTTGCCTTCCCAGTCTCTCGCGTTGGGGTCCGCCCCGTGCTCCAGGAGCCACCTCGCGACTTCGAGGTGCTCGCGGGAGCCGAAAAACACGGCTATGTGGAGCGGCGTCTGGTCCCGGGAGTCCCTGGCGTTTACGTCTGCTCCGTGTATCAAGAGAAGCTCGGCGATCCTCAAGCAATTATCCCATGCGTTCTTGCTACACATATCTGCGTGTTCAGCTACGTAGTGTAGCGGTGTCTCCCCGTGACTGTTCCTTGCGTTGGAGTCTGCGCCGTGCTTGAGCAGGAGCCTGACTATCTCCAGGTGCCCCCGGGCGGCGGCGTGGTGCAGTGGTGTCCCTCCGAAATCGTTCCTGGCGTCTACGTCGGCGCCGTGCTCCAACAGCAGTCTTACCGCCTCGACGTTCCCGCTGGACGTGGCTTTATGTAGCGGTGTTTCTCCGTCCTTGGTTCTCGCGTTAATGTCTGCCCCTCTCTCGATGAGGAACCTCGCAATCCCGGCGTCCCTGCACCCGGCGGCGCCGTGTAGCGGAGTCCTGTCAAACCAGTCCCTCGCGTTAATGTCTGCGCCTCTCTCGAGGAGCAGCGTGAAGACGTCCCAGCGACAACTCCTTGCCGCGTAGCAGAGCGCGTCCGCGTTTACCTCCGCGCCCCTCTCTAGTAGCAACTTCACTGCCTCGAAGTTTCCTCGCTCCGCGGCTACGTGTAGCGGTGTTTCCCCGAACTTGTTCCTGGCATTAATGTCTGCGCCCCTCTCCAGCAGAATCTCGATAACCTCCACGTCCCCATTCCAGGCGGCGGCATGTAGCAACGTGTTGCCGTCGTTGTCCCTGGTATTGGGGTTCACGCCCCACTCAAGCAACTTCTTAACGCACTCCGGGCGCCCGCACCTTACCGCCGCGTGAAGACCGTTGCCAGGCTCTGCTCCGTGCTCCAACAGTAGCCTGATAAACTCGAGTGCTTTGTGCTCGCCTGTAAGCCAGTCCGTAATGTTATCATCGTAACAGAAAAAGGAGGAGATAATAGCCAGCGGAGTTGAGCCTCCATACTCCTCGGCGTTCGGATCCGCCCCATGCTCTAGCAGAAGCTTCGCAGCCTCAGTGTCTTTCACAGTCGCCGCTAGGTGTAGCGGTGTCATCCCGGAGTCATTCCTTGCGTTGGGGTCTGCCCCGTGCTCGAGCAGGAGTTCTACTACCTCCGGACATCCCCGCTCCGCGGCCCAGTGTAGCGGAGTTCTTCCGTACTCGTCCTTTGCGTTAGCATCCAGACCTTTCTCTAGGAGGAGCCTGACAACCTTTGCGTAGCACCAAAAGGCCGCTTTGTGGAGTAGCGTGTAGCTATCCGAGCCGATGAGGCTGGGGTCTGCGCCCCGCTCCAGGAGTAGCCCGACGACCTTCAACGCTGTGAGCGCATCTGCGCGTATATACATATCCTGGCGGTGAGCCGCATAGGCTAACGGTGTAAGCCCATCGTTATCCTTAGCGTCCACATCTGCTCCGTGCTCTAGGAGTAGCTCGACGACTTCGACTTTTCCCAGTCCTGCGGCGAAGTGTAGCGGCGTCATCCCTGAGCTATTCTTCGCGTTGGGGTCTGCACCTTTCTCTAAGAGTAGCTTGGCAACCTCCATGTTTTTAAAGGCTAAGTGTAGGGGGGTATTTCCAAAGGCGTCCACAGCGCACGGGTCTGCGCCGCGCTCGAGCAAAAACTTCACCACCTCGGCGCTTCCCTCCATAGCTGCGCGGTGTAGCGGCGTTCGTCCCTCGTTGTTCCTGGCGTTTACGTCAGCCCCTCTCTCTAAGAGTAGCTTACTGACTTCTATGCTCCTAACAGCCAGGTGTAGCGGTGTATTGCCATACGTGTCCGTAGCTCCCGGATCGGCGCCCCGCTCGAGTAGCAACTTTGCGACTTCTGCGCTTCCTTGCTCAGCGGCGTAGTGAAGCGGTGTCTTCCCGGAGCTGTTCTTCGCGTTCACGTCTGCGCCTCTATCCAGCAGTAGCCTGGCTATGTCTGCAAACCCTAGTAGCGCCGCCAGGTGCAATGGAGTATTGCCTTCCTCGTCGGTGGCGTTCGGGTCTGCGCCGCGGTCGAGCAGTACCTCGGCTACGACGAAGTGCCCGTACACGGCGGCCCAGTGTAGCGGTGTCCTCCCTTTGCGACCCAGCTCGGAGCTGAGTACATCCCATGTGATCTTGTCCTTCACATTTGGGTCTGCGCCTCGCTCCAGGAGTAGCCTTGCGGCCTCGGCGTGCCCGAAGATGGCGGCGCAGTGTAGCGGAGCAAGCCCCGCGGGGCCCGCGGCGTTCGGGTCGACGCCCCCCTCTAGGAGGGCCTTCACCCTCTTCGCGTCCCCCGAGCAGACTGCCCTGAAGAGTTCTTCGACTGTTCCCGCGCGGTTCCCCTCCGGGCCCGGCACGGGTGCTAGGCGGCGTGGAGGGTAAAAAGCCCGTCGCTGAGAGATAACGCTGAAACTCGCGGGGGCTAGGCGGCTAAGAGCTCGTCGAGGGGTGGCTCGTAGAAGGCCTCGAAGCGCCTCCTTCTCCTGGCGACGGCTACAGCGACTAGAACGGTGGCTACGGCGGCTACGGCTACTAGGCGCGTGTAGTTCGGCGAGTAGGACACCGACAGCGTTACGGGCGCGGTGACCAGTAGCCTTATCGAAGAGGCGTTCGGGTCCATGGTTACGAGCCCGCCGTACAGCGGCACGGGCTCCGCCTTCACCTCGAGCTGGGTGCCGGGCGCCAGGTACCTGCTGTACCTCTCCGTCCTCTCGCCGTTGACGAGCACCGGGTACTGGCTCGTAACGGTGACGAGGTAGTAGGGTTGCCAGGCTACCTCGACTGTTACCGGCGAGTCGACGCGGAACACCCCGCCGCTACTCAGGGGCGTGAACAGCGTCCCGTTCTCGAGCACTACCCGATCCGGGACTTCGACGACTATGGAGGAGCCCGCGTCGAGCCACCCGGCGTAGCGCGTAGTCCTCGTACCGTTAACCGTTACGGGGAGGGGGCTGGAGACGACCACGAAGTGCTGAGCCTTGTAGCTCGACCTAACCTCGTAGTGCGTGAACCACGAGCTACTAGGAGTTATGGTCGGCGGGTCCTCGGTGAACCGCCCGTCCACGTAGTACCCTAAAAGCACGTACCTGGTGCGGTTGCCGTCGTACACGACGCTAGCCTTCTCGGCGAGCGTTACAGGGGAGTACACGTACCTGACGGAGCACTCCCCGGTCAACATGCTACAGTACCTGACGCTAGTCATCGGCAGGGCCGGTAGCCTCGGCCTCTCCGCGAGCTTAGCCGGGCTCAGCGCGCCTCTTTCCACGACCGCGAAGCCGTCAGCGTACCGCACAGCCACGTTGGTAGCAGTCTCGTTTGTGCTCACGCCAAAGCTGTACAGATTCGGGAAAGGCGCCCAGCCGCCGCCCCTCCAGTAGGCAAGGGTGAGCCTCGCCTCCAGCTCGCTGAACGTAGCGTGCTCCGAGCAACAGAAACCGCAGAACACGAGCTCAACGTTCAGCGGGAGCCCACGCCCGTTCAGGTAGCTCGACGTAGCCACTATGCCGGCGCCTACGGCCGGCGGGTTAGTCCTTATGGTCACGTTGTCGTACCACGTTATAATCGCGGGCCTGTAGTCGCCGCTCTGAGCGGTGACGTAGCCGAAATCGACGTGTACAGCGCCGTTACTCGCGTAAGCCCTGACGACCAGGAAGCCTGCCAGGGGCAGGTCGCAGGGGCTGTAGGTGTACACGCACGCATAGTAGTACTCGTCCCTATCCCTGTACACACCACCGCAGCCGGATATCCTCTCGTCGCTTAGCAGGCTAAGCCGCCCCGTATTGTTCCAAATGTTGTTCCAAACCTGGTACATAATAGCCTTCTCCGTTTTGTTCTCGTACGAACGAGTACCCTCTATGCCGCCGACCATGTTTTGAACCCAGTAGTACTGCTTCCTGCCGCCCGCCAAGGAAACCTCTACGACGGCGTTCAGCTGGAGGCTCCACGCGTCCGCCTCCGCGGCTCTACTGCTGTAGCTCTTAGCGGAGGCTGCGCTTACGTTGAAGAAGCCGAGAACCATGCTCGTATTCACCGCGACGTCCGGGTAGCTGGCAAGGCCCGCCGGCAAGCCGTAGTACCTAACGTAGACGTAGAGCCTCTCGTCCGAGTAGAAAAACACGTAGTACGAGCCGGGGCTATCTATCCTCAAGGAGACCACGCCGTAGCCTGGCACGCTAACCACCCTCAAAACCTCGATGTCACTACCCCCGCGCGCGAGGAAATGCTCACACTCCTCGGCAGTCGCCAGGTAAGCCACGGCCGGCCACGGCTGATGACTCACGAGCACGACGTACGCCGGCGCCGCGGAAACCCTAATGCTGTAGTAGCTTATCGAGCGAGGAAGCAGCGAAACCCTCTCGGCGCGCACGCATCGAGCTACGAGTAGAAGCAGGACTACCGCTACAAGCCCAACCCTAAACAACCAACGCGAAACCAGCAAACACCCCCACCTCGTGTGTATATCGACACAAACCTCTGATTTTTGAACACATGGCGTTGCCAGCCCTACCATCGCGGTTCGCTCTTAGTCTTGCTGATTTTGAACAGGGTGGCTTGATGGTGTGATCCACAACCTTGCCTCTTAGTCTTGCTGATTTTGAACTAAGGACGTCGAGACTATGGAGCCACTCGCCTGTATCTCTTAGTCTTGCTGATTTTGAACTTGCACGGGGCGACCACGCCGATACCCGGTATGGCGACCACGGTTATTCTCTTAGTCTTGCTGATTTTGAACGCGACGCCGGGCGAGGCGATGTGGGCGCCGAAGGCGCTCTCTTAGTCTTGCTGATTTTGAACCGAGCTGGAGAGGCTTGCGATAATCGGGGCAATAAGCGATTTCTCTTAGTCTTGCTGATTTTGAACATGTAGCAGGCTACTGCGGAGTCGCGTCCGCCGCTAACTCTTAGTCTTGCTGATTTTGAACTCGCGAGATCCAAGACACTCAGAACTTGGTTCAAGCTTAATACTCTTAGTCTTGCTGATTTTGAACGGTGACGGGAAGCACAGGGTCTTCGAGTTCGTGGGCTTGCTCTTAGTCTTGCTGATTTTGAACGCGCATATGCGGGGGGACGGAACCGACTAAACGTCTCTTAGTCTTGCTGATTTTGAACTTGAACGGAGCAGGCGGGGCGGGGTGAACCGGTAGGTTTTGGGCGCTCTTAGTCTTGCTGATTTTGAACGGCCCTCCAGAGGGAGGGCATACTGCCGCCTTAGCCAAGCTCCCTACTCTTAGTCTTGCTGATTTTGAACTCTGGCATGGTTGCTAGGGTAAGATCCGTTCCTCTTAGTCTTGCTGATTTTGAACTGAAGAACATAAACGAGGCTATACTAGGTACTAGCGCGCCTCTTAGTCTTGCTGATTTTGAACTGAGGGGTTTGTGGGAGCCTTTTCCCGCAAATCCGGGTTTTATTTCTCTGTGGAGGTATAAAACGTTTTCTGTTCCCTTCTTCCCATTGGGAACAAATCCCCGAAACACTTTTATAAATGACAGCGTCATATCAATTCGACGGGAAGACCCCTCAGAGGAAAAATTCCAGTAAAGCTTTTACCCTTGACACTGTCAAGGGTTTATAAGCCTTCCCAAGCGGGGGCTTTAAGGGTTGAAGCTGGGGCTGGGGAGGCTTGCCTGGAAGGTTTTGTCTGGTTCTACGTTGGTGAGGTTTGTTTGTTGCGTGTGGTGTGTTGTTGAATTGTTGTTGGCTGGCTTGGGGGTTGTGTTGTTTTTTCGTTGTTTTTCGGGTTACCGCGCAATCTATATTAGGATGCTTGTAACTATATTGTCGTATGTCGGCGCCTCGTCTATCTGAGAAGGAGATTCTGGACTGGGGCGCTAGGATAGGCGTTTCGGCCCGCGTCGAGAACCTTAAGGGTTCTCAGATCGAGAACCTTATAGCCTCTCTGGACTCCTTCGAGGGCCGCGAGGCTTTGCTGGTTACCGCGGCTTTCGCTCAGAGGCAGGCGCAGAGGCTTGGGACTGGTAGGTCTACCGCGAGGCTCGTTACTCAGGCTTTGCTCGACGTCTACGAGAAGGGCGGGGGGAAGGAGGAGGCGAGGAAGCTTCTCGGGTTCGCGAAGTGGGTCTACGAGGCTACGGCGGGCTCTAGGCCCCACGTTAGGCCGGAGCAGGTGACGCTGGAGTCCCTGCTCAAAGCGATGGTGGGGGCTAGGTGAGCCTTCTTGCAGTACAACGACCTCGACAGGCTCGACCTCTTCACCAGGGTGACGGGGGTTCTCGAGAACCTCACGCCGCTGAGGGTGGGCGCTGGCAGGGAGGCTCAGCTCGGCTCCCCGGTCGACTTGGAGCCGTTGAGGGTTAGGCTCGGGGATAGGAGCGTCCCCTACATACCCGGTAGTAGCTTGAAGGGTGTGTTCAGGAGCCTGGCGGAGGCTATAGCGAGGGCTGAGGGGCACGTTATCCACGACCCGTGGGACTTCGAGGCGGCCGAGCAGGAGGCGCGGGACGGGAAGTACTGCCTGATATGCGGCATATTCGGTAGCACGAGGCTGGCGAGCCACGTGAGGATCTACGACGCCTACCCGAAGGGGACTCCCACGCTGTTCATGAAGACGGGCGTCGGGATTAACAGGGACTTCCGGGGGGCTCACCCGAACATCCTCTACACCGAGCGCCAGGTGGAGCCGGGGCACAGGTGGAGCTTCATGATGGACATCGTGAACATAAGGGTGTACCCGGAGCCCGGGGACGAGAGGGGCAGGATCCTGAGGAGGGTTCTCGACATGCTCGCCGAGGGGATGGTCCAGGTCGGCGCCAGGAAGACTGTGGGCTACGGGCTCCTCAGGCTAGTGGAGGGCGAGTACGTCGTGTACGGGGTTAGGGACGGCAGGCTCCAGCGCCTAGAGTCCGGGAAGATAGGGGGTGGTGCGGTTTGAGCCAGGTCCCGTGGTCCTCGCACAGGGTCCTCCTCAGGGAGGCAGTCTTCAGGGGCTACCTCGTCGCCGAGTCTCCGCTGAGGGTGGGCGCTGGCAGGGAGGCGCCGCTGGGCTCCCCGGTGGACCTCTCGGTCCTCAGGGTTAGGCTTGGCGGTAAAAGCGTCCCCTACATACCCGGCAGTAGCCTGAAGGGTGTGTTCAGGAGCTTCTCCCAGTCCCTCGCAGTGGCGAAGGGGCTAAGCGTGTGCAGCGGGCTGAGCGGGGAGACGTGCATGGACTACGAGGACCCGTCGCTGGGCGGCGAGAAGTTGCTGAGCTACTTGCAGGGGCTGATGAGGGAGGGGCACAGCCTGGAAGCCGTCAGGCTGTTCCACGAGAAGGCCTGCCTGATGTGCAAGGTCTTCGGCGCCCCCTCGTTCTCCGGGCACGTCGAGTTCAGCGACGCCTACCCCGTCGACGAGAAGGGGGGCGTCGTCGACGTCTCCACCGGGGTGAGGACGGGCATAGCGATAAACAGGAGGACGGGCGCCGTCTACGAGAGGGCCCTCTACCAGGTCGAGTACGTCGAGCCGGGCGCGAGGTTCAGGTTCGAGGCTAGGACTACGAACCTCCCCAACTACGCGCTCGGGCTCCTCTCCGCCGTCATCAGGATGATGAACGAGGGCTGGGTCAGGGTGGGCGGCTTCAAGACGAGGGGCTTCGGAGAGGTGCGCGTGGAGGGCCTGGAGTTCGCGGCTAGGGGCGCGACTGTCCGCGGCTCGGTGCTGGTGAAGCTCGACGACTACGACTCGGACGTCGACCTCTCGGGCCTCGCCGAGGCCAGGGACGGGTGGCTAAGGGCCTCCGGGGACTCCGCCTGGAAGGCGCTGGCTAAGCTCGAGGAGGTGTGGTCCAATGCAAGCTTCGGGAAGCGCGGTTAGAGTCGCGAGGCGGGCGCCGAGGAGCAGGAGCGTGCTCGAAGGGCTTGCGGGCCGCCTCGAGGTAGCGCTGGTCGCAGACAGCTACCTGCACGTGGGCTCCGGCGTCCAGCGCGTCTCCGTCCCAGTCGAGGAGGTCAGGTCCTCCGCATCCAGGGCTAGGACGAGGAGGGAGCTCGAGGACCTCGTAGCGAGGCTGTCGGGGAAAATCGAGCTCGACTACGCCCAGCCGGTCTACGCCGGGGGCAGGCTGGTGGTGCCGGGTAGCAGCGTCAAGGGGAACGTGAGGAGCAGGCTCGAGCTCAGCTTCAAGCCCAAGAACGGCGTGGCGAGGTCCTGCCTCATAAGGGCGACCGAGGGCCCGGTGGCCCCGCCGAAGAAGGGGGAGCAGGGCTGGAGGCACTTCAGGGTCTGGGAGGCCTCCCTCTCCTACCCCGGCAGGGAGGCCTGCGAGTACAGCGAGGACTCGCCCGAGGTCTGCCTGCTGTGCGACATCTTCGGCACCGCCGGCCTACAGGGGCTCGTCTACTTCGGGGACCTGGTCGCCGCGCGCGCCGAGACGGAGCGCGTCGAGCTCTACGCGGGCGAGAAGCTCTTGGCGGTGAAGCCCGGCGGCAGGTTCGAGGGCGCCGTTACCTTCAGGAACCTCAAGCCGGCGGAGCTGGGGCTACTGCTCTACGGCATGGGCTTCAGGGACGGGAGGATGGGCAGGCAGGTCCTCCTCGGAAAGCACAAGTACAGCTCGCCCGGGGAGAGGTTCGGCGTCGTACACTTCGAGCTCGAAGGGCTGGCCCTCGCCCCGTTCTCCGAGAAGCTTGAGGTGGGCGGAGCGTCGCTCGCGCCGGGCTCCAGGGCTTCGGGCGCGGAGCTCGACCGCCTAGTCTCCGCCCTGGTGGGCGCGGCTAGGTCGGAGTTCGGGGACGAGTTGCTTGACGTAGACGAGGTGGGGGCGGTTGAGTCTCTCGCTGGAGCTTAGGGAGCCGTACCCCGTGTACAGGGCGTTCAGGGTCCCCGTCTGGGGGAGGTGCGGCCCGGTCAGCGTGAGGAGGGTCGAGCCGGGCGACGTGAAGGCCCTGGAGTGGTTCATCGGGGCGGCCAGGAGGCTGGCGGAGAGGCTCGCCGCGGAGGCCCGGGACGACTACGAGAAGCTGGAAGTCGTCGCGAACGTCGCCGCCGTGCTCCTCAAGGCCCCTCTCTCGCGGGAGCTCTCGCCCGTGCACCCGAGCCCTATGAAAGCCCAGGTGGCGCTCCTAGCCCTCCCCGACGCCCTCTTCAAGAGGTACTTCGGGCTGGTGAAGGGCGACGTCTACTCGATGCTCCGCGACGTCCTCGGGCTCGACCTGGGGGCCATGGGGCTCGGCGAGGTCTTCGGGCGCGAGGCCTACGAGAACGTGTACAGGCTGTGGGTAGCGTTCCCGGCTGACACGAGGCCCGGGTACAACACGTCGAGCCTAGCCGCCCACCTGCTCATGACCTCCGCTCTGGCGTGGGCCCTGGCCTACGAGTCCGGGAAGACGGAGGAGGAGAGGCGCAGGGAGGCCGCGGTCGCCAGGGTTGCCGCCCTCCTCCACGACATAGGCAAGGCGGTGGACCCGGAGAGGCACGCCGAGGAGTCTGCCAGGATAGCCGAGTACCTCCTCAAGGGGATAGTGGGCGACGAGGTCCTCGCCAGGGTGGTGGGGGAGGTCAGGGAGCACCACGCCCGCGAGGGCTACGTGAGCAGGGCCGACAGGCTGGCGTCGGCCGCGGACAGGCTCGCCAAGGTCGTCGACAGGGCTATAGGGGACAGGGTCTCCAGGATGGAGGGGCTGGTGGGCGGGAGGAGGGACGACTGGGGCTTCTGGAGGAGGCTCTACGAGAGGCTCGACGACCTCAAGAGGGAGGGGCTCGCCAGGGAGGACCCCGTCAAGGAGCTGACTGAGCTCTTCCTGGAGAGAGCGGAGGAAGCCGCCGAGAATGTGAGGAAGGAGGAGAAGGAGGAGGGTGTGAAGGGCTTAACGCTACTCCTCTTCGACGTTGGCTCCATACAGGAGTTCGTCTACAGGAGCATGGAGCTCAGGGTTGTAGCCGCGGCGAGCCTCCTAGTGGACTTCGTGACGTACTCCTACCTGCCGCTCTACCTGAGGGCTAACGGCGTGCGCGTACCGCCGGAGGCATTCCTCTACTCCGGGGGCGGTATCCTCCTCATGTTGCTACCGGAGTCGCTCGCCGAGAGAGTCTGGGAGCTCGCCCGGAAGGTCAAAGAGGAGTTGCCGGAGCCGCTGAGGCTGGTGGTAGCGGATGCGGAGTTCCACGTGGACTTCAAGACAGCCTGGGAGAAGATCGAGGAGGCCCTGCTGATCGCCAAGCTCGGCGTAGAGCTGGCGGACGAGCCGCAGTTCGACCCGCAGAACGGCAGGGAGCTCTGCAGGCTCTGCCTGAGGGAGTGGGCCTCAACGAGTGTTCGCACGCCCGAAGGCGAGGTACCCGCGTGCCAGACATGCAGCAGGCTCTACGATCTGGGCTCCGAGGTCCACTTCCGCAAGAAGTGGGAGTCGAGGGTCGAGGTGGGAGGCCGCTCCTTCACCCCGAGCGAGGCCTTCGATGCGGTGTGGAATGATGTGTCGAAGTTCGTGGTAGAGGTTATCGCGGGCCACGACCCGAGGGAGGCGGCTAAGCCCAAGCGCCTCAGGGACTGCGCGGTGATCAAGTTCGACGGGAACGCGATGGGAGCGTTCATGTCGAAGGCCCTGTCCTTCACGGACGCCATCGAGAGGAGCTTCAGGGTGGACATGGCCTTGAAGAACGCCTACCTCAAGGCCCTCGAAGCCCTCTACGAGGGGGTCAGGAGGGTCGCGGGCGACGGGGCGGCGGAAGCCGAGGTGGCGAGGGTGTTCCTGGGGACGCTGTACATGGGAGGGGACGACGGCGTCCTGATAGCTCCTGCGTGGGCGGCGCCCCTCCTAGCCCACTTCATAGCGGAGGAGTTCTCGAGGCAGCTCGGGCTGGTCGCGACGCTCACGGCCTCCGTCGCCGCGGGGCCCGCCAGGATGAGCGTGTGGTCTCTCGTCGACTGCGCGTCGGCGGAGATGGAGGAGGCGAAGCTCGCCGCTACGAGGCACAGGTGCGGCGCGTTAGTCTTCGACGTGTTCGACTCCGGCTCGCCGTCCGGGGCGACAGCCAGGGAGAGGCTGAAGAGGTACTCGCGGAAGCTTGGCGAGAAGTCGAGGGACCAGCTCATAGACGGCTACCAGCCCTACCTCATCGAGAGGAAGGCTCTCAGCGGGGAGGGAGTCCCGGAGGCGTGGGCCAGGCTGTTCAGCCACGTCCTCGGGGTTCCGGCGCGGGGCGCCTGGTGCGAGGACTCCTCGTTCAAAGCCCACGCGGAGGCTTTCGGGAAAGCTTACCTGGCTTCGAGGGCGGAGGGCGAGGACGAGGAGGTCGAGAGGGCTAGGAAGAGGCTGGCGGCGCTGAGGAGGGTCGCCCTGGACACGTGGAGGGAGGTCTCGGGCTCCGCGTACTGGAGGGAGCAGGCGTACATATACGTGCTCAGGCAGCTGGAGTCCGAGGCCCTCGGCGAGGAGACAAGCGAGGCGTACGGCGCGCTCAAGCGCTTCATCGAGTCGAACCTGTTCGACGAGTCTGGGAACGCGTCGGGCTACGTGCCCCTGGTCGACCTCCTCACGTTCATAAAGCTGGTTAAGGGTGGTGCGTGGTGATAAGGTTCAGGCTTAGGCTTAGGGCCGTCTCCCTGCTGACGGTCGGCTGGGGCATACCGGACGTCCTGGGGGCGGACATAGTGACGGCGAGGAAGGTCAAGGCGGACGGCACCTACGAGTACTACGTGCCCGGGAGCACGGTGAAGGGCGTGCTGAGGAGCGCGGCGAGCAGGGTGGCGGGCGCCTACGGCTTCACGAGCTGCGGCGAGGTGGACCCGGAGAAGGTGAGGAAGGCCCACGAGGCCATGGGAGGCCCCTGCGACGTCTGCACGCTGTTCGGCTACCCCTACCCGAGCGTGGAGGGGGCGTCGAAGGTCTACGTCAGCGACTTCTCGCCCGTCGGGAGGCCGGCCCCGGTCATAGTGGCGAGGACGGCGCTCAGGGACGACACCCAGACCGTGCGCGAGGGGAGCCTGAGGAGCGTCGAGCACCTGCTACCCGGCTCCGAGTTCGTGGGGGAGGTCAGGGTGGACGGGGCGGCCTCCCGCCTGGTCCCCCTGCTCCTCCTCGCGGTGGCTGAGCTAAGGACGAGCAGGGTGGGCAGGGGCTCGCTCGTCGACGCGAGGGTCGAGGACGGCGGCGCGCTGGACGCGGTCGTGGCGCCCGAGTGGAGGGGGTTGCTGGAGGGCGTTAGGTCCTGGCTCTGGGAGGGGGTGGTCTGATGCTGTACGAGGCGAGGCTGGTACTGAGGAGCCCCGCGATAGTCGTGGAGAGGAGGACCGAGAGGGGCTACGTGAAGCCGCTCGGCTACATCCCGGGCTCGACGCTCAGGGGCGCTATCCTCGACGCCCTGCGCGCGGAGGGGGTCCTGTCGCTGGACGACCTCAGGAGGGAGGCGGAGAGCCCGTCCGTCCTCTCGTCGCCCGCCTACCCGCTCGTGGGCGGGAAGAGGGCCCTGCCCGCCTCGCCGTTCGCCGCGTACTGCAGGGAGTGCGGGGTTGTCTACGACTTCGCCCCCGTCTACGCGCGCCAAGGGAAGCTCGAGAGCATCAAGTGCCCCGTCGGCAGGGACCACACGCTCAAGCCGGCCTACCCGGGCATCGTCGTCTACAAGCGCGTGGCCGAGGGAGGGGTTGTCGTCGCGGAGAAGGCGCCCATCAGGACGTTCAGGTCGACCTCGGTGGGCGTGAGCAAGAGGAGGGGGGCGTTCGAGAGGGGGATGCTCTTCGACTACGAGGCGGTGGCGGAGGGTACGGAGTTCTGGGCGTACGTCTGGGCCCCCTTCGACCTGCCGGGGAGGCTGGAGGTTACGGTTGGGCGCGGTGCTTCGAGGGGCTTCGGGTGGGCGGAGCTCACGCTGAAGGCGGCGGGCAGCGCCCCCTTCTCCGCCTCCGGCCTCTTCGTAGCCCTCTCGCCGCTGGTGCCGTTGAAGAAGGCGTCGTGGGGCGACTGCACGCTCGAGGTCGAGAGGGTGCTCGGGAGGACGTACAGGGTGCTCGCCGGCTGGGACTCCTTCAAGAGGTCTCCGCTACCCGTAGTGGAGCTCGTTAGGCAGGGCGCGCTCGTCGAGGGCAGGGTTTCCTGCAACCGCGACCCGAGGGCGGGGATCCCGGTGAGGCTGGGCGGCTACTGGCTCACGGGCGTGAACGCGGTCGTACCGTTCGGGGAGTACCTGAGGGGTGGTGGGGTTGGGTAGGGCGCAGTTCCAGGCTAAGTTCGCGGCGATACTAGCCTTTGAGGCCAGGGGCCCCCTGCACGTGGGCGGGAGGAGGGAGGGCAACGTGCTCTACGCGCTGAGGCTCCCGGACGGCAGGCTCCTCGTACCAGGCTCGACGTGGAAGGGAGCGTTCAGGAGCATAGCCGAGAAGCTGGCGCCGTCCATCCCCGCGACGGGCCCCGAGAAGCTCGCCCTGGAGCTCGCGGCGGCCGGGGAGAGGGGGAGGGACGCCTACCTCGAGAAGTTGCGCGGCGACTTCGAGGCCGCCCTGAAGGGCGCGGCTACGCGCTTCGACCCCGCGGACGTGAAGCGCGTCGTGGGGGAGCTGGGCCTCGACCGCGAAGCCGGCATCGACGCGCGGGAAGCCCTGGAGCAGTACCTCGAGTACTACTGCCCCGTCGGGAAGCTCTTCGGCAACAGGGTCAGGGCGGGTAGCCTGAAGTTCGCGGACTCCGTCGTCGAGGCGCCCACGTTCAGGAAGCCGGGGGTCGGGATAGACAGGAAGACCGGGACCGTCAAGGAGGGCGTGCTGTACTTCGTGGAAGCCGGGGACCCAGGCGCCCCTGTCAAGCTCTTAATGGTCGGGGAGGTCGACGAGAGGGGGAGCGCGGCGTCCAGGCTACTCGCGTCCACGCTCCTCTACGTCAAGGAGCTGGGGGTCGCGGTCGGGGGCAAGAAGAGCACCGGGATGGGCCTGCTGGAGCTGAGGGACGCCAGGATCCACGTAGTCGAGTACGCCGCCGACAAGGGAGGAGCCATGCTCGCACAGCTACTCAAAACCAAGCCGATGGGCGTCGAGGAGTTCGCGGCATGGCTGGAGGCGCGGTAGTCGCGGCGTTCAGGGGGAGGGCGCCCGGGAGGTGCAGGGAGCTCTCAGAGCCCGTGAACGGCTGGGTGTGGGCCGAGTGCCGGAGCGTCCAAGACCTCTACGCCGGGCTAGCCGAGGAGGCAAGGGCGGGGCGCCAGCCGAGCCCCGTGGCGACCCCCTACGGCGTGCTAGACCCCCTGGACCCCCGCCTCGAGGAGGCCTGCACGTACGGCAGGGTGGGCGGAGCAGTCAAGCTGAAGCCCTCCTCGGGGGTGGCGGACGCGCTGAAAGCACTGCTAGAGGTGGGAGCAACGTACGCCAAGGTCAACGGGTCGATCGTGGAAGCCGAGATACCAGAAACCCCGCTCGAAGAGCTACTCGCCAGGGGCCTCGTACCGCTCTCTTGGCAGAAGCCAGCCCGCGTAGAGCTAGCCAGGGCCCCCTAGCTCGTGCAACCTCTTTTTTCTAGGCCTGCGCGCGTTGAGGATTTATGCTCGTAGCCCGTGGCTAAGAGTGTGGGCTGGACCGCTCTGAGGGCGGCTCTCTCGAGGAGGATCGAGGAGGAGTTCCCGGGGCTCGAGGGCTGGGAGGAGGGCTTGATGCTTGGGGTCTGCGAGAAGGACTTCCTGAACTACGTCTGCGTCGAGAAGGGGTTCGGGGGCCCCGGCGAGGCATACGCGTACGTGGAGGGGCTAGCCGAGGAGAAGCCCGCGGAGTTCGCCTCGATCCTCGGGGACTGGTTCGACCTCTGGGCAGCCAAGTGGAGGCAGAGGGTGTGGGTCGCGCCGCGGGGCGCCCGCGAAGAGGGGCCGAGCGTGCTCGAAGAACTCCCGGCGGCCAGGGAGGCGCGCCGCCTAGCCCTAGCGTTGCTGATAAGGAGGGGTGAGGTCTGCTTCACGGACGCCCTGGCCTCCGCCGCCGTTAGGGGCGCGCTGGCGCGCATAGCGTCGAGGATGGGCGTGGGGGCGGCGAGGAGGGTTGCCGAGTCGGACCCGCAGATGCTCGCGGCGGAGGTGGAGAGGGCCGTGAAGGAGATAGCGTCGCGCAGAGGACCCCTAGTGCTCGTAAAGCCCTGGTAGCCGAGAACCTTAAATACCGGGGAAGGGGAGAGTGAAGTGAGGGGTATGAGGGTCGGCTCTCTCGCCGCCCTACTGGCAGTGGTAGCCGCGGTCGCCGCTATCCTGCTTCTCTACCAGCCCGCGAAGCCCGCGCAACCCGGGAACGCCACGGTCACGCTGAGAGTCTACGGCCCCGACGCGGTACTCGTGAACGGGTCGGCACGCGGCAACTGCACCCTGACAGTCAAAGCCCCGGCGACGCTAACCCTGGACGCCTCCGCTCCGAAAGGCTGGAGGCTCAAAGCCCTCCTCGTGAACGGCTCACCCGCGTTGCCAGGCGCGACGAGGGTATCCGGCAACACGACCATCGAGGCCTTCTTCGAGCGCAGCGAGGCCGCCCTCATCCTGAGGGTCCGCGGGCCCGGAGCGCTCGTAATCAACGGCACCAGCTACGGCAACGCCACCCTAACGCTAAGCGTACCAGCCCTCCTGGCGATCAACGCCTCACCCCAGCCAGGCTGGAAGCTCAAAACCCTGCTGATAAACGGCTCGCGGGCACAGCCAGGCGTAGCAAGAATCGCGGGCGACACAGTGATAGAGGCTTTCTTCGCGTGGAGTGGCCCCGTGGTCACGCTGAGGGTTTACGGCCCCGGCTACCTGCTCGTCAACGGCTCGGGCTACGGCAACGACACGCTGTTGCTCAGGGGCGGGGCACTGCTCTCGATCAACGCGTCCACGCCTAGAAGCTGGAGGCTGAAAGCATTGCTGGTCAACGGCTCCCCCACCTCGCCCGGCGAGGTCAGGGTCTCCGGCAACACGACGATCGAGGCCTTCTTCGAGCAGGTGAAGGTAAAGGTCAAGGTGGTGCCGGGCGAGCACCCCGTAACAATCAACGGTTCCTGGGTGAACTCGACCACTGTGCTGGAGGTCCCGGCTTTCTCTGTCCTCGTGCTGGGCCCTGCGAGCGTGGAGCTCAACGAGACCTGCGAGGCTGTGCACTACTGGAACGCCAGTGTGGCTGGGCGCTGGACGCTCCTACACGGCGACGCCTCGCTCGAAGTCGCGAACGACACGGTACTGGTGGCGGGCTGGAGCCTCAAGTGCCACCCACCACGCTCGACACTCGGAGGAGTACTCTACGCCGGCAGAGAAGTCAAGGCCAGGATGGTGCTCACGGTTACGGAGTTCCAGTCGGGGTCCTGGAGGTACAAGGGCAACGGAGTCTGGGAAATAGAGGCGCCCGGCTTCCTCATAGTACTCCTAGAAACCCCGAAGAACTGGAGCAAAGTAGTAGTGAAGGGCAAGCCGCTCAGGAACGCCGGGAAGATAGAGGTCTGCGTGGTGCTGGAGAACGGCCCCTCGATGTACCGCACGAAGGGCGGCTCCGTGATGCTCGAAGACGTAACATACTTCGAGATCACACTGCCGAGGTGCATAATGCAGGGAACGTGCAGCGCGACGGTAACCACAAACCTAGGGAGCTATGCGGGCGGCACCGCGCACTGGGGCCCGAGGCTGGAGTCGCCCGACGTGCAGCCCGGCTGGCTCGAAATACAGGTCTACCCCGGGACGCACGTAGAGATACAGGTATTCGTCGAGCCCTAAACCCTTTTATGCGGTGACGAGGCCGGCTTTGCTCTGCGCCGGGCTTTGGGCGCGCGGCCTAAGGCGGCGGCGCTGTAGAAGCGGGCGTAGACCCTGGCGAGGTTCGCTGGCTTGCGTTCCCTTAGCCAGAGGTCCGCGTAGAGGCTGGCGAGCCCCAGGAGGTCGGCTGCCGTGGCCTTTCCTTCCACCTTCCTCAGGCCCACCTCCAGGCAACGCTTCACGAACTCGAGGTCTGGTGGGAGCCTGACTCTCTCCGCCAGCTCGAGCGCCTTCCTCCACTCGTCGAAGACCGGGAGGCCCTTCACCTCGTCCGTGGGGGAGAAGAGCACCCTTTTGACGTAGTTGGCGACCTCGCCCTTGCCGAGCGCCTTCCTGACCTCCAGCACCTCGCGCGGCTCCCCGCTGAGCGCGAGCCACTTCTCCTCCCACCTGCCGTTGCCCTCGGCGTACTCCATCGAGGCCAGGATGAGCGGGTACAGGAAGGAGTAGAGGCACTCCTCCCCGTCGTCGCCCCACGCGGTCACCATGAAGCCCTTGACTCCCTCCTCCCGCGCCGCCTGCAGGAAGCTCTTCACGTTCGCCAGGGCGGCGTCGAAGTCGGGGTAGTACCTGTCCCAGTTCCAGAGGCCCGGGCAGACGATTTGCTCGTAGCCTCTCTCCTTGAAGAGCCGGATCTTCTGCTTGAAGTACTCGACGGTGCCGGGCGAGTAGTCCCAGTTCGCCACCACGGCCTCCCTCCACGCCGGGTTCTCGAGGATCGGCCTCCACAGATCCCTCTCGGTCTCGCGCAGGTACATGCCGGCGAGCATGTCGCCCCAGATCAGCGGGGTCTTGCCGCGCTCCCTGGCCAGCCGAAGCAGCCTGGAGTGGTGCTCGGCGTAGAGCCGCGGCCACTCGAACCTCAGGGTCCTGTCCAGGCTCCTCCCCCTCCCCATCGCCCAGGTCTCGTCGCCGCCTATGTGGATGTACCTCGACTTCGTCTTCTCGAGCGCCTCCTCCAGCAACTCCTCCGCGAACCTCCTAGCCTCGGGGTCGCCCACGTCCAGGCACCCCTCCTCCGGCCTATGCCACTCGCTGAACCTCCGGTACCCCGGCAGGGACAGGATGTTCTCCATGTGCCCGGCCAGCTCGAGCGATGGGAAGACCTCCACCCCGAGCCTACCCCCGTACTCCACAACCTCCCTCCACTCCTTGCCCGTGTACCTGCCCCGCCTCGCCCCGATGTCCGGGTAGCGGTCCCAGGGGAAGAGGTCCTCGACGTAGACGGCCAGGTAGTTGTACTTCAGGAGGAAGAGCCAGCGCAGAAGCCTCTTCAGCTCCTCCACAGTCGCCACGCCGCCGCGCGCAACGTCTAGGTGGAAGCCCCGGAACTCGAAGCGCAACCTCTCCTCGACCCTGACCTCCGGGATGGCGCGGTAACCCCCCTGAATGACCAGCTGGATCAACGTCGCCGTGTAGACCCTCGGATCCCCCCACACCTCGACGAAGCCTTCCTTGACCTCGAGGCCCGTCCCCTCCCCCTCAACCCTCCGAACCTCCCACTCCCCCCTGGGCAGGCGGAACTCCTCGGCTACGAAGGGGTCGAGGTTCGAGAAGCCGTCGAAGCTGAACCAGCGCCCCCCGAACTCGAGCCTCGCCGGCTCGGGCACAACGACCGGCTCCCCACCCATGGGAGGGGGACCTCCTCCCGGAATTTAAGGCTACCGCCGCACGAGACCGATGGGCGGGTCTCCGGGCGCGCAGAGAGATCGCCGACAAATACATAAGAATACATAAATACTCCCCTTTCTACTGGGTTATGGTACTGCCGGGGCTGTTCGACGCCTCTGGACGCGCGGGTGGTGGCGCGTGAAGGTGAAGGTGTTAGCGGCACTGTTGCTCGCGGCGGCTGTGCCGGTCGCCTACCTCTTCTTCGCGGCCCAAAGACCTAGCGGCGCGACACTAACGCTGAGGGTGCACGGCCCGGGAGGCCTCGTCGTGAACGGCTCCGCCTACGGCAACGCGACGCTGAGGGTAAGCGTGCCAACCGCGGTCGAGGTCTCGGCGCTCCCGCTGAAGGGGTGGAGGCTCAAAGCCCTCCTCGTCAACGGGTCGCCTGCCAAGGCGGGCGCCCTGCGGGTCTCCGGCGATACTGTAATCGAGGCGTTCTTCGAGGAGGAGAGGTACACGGTCACGCTCAAAGTGCGCGGCCCCGGAGCCCTCCTAGTCAACGGAACAGCCTTCGGCAACGCCACCCTGACGATCCACGGGCAAGCAGTACTAGCGGTCAACGCCTCGCCCCAGCCGGGCTGGAGGCTAAAAACACTGATGGTAAACGGCTCCCCCACCCCGCCCGGCGAGGTGAGGGTCTCGGGCAATACTACAATCGAGGCTATCTTCGGGCGGAGTGAAGCCACCGTCACCCTAAGGGTTCGCGGGCCCGGAGCACTCGTAATCAACGGCACCAGCTACGGCAACGCCACGTTAACTCTCAAGGTGCCAGCCGTCTTGGTGATTAACGCCTCTCCCCAGCTAGGCTGGAGGCTGAAAGCTTTGCTCGTCAACGGCTCTCCCGCATTGCCCGGCGTCACAAAGATAAACGATGACACTACGATAGAGGCTGTCTTCAGGTCTATCATCTGCAGGCTCCTCGTCGTCGCCAACGCTTCGTGGGCTAGGGTGAAGGTGTACGGCGTGGAGTCCGGGGTCCCGCGCGAGGCGACGCTCCCATGCGGCTCCGAGGTCGAGGTAGAGCCCCTGGCGTCCGAGGACCTAGAACCCCTCAACTCCTCGATGAAGATCAAGCTGGAGGACGACGTCACCGTGACGCTCCTCTACAAGCTTAAAGGCGTAAAGCTCTACGTCGAAAACCCCGCCGCGATACCCGTGAAGGTAAAGGCCGTGAGGGGCAAAACCCTCCTAGCCGAGTGGAGCCTCAACACCTCCGCGACCCTCGAGTTCCCGAGGAACGCCAGCATAGTCCTAGACGCCAAGTGCATCTACAGGAACAACACCTGGATATGCCCATACGCCTACGTAAACGCCACCTGCTACCGCTGGATCCCAGGCCTAGTCGAGACCTTTAGGTTCTCGATGCCCATACCCGCCTCCAACGGCTCGACGCCGCCACTAGCCGGAGACGCCGTCCTAAGGATAGCCTACTACCGCTCCGCGACAAACAGGACAGACTTCTACGTCAAGGTAATCTACAACGGGAAACCAACGGACACCCTGCTACACTACTGGACGGTGTTCACCCAGGAAGGCGAGGTCGAAGACCTCGGAAACGGCACCCTCCTAGTACGCGGAGCCTGGGTCGGCTTCTTCCTCCAAGCACGCCCCGACACCAAGGTAGTAGTCAAGGTCAAAGGCTGGGGGCTAAGAATATGCAGGATAATATCCAACACAACGTACACCTTCCCAGACGGGGACGTCTGGAAGGGCCTCGTAGCTAGGTGCCGCGAGCCCAACTTGCTCAGGTGCCCCTGCGAGTACACCGTGACTTTCGACGGAGTAGACGTGAACAAAGTCACGGCGACGCCGGAGATCGGCGGCTCCTGGCGCCTCTTCGGGAAGGTCGGCGAAGAGCCCCTGATAAACCTGGGCTGGCTCTTCTTCGAGGGTAGCGGAGAAAGCTACGTGACGGTCGAGGTCTACGGGTAGCGCAACCCTAAAATAATTCTTTTCCCCCTCCCATCACGTGGACAACAAAACACGCCTGTTGCTGCTGCTAGTAGCGTTGCTGGCCTTCACAGCCGTAGCCAGCGCCGGGCCCTGCGTGCGCTTGTCGCTGTTTGTACAAATGTTCTAGGCTTTTGGTTGTATAACGTCGTTTTACATGAAAGTATAACAATGTTTTTGTAGAGAAAAACATGGGTTTGTTTGGCCGGCAATTTTGCATAACATTGTTAGATTTAAGTATACCTTCGTTATACTACTTCCAGTACCTCGGAGGCTCGCTGCGCCTCAGTGCCTCCTTCGGCTCCCACCTAAACCTCCATAAACCTCTCCCGGCGTCCTCTATAGCTACTCCGAGCTCTCCGATCAGCTTGTCGCTCATTAGAACCTCGCAGGCTAGGGGCGACACCACGATGTCCGCTTCGACCTCGGGGGAAGACGCTCCGGGCGCGAGAACGCTTACCCTGCAAGCTCTAGGCGCGACCCAAACCCTCAGTGGGCCCCCGGCGGTCTCGTACTCCGTCTCCTCGACCCCGGGCCCCGGAGGCCACAACCCGAGCTCTTGGGCCAGCCTGACCGGTACGAGGAGCTGGGGTGTCTCGGCTTCGTAGCCCGTGTTGGCGAGAGCGGGTGTCTCGACGGCTACGCCGCCCCGGGCTACCCTAAGCCTGACTCTTACCGCTATACTTGCCACCCCTACTCACTATCCTGCCTATCCTCGTCCTGTGGTCCCTGACTAGGCCTACGAAAGCCCTGCCCACGCGCTTAGCTTGGAGACGCGCGCCAAAAAAACTTTGCGCAAGGCTAAAGTACCGGGGGTTCGTCCGAAAGCCGGAGGTGGCCCGAGTGCGCTCCGCGACGAGGAGGGTTAGGGGCGTCGTGAAGCCGAGGATGAGCCTAGAGGAGCTCGAAGAGGCTTACTGGGCGAGCAGGCTCCGGAGCCCCGAACATCGGTAGGCCTCGAGGTAGCTGGAAGAGCTTTGCAGGCAAAGCTGTCCGCGTTGCTCTCGCATTTCTGGGGGTATCCGGGCTCGCGGAGTTTATCTAGGGGCTCGGCGTTGATACGAGGGGTATGTCTTTCGAAGAGGCGGAGGTTCTCAGGAGGAGGGCGCACGCTTTTCTGAGGAACGCGCTAAGGCTTATCGATGAGGGTGAGTACGACTTGGCGGCGTTCAGCCTGGAGCAGTACTGCCGGCTGATACTCGAGTACAAGTTGCTGGTGCTGAAGGGAAGCTACCCGAGAACCCACTCGCTGAGGAGGCTTATACGCGAGCTGGGCGAGGCGGAGCCCTCCGTCCTCGAGCTCGTGGAGAACGTCGGCAACCTGCACTACGTGGCGAGGCTTGAGGAGGCGTACCTGGCCTCCAGGTACTTCCCCACGGCCTACGAGGAGGCCGAGGTCAGGGACCTGGCGAGGTTCGTCGCCGAGGTGTTCAGGAGGCGTGTCGAGGGGTAGCGCTCTCCGCTTCCTCAGGGACTACAGGGCTGTCGCCGGGCTCGTGAAGGAGGTGGCTAGGCGCTTCGACCCCGAGGCGAGGGTCTTCGTCTTCGGCTCGGCGGTCAGGGGCGACTACACCGCGGCTAGCGACATAGACGTGCTCGTAGTGACGTCGGCGGTCGACAGGAAGTACGACTTAATGGTGGAGGTTTACAGGAGCACTGAGGCGCCAGTCGAGCTCCACGTAGCGAGCCCCGAGCAGTTCGAGAAGTGGTACAAGAGGTTCATACCGCCCAGCGAGCTGGTCGAGGTCTAGCCGGCCGCAACCTTAATACCGTCCTTCGCGCAACTCCCGGCGAGGTTAAATGAAGGTTGTCAGCGTGAAGGTCCCGGACTACGTCTCGGAGAGGGAGGTCCTGCTCTGGGTAGCGGAGGGGCTTTCCCGCAAGTACGCGAGGAGGCGCGTGCTCAAGCTACTCGAGGAGGGCGTCGCCGGCGTGGACGCCGAGAAGGCGCTCGAGGAGTTCGAGGAGACGAGGAGCGAGACCTGGAGGACCCTGGAGGAGGAGTACAGGAGGAGAGGTCTACTCTAATCCTCGATAGCAACATTCTATTCTCCGTCGTTTTAGCCGGCAGAGGATCAGGGACGCGCGTCGCAGTGCTTAAATAGAACCTTCTCACCTGTAGAGGCGTCGCGTATGGGGAAAGGGTCTCTTTCCTTCTACATCTCGCTGTACATAGTAGTCTTTATAACAATGATAGACCACTCGACGATATCTCCTATAGTGGCGCAGTACGCGAAGTCTCTGGGAGCCTCGGACTCCCTAGCAGGTATCATCGTGGCGTCGTACTCTATGTCTGCCCTAATCTCTCTACCCGTAGTGGGCCTACTGCTAGACAAGGTCTCGAGGGCAGGCGTGGTCCAGTCTCTCATACTCGCAGACCTGGCTGTAGTATACCTCTACACCCTCCCAAGAAGCCCCACGGAGCTACTCGTGGTGAGGGCTCTGCACGGGGCGGTAGACTCAGCCCTCTTTCCAGGTATACTGGCTGTATTTAGAGACATGGTCACTAGGAGACTGGAGACAGGGTTCACGCTATACTGGGTCGTGACGGGGACGCCGATAGCTATCGGGAGCCTGCTCGCGAGGACAGTAGTCCTGCACTACGGCTTCCGCGGGGTCTTCTACGCATTGATACCACTCTACGTTGCAGGCTTGATCGCCTCTATAGAGATCTCTAGGAGGTACAGGGAGGCCTTGGCCAGGAGAGCACTGTGGGAGGGGCCGAGGGATCCCGTGGCCCTCGGAACGCTGGTAGCCGCGTACGTCTCTGCATACATCCTCTACACGGGCATAGGGACCGTGGTGGGTAGTATGTCAATCTCTCTGACTAGAGGCCTGGGGCTCCCCAGGGAGGCCGCGGCCGCGGAGGTTGCTTGGTGGGCCTTTCAGGCCACCCTCTTCTCTCTCTTAGTCATGGCCTTCACCGCAAGACACGTTGTCAGAGAGGTCTCAAAAGCGCTGTGGGCCCTGGCGATAGGCCTGTCTGGCGTAGCTCTCTCCATGGGACTGCTTCTAGTGAGCATAGAGAGCCTCTCGAGGACCCTCTCGTCCCTATTCTTCGGGGTAGCTCTCGGCACGGTACTCCCGGCCTCCTCGAAGATCGTGTCCGACACCCACTATAAGTACAGGGGGAGGGCCTCTGCACTACTATCGGTATCCTTCCTCACAGGCGTCATAACAGGGGCTGTGGCCTCCTCGAGGCTCCTCGAGACGGCACACGGCCTCTACACGAACTACCTGCCCGCCGCGGCAGGCGCCTCTCTAGGACTCCTGCTCGTGCTCTACGTAGCCTCTAGGAGACGGGCCTCCCGCAGTACCTAGAGACCTCTGAGACCCCGTCCACGGGAGCCCGGCACAGCCCCTCGCGTTGAAGCGGCTACGCGCAACACGGGTGGTGCGATTCTTCTAGCTACGCGGAGAGCGGTCCAAGGCTTCTTGTGCACCACAAGGGGGCATCGACGACGTGCTAGGCACCTAGCGCCCCGAGCGCGCCAGCTCCTCGAGGCGGTCGAGCTTATCCACGCGGAGCGCCTTCAGGAACCTGTGCAGCTCCAAAGCCTCCCTTGCGCGTAGCGCGTCCACCATTACCTTCGCGAGCTCGACGGCCCTCGCGCCCTCAACCCTCACTACCTTCCCGCTGCGCACCCTGAACTCGAGCACGGGCTTCCCGTCCTCGAACCGCGCGTCCCCGCCCGAGAGGAAGAGCCCGACGAGCGTCATAGGGTGGTCTACGCGCACGAGCCTGCCCCCACCGTGAACTCCAGGTAAGGCTCGCCGCCCACTCCTAGTAGAAGCGTAGCCACGTGGCTACGAGCGCCTTCGCCAGCCGCTCGGCGGAGCCTCCCCTTGCCGCCTCGCTAAGCCCGTCGGCGACCTTCGCCAGGAGGGCTTGCTCGACGGGTAGGTCCGAGTAGCCGGCCACCTCCGAGACAGCCTCCTTCGCCGCCTCCAGCTCCCCGCACCCGACGAGCACGCAGACGGCGAGGAACTGGTGCCTCGTGTACCCTCCCCGGAGCATCTCGGAGCAAAGGCTCCCGAGAGCCTTGTCCTTCACAGCCCTGCACGGCCCAACCCTCCTACCCCCCGGCGCGAACGCCTCCAGGGCCTCCCGGGCCCCGTGCTCCTCGACCCTCCCGCCGCCCAGCCTCCCGAGCGCGTAGAGTAGCGAAGCGACAGCCCTCGCGTAGTCCGGGTCCACGTCGAAGTACTCGCCCCAGAGGGGCTTGAGCTGGGCGCCGCGCCCGCACAGCGCCCTCAGCGCAGAGACTGCGACGGCCTCGGCGTGTGCCAGGGCGTAGCGGGGGCCCAGCATCTCGCAGAGGGGGTCGTGGCCCTCGACGCACCTTTCCTCGTACTCCTCGCCGAGCGCGACCAGCCTGCCCGCGTGCTCCCAGAACCCCTCCTCGTCCCCGCCCAGCAGCGCCTCCATGACCCCCACCCTGAGGGCCCAGGACTCGGCCACGATAGCCCTCGCGAGGAAGGCCGGGTCCCCGAGCCTCGCGTACCGCGCCTTCTCCTCCTCGGCCACCCTCCTGAAGTACCCCCACGCCTCCCCGAGCCTCTTGAGGTACATTGCGACCATACCCCTCTCCAGGGCCACCGTGGTCCTAAGGGTGTCGGCGTCCACGCCCCCGGCAAGCCGGGCCCCCGGCCTCGGGAGGAGGGCCTCCGCCTTCCTCAGGTGCTCCTCGGCGCTCTCGAGCCTCCCGATAGCCCTCGCAGCCCTCGCCGCGTTGAGGTGGAGGAACGAGGAGACGCCGCCCGCGTCCTCAGGGTACGCCGCCGTTAGGAGCAGGAGCGAGAGGTAGGAGCCGCGCCGCGCCCCGCCGTCCGTGCTCAGGAGCGCTACGCTCGCTAGCACGCTTGAAGCCAGGACCGCCAGCCCCGCGTCGCCCTTGAAGTCCCTGCGCACGCGGTCGGCGGCGGCTAGGGCTAGGGGTGCAAGCTCGTTCGCCAGGTCCCACCTGCCGGAGGTGAGCGTCGAGGCCGCGACGCCGAGCGCGTGGCGGACGAGGCTACCGGAGCCCCCCTTCTCCACCTCTTCGAGAGCCCTGTCCAGCAGCCCCCTCGCCGCGACCAGGTAGATGCGCGCGGACGCGAAGTACCAGGTAGCCGAGGCCTCGTCCATCAGGTGGAGGGCTGACTCGAGCTCCTCGCCGCTCATCTCGTACGGGTCCGACATCGCCGCGTAGCCGATACCCCTCATAAGGGCGACCCCCCTCTCCCAGCCCTCCCCGTAGCCCTTCAGCTCCGAGCGCAGCCTCACGGCCCTCTCCCTGGCCGTGGGCTCCACGAGCTCGCCGAGCCTCGACGCGACCGCGTAGCCGACGGCCGCCGGCGCCACGGAGCCCTCCAGCTCGAAGTACTCCTTGATGCAGTCCCACTCGTCGAGCCACAAGTCGAAGCCCAGCACGAACACCCCCACAGCCTCCGCAACCCTGTCGAAGTGCTCCCCCACAGCCCCCACGAGCCTCCAGCCAACCCTAGACGCGAGGTACGAGCGGAGAGCCTCCTCGACGCCCACGCCCCCGCCGGCCTCCCTCAAAGCCTCCCTCACTATCCTCCTGGCAGGCCCCAGCACGAGCCTCCCGTACCCGGAGCCCCCGGCCCCGCGCCTAGCCCCGAGCACAGCCTCCCTTATCTCGGCGAACGTCCCGGCGTCAACCCTCGAAAACCAGCGCACGGCGCCCTCGAGGCCCCCCACGCCCTCCCCGGAGAACGAGGACAAGACGAGCTCAGCCATCCCCCTGGAGTGCGGCCCGAACACGGCGGTAGACACGAGCAAGGGGGCAAGCCTAGAAGCCGCCTCGCTACTCCCACCGTACACCTCGCTCCAAAGCACCCGCAACACATCCCCGCCCACGCGAACCCCCACTACAACGCCCCGCAGGCCTATAAAGTGGTTAACGGCAAGCCTGCGCTAGCGCCTCCTCTAGCTCTCCCGCAGGACCTCCCTGGGCTCCCACCTGAACCTCCAAAGCCCCCTCGCGAAGTCCTCGACCGCTATCTCGAGCTCCCCCGCCAAGACGTCGCTTATGAGCGGCTCGTCCGCCAGCGGCGAGACAACGACGTCCACCTCCCTCGACTCGGCGCCACCCGCCACCACGTGAACCCTAGCCGCACGCCTAGCAACCCACACCCTCAGGGGCCCACCGGCAGTCTCGAACACCTCCTCCCGCGCGTCGCCAGGCGGGGGCCAAAGCCCCAAAAACCCTCGCAAGCCCGACCGGGACCATCAGCTGGGGCGTCGTAGCCGCTGTTCACCAGGGCGACAACCTCCTCAGACCTACCCCCGCCTCTACCCTCACAGCCACGCCCAACACCCAGGAAGCCCTTCACACTGCCAACCCTAACCCTCCTCGCCTTAACCCTCCCAACCCTAGCCACCCAGACCCCCACGTACACTACACGCACAGGCTTAAAACTTTCAACGCTTTCACAGTTGCTTCTCAGGGCGGTAAAGCTTGCACTACTATACACCGGAGACGGCCTTCTTTCAATGCTTTCACAGTTGCTTCTGGCGGCGCTCTGGTCGCCGCTGCTGCGGGGCACCCCGCTGGACTTTCAATGCTTTCACAGTTGCTTCCTTTTAGGCTTCTCCGGCTCGAGCTTTACGAAGTTCCCTCTTTCAATGCTTTCACAGTTGCTTCGTTTCCTAAAAATTTCGTGATAATTTTCTCGCTAGACAGCTTTCAATGCTTTCACAGTTGCTTCCTCGAACAGCCAGACGTCCGCCCCCGCCCGTTTGTATACTTTCAATGCTTTCACAGTTGCTTCCCCAAGACATGGTGAAGGCGGCTATACTCAGCCTCGCGGCGCTTTCAATGCTTTCACAGTTGCTTCAGAGAGAAGTTCTATGTGACAGAGAACTGACATTAAGATTCATCTTTCAATGCTTTCACAGTTGCTTCACCGCGTCAACTTCGCCGTCGAGCACGCGCTCGTACTCTTTCAATGCTTTCACAGTTGCTTCCCGATCATTTTTCACAGCGGAGGGTCTATAAATTCTTTTCTCTTTGTTTCGAACTATGCAAAACTGCCCCTTTGACAAAGTTTACCCAAGAGAAACTTCGAAAACGGGCACAGGAGGATCCCGACAGAGATTGGGATTTCACGGGAGGCATTTTCAACAGAGATTCTTCCCGTCGAGAGGGATTCGTAAACAGAAAATCAAAATCCCGACCTCTGTCGGGAATTTGTAGGGAGGTTTTTCACGTTTTCTTTGTTGTAAAAGCGATCAAAGTTAAACCACCCTCTATAGGCAAGGTCCCCTCAGGTTGCTCCGCTCATCGTCATTCTTCGAGCCCCGGGGATCTGTTCTCGGAGAAGGCCTCCAGGCCTCCGCCGTGTGGCCCGGCAACGGGCCGCTAGACTACGACGGGGATCCTGGCCTTCCTGAGGAGCTCCCTGAACTCGTCTATGTTCATGCCCGCTATCCTGGAGGTCAGCCTTATGTCGCCCTTCTCGACGTACAGCTTCAAGGCGGCCCTCACCCTTGGGGGCTGCCTCTCTATGAACTCCCAGTCCGCCATCCTCCTCCTAATCTCCCTAGCCTCCCTCTCCTCCTCGAGGTACTCCCTTACCACGTCGTCTAGCGACTCGCCCCGCATAGCTCCGAAACCCTCCTAGCCACGTCTTCTAGCGCTTTACGGGGAAATATGTGTAACGTGTCCCTCGAGTACTCCTCGACAACGCCACCCGCCACCGCGGACCCCGTAAACCTAGGCGCACTTCCAGCATTAACGTAACGCGCCGCCGACCCGGGGCGGGCCGCAAACCCCGCTCACTACCCTGCGGGCTTGCCGGGGACCGCTACGCCTCTCGCAGTTCTTTCACAGTTGCCTCGGGGCCACTCTGCGGGTACGCCGACAGACACCCGCAGGCCTACGACGTTCCACAGATCCATCAGTTCCTTCGCGGTTGCCCCGCGCGGAGAGAGTTTCCCGCCTTGCGCCGCCTCCCCGGGCTAGGGCGTTAACCCCTTTTCCCGCGCGGTTCTCTCGATGTTTTCGAGTAGGCTCCGGGTTAGGGGGACGCCGCTCAGCATGTAGGATAGGAGGAGGGCGCCGACGGCGGGCGGGAACTTCGGCTCGACGAGCTCCACCTTGAAGTGCTTCTCCAGGTGCCTCCTCAGGGGCTCAGTGACGACCTCACCGGCCCTGAACACCCCGCCGACGAGCGCCACCTTGACTGGCTCCTCCATGCCCAGCCTCCTCACGAGGGTGACTACGTGTAGCGCGAGGTGGTACGCGGCCTCCTCCACTATCCTCCTAGCCACGGCGTCGCCGCGCCTAGCCGCCTCGGTGACAAGCGGGGCGAGCCTCGCCAGCTCGCGCACGCCAACCCCCTCCGCGTAGACCTTCGGGACCAGGTCCTCCGGGGACGAGAGCCCGAGGGCCCCCAGGACGGCCCCCGTGAGCTCCGTGGGAGGCCCCCGCCCGTCGAAAGCCCACAGAACGGCGCGCAAAGCCTCCCTCGCTATCCAGTAGGCGCTACCCTCGTCGCCCAGCAGGTAGCCCCACCCGCCGCACCGCGCGTAGTCGCCCCTCCTATTCCTAGCCCCCGCGACCGAGCCAGTACCGGCTATGACTATGACCCCCGGCTCCCCCAGCGTAGCCCCCACGAGCGCAACCTCGGCGTCGTGGCGCACGTAAACCCTCCTCGCCGCGACCCTCGGGGCACCCCTCTCCCCGAACACCCTGAAGTCGCGCTCAGTATCCATCCCCGCCAGGCCCAGCACAGCCACGCCGGCCACTCCGCCGCCGAGAGCCCCCCCGTATAGCCGCGTTTATGTTCTCCACGGCGCCATCAATGCCGACAACGTGGTAGTTAGAGGGGCCAGCCTCCCCAACGCCGAGAACACAGCCCTCCGCGTCACCCGCCACGGCAAGCGTCTTCGTCGCTCCCCCATCAACGCCTACGAAGGCCTCCACGGGGTTAAACGGAGCACCAGAGTATAATAGCTTTTCGCGCAACAGCCCAAAGCCGCGCATAACGGGCATACCCACAAATTCCCGGCAAAAACCGGGAACTCGATTTTCTGTTTACGAATCCCTCTCGACGGGAAGAGTCTCTTTTGAAAATACTTCTCGTAAAATCCCGGTTTCTGTTGGGAATTTCCCGTAACAGTTTTCGAAGCCTCCCATGGGTAAACTTCGTCAAAGAGGCAGTTTTGCAGGCTTCGAAACAAAGAGAAAAGAATTTATAACACCTTTGCCGTAGAAAGTGGTCGGAAGCAACTGTGAAAGCATTGAAAGCAACGGTTTGCTTTGCACCGCGACCTTGACTTTCCATTGTTGAAGCAACTGTGAAAGCATTGAAAGTACGACGACGTCTGGTCGCGGGCGACCATAAAGGTCGCGAGAAGCAACTGTGAAAGCATTGAAAGCACGCGGGGCACACGTGCTTACAGGGTGGACAAGGCGGCGGGAAGCAACTGTGAAAGCATTGAAAGTCAGGGCAGGCTTGTTCACGCGCAGATGATCAGCAACGTTACTCGCACCGAAGCAACTGTGAAAGCATTGAAAGCGTGCTTCTTCGGGCTGTCTAGCTCGGCCACCGTGGCCCTGAAGCAACTGTGAAAGCATTGAAAGAAACGCGCATTCCAGCACCACACCCTCATCGTTTACACTCACACGGGAAGCAACTGTGAAAGCATTGAAAGCATGCAATTGCCGCGACACCATATTCTCGGGTTAGCGCGCGTACATGAGAGAAAAGTAACTGTGAAAGCATTGAAAGACCAAGCACAACTCACGACAACGGAGACGCAAACAACGGTGAGAAGCAACTGTGAGAGCATTGAAAGTCGTAGAACGCCTCGCCGTGCAGCACGCGGAACCTAGCCATGTGAAGCAACTGTGAAAGTATTGAAAAGCTCTCCCCGCTGAACGTGATCGCCATTATTGTTTGTGCCCCTGAAGCAACTGTGAAAGCATTGAGGAGGTGGGAGTTGTGGGGAAGGTCGAGGAGTTGCTCGCCGAGTGGCCGGAGGTGGCCGGGGTGTGCGCGAGGCTCGCGGCCGGCGAGAGGCTCGGGGAGGGCGAGGCCGTGGTCAAGGAGGTCGCGGAGGCGGCGGGGTGGGGCGTCGACGACGTAGTGGAGGACCTCGCCCGGATCGGGGTCGACCCCTCCGGGAGGGTGGAGAGGTACAGGGAGCTCTTCGAGAAGTACTACGCCGAGGCACTCGAGCTCAAGAGGAGGGGCGACGCGAGGCAGGCAGGGGAGAAGCTCTGGGGAGCGGTGACGGCGCTCATCAAGCTCTACGCGGCGGAGAAGGGGGTCTTCGTGGCCCACTGGAGTACGGGCAAGCTGGACAGGTTCGTGACGAGCAACGTCGGCAAGGAGCACAGGAAGCTTTTCAGGGACCTAATCGACAAGGCACACAGGCTCCACGAGAACTTCTACGAGGGAAGCCTCGACCCCGAAACCCTCGAGGAGCGCTGGGCCGAAGCCCTCGACCTACTCGAAAAAGCCAAGAGAATCGTGCTCGACGAGCGGCGAAGCGAGAAGACACGACAAGCCCCGCCCTAAGCACCAGCCCGAGAACGACCCGGCACCCCGGGAACACTCCCCGGCAGTCAACCCCGGCCCGAACCGTTACCGCGCGCTCACAAGCAGGAAAACTCGCCGACCGCGCTCGGCCCAAAGCCCTGGAACACTCAGGTTCTGGGGCCACGCCCCTCGTACGCTACCTTCAGCTACCAACTCTTAGTCTTGCTGATTTTGAACGAGAACTTGGCTTGTCACAAACAGGCACCTAATAGACCCTTTAGTCTTGCTGATTTTGAACTGTAGCAACGCGTGTGGCCTACGCTGCTACACCGAAACAGCTTGCAACTCTTAGTCTTGCTGATTTTGAACCGCTCCGGTATCTCGTGCGCGTGCGCCAGCACTCTTAGTCTTGCTGATTTTGAACAAGGTTGAAGGCGCGGTAAGCCTCGTGAGCCCCGTTACTCTTAGTCTTGCTGATTTTGAACTACACCTCGTCCACGTGTACGGAGCGGTGCTCGTCGACTCTTAGTCTTGCTGATTTTGAACATGGGCGGGGAAAACCCCGCGAGGTGAAACGAGTGAATCTCTTAGTCTTGCTGATTTTGAACTAGCCGTTTCCTTGTCCAGCCTTGTCACGTCGACTCTTAGTCTTGCTGATTTTGAACCCGGCCTTTATGCATTCACTCCCGGCGACACGCCTCTTAGTCTTGCTGATTTTGAACTGCTTCCCAGCGAGGGAGACCACGCCACCAGGTTGTCTCTTAGTCTTGCTGATTTTGAACCCTATAAGTTCCGTAACTCCGCTAGAGGGTTGATACCTCTTAGTCTTGCTGATTTTGAACTGAAAAGAGATTAATCTAATCTCTTTACTCTAGGGACTCTTAGTCTTGCTGATTTTGAACCGCACGCGTGTCCATTCTACTTCGAGAGGATACTCCTCCTCTTAGTCTTGCTGATTTTGAACCTACACCTATGGGAAGCTGGGGCTGTGGAGCGACTCTTAGTCTTGCTGATTTTGAACACTCAATCGGCGTGAGCTTGCCGTTCAAGAAGCTCTTAGTCTTGCTGATTTTGAACTGGCTTGCCCGCCGAACAGCCCCAGCTTCGCCCTCTTAGTCTTGCTGATTTTGAACTTACCGCGACGAAAGCGCCGACGCCTACTATGTTTTCTCTTAGTCTTGCTGATTTTGAACACGATGGTTTCAACGAAATCCCGTTGCCTGTTACATGGTCGGCAATCTCTTAGTCTTGCTGATTTTGAACCGCGTCTCGATCTCACGGGTCTGGGGATGGCTATCAACTCTTAGTCTTGCTGATTTTGAACTAGGGGAGTGGTTCCCCCTGCATGGGCTTTTCACCTCTTAGTCTTGCTGATTTTGAACTGAGGGGTTTGTGGGAGCTTCTTCTCGAAACCCCGCTTAACATTTCTCTGTGGCGGTATAAAACGTTAACTCCTCCCCTCTTCCCGTTGGGAAGAAATCCCCGAAAAGCATTTATAAATGACGCCGTCATGCCAACTCGACGAGAAAGCCTGGCAAGGGAGAAATCCCAGTAAAGCTTTTATCGTTGACAGTGTCAAGGGTTTTTAAGCTTTCTCGGGTGTTGTTTTTGAGGGTTGATTGGCTGTTTTCACGGTTATTACTCCGTAGCCTGCGCTCCTGTTTCCGCCGATGTTCGTGAGTTCTCCCAGTTTTAGGAGGCCGTGCACCAGGCTTAGCTTGTCGCTGGGGGCGTTCTTCCTGGCTTTCAGCTTCACCCATCCTACGAAGCCGTTTGGCGCCGGCTTCGAGGGCTCCATTGGCGGCGTCTTGACGTCTAGGCCTGCCACGTAGACGGTGGATGCCAGCTCCTCCGGCTTCGGTAGGCTTGCGCCCGTGAGCCTGTGGGCCGTCGCCACTAGGCCTGCGAGCATGTGGACGGGGTCCGGGTAGAGGACCTTGTACTCCTTGTCCCCTGAGAGTGGGTTGAAGTAGGTGGGGGTGTGGAAGCGCACGTCCAGAGCCTCGAAGGGCCCCGCCTCCAGGACCCTCGCCGGGTCGTAGACCCTGAGCGCCAAGCCTTCGAGCGCGAACTCCTGCCCCTTCACCGAGAAGGACCTCGTAGAGGCGATGGCGGCGACAGCCCTCCTCGCAACCCCCTCGTCCAGGAAGGCGACCTCCATCCTTGCGAGAGCCCCCCTCTCGAAGAGAACGCCCGCCGACACCCCCTCACCCACAACCCTGAACCCAGAGGCGAAGCGCAGAGGCCTAAGCGCGAACACAGACGGAGAGCCAGGCTTACCGTGCATGAGCCCCGCGACACCCCCATCCACAGCCCCCACAGCGCTCAGCAACGCACCCCTACACTCGGCCCCCGAGAACCACGGGAGAGACCCGCCCGACACAGCCCTAAGCGAAAGCTCTACGACGACGACAGAGCCCACACACAGAAAACACCAACCCCCCTTAATACCTTAACGCCCGAACCTCAACAGCCCGAGCCGAGGCGGGGCACTGCTCTCCCGACCCATCCGTCCTTGATACCAGGTAGACACGGAACCATGGCTCCCCAAGCTATTCAGCTCTAGCCTCGCAGCGTTGATACGCGAGGAAGGAGGAGAAGCAGAGGATTACCATCCACCGAACCTTTCGGTTCATTCGTTTTTGATACTCTACGGACGTAACACCGCCACACGGACGCTACCTCTTTCACTTTCAGTTCATCCGTCGTTGATACTGAGAGACGAGGCTGGGAAGCCCTTCGCCGTATACTGGCTCTTTCAACTCATTCGTCTTTGATACTTCGAGATCCACCATGAGCCAGCGACCGTCGCTAATGTAGTACTTTCAACTCATTCGTTGTTGATACGCCTCGACGTGAAGAAGAGGTACACCTACCCCTGGCTCGGCTTTCAACTCATTCGTTGTTGATACTGGGGGTTGCGCAGAGCTGAGCAGGCAAGTATTGTTTCCACTATGTCTTTCAACTCATTCGTTGTTGATACACGCCTGGCGCGAGTTTCGGTGGCGGTGGTGATAGACTTTCAACTCATTCGTTGTTGATACTGACGTTGGGGGGCGGGGGGTGAGCCTTCGGAGGATCAGGGTAGCTTTCAACTCATTCGTTGTTGATACATGCGTGGGAGAGGGCCGAGAACACGGTGAAGGCGTACAACTTTCAACTCATTCGTTGTTGATACGGTGGAGATGGGGTGGTAGAGGTGGTGGTAGCAGTAGCAATCCCCTTTCAACTCATTCGTTGTTGATACCGAAGACTTCGAGCACCTCGATCTTCCTCGCCTCTCCCGCTTTCAACTCATTCGTTGTTGATACGGGGCGATGCCCCGCTTCGCCCACATCAAGAAGGCTTTCAACTCATTCGTTGTTGATACACGGTATCAAGAACGTGTCCTTCAGCGAGCCCTTACCCCCCTTTCAACTCATTCGTTGTTGATACAACGAGCTACTGAACAAGCTGGCGCAGGAAAAGCTGGACTTTCAACTCATTCGTTGTTGATACAGTGTGGGACGCTGTCCAGAAACGTGCACCTGTTGAAATAACTTTCAACTCATTCGTTGTTGATACCCAAGTCGAACGTGAAGAGGGAGGCGGCGAGGGCTATGGCTTTCAACTCATTCGTTGTTGATACTCTTCTCCTCCACGGCTTCTAGGAAGTCGTGCGCCTTGACTTTCAACTCATTCGTTGTTGATACGAACGCCGAGCCGTCCGCGGTGCCTATCCTCACCTCCTCTTTCAACTCATTCGTTGTTGATACCCGGCGATGCGCCTCGTGGAGCTGTCGCGCGAGATAGCTTTCAACTCATTCGTTGTTGATACCTCCCCAGGACGCCCCCCTAGCAAGCAGCTCGCCGGTAGCTTTCAACTCATTCGTTGTTGATACAACTCGAAAAACTGGAGCGGTCGCTCGCGCGCCTAGTACCCTTTCAACTCATTCGTTGTTGATACCCGCTTAACAGTTCAAGCCCTACTTTTTGAGATAATGCTCTTTCAACTCATTCGTTGTTGATACTTACCCTCTTCGGCTGTGCTACGCCCTCGCAGGGTATAACCACTTTCAACTCATTCGTTGTTGATACTGGCTGGTCACGAACATACATTACATCAGCCCAAACATCTTTCAACTCATTCGTTGTTGATACGCGGAGGAGGAGTACGGCAAGAGCTACGAGTACTTCACTTTCAACTCATTCGTTGTTGATACGAACGGGTCTTCCCAGTTGATCCCATACAGCAACTTGACTTTCAACTCATTCGTTGTTGATACTCGACGAGGTATTCGACGAAAACGTTAAACGCTTCAAGCTTTCAACTCATTCGTTGTTGATACCTGCTACTCAAAAGGTTGCTTGAGGAGGAGCGTAGGAGGAGGAACAACCCCCACCCTTTCAACTCATTCGTTGTTGATACTAATAGACAACGCGCTCAGCGCCGTGGTGAACTACGGACTCTTTCAACTCATTCGTTGTTGATACAAGCCGGAGATCGAAATCCCCCCTTCTGGTGTTGTTGCGCTTTCAACTCATTCGTTGTTGATACACACGTAGCTGTTGTGCCTGGCGTCGCCGGGCGGCCTGACTTTCAACTCATTCGTTGTTGATACCTCCGGCGTTCAGCTCCATCAGCTTCTCCAGGTTTAGCTCCTTTCAACTCATTCGTTGTTGATACTAAGCATGGCGGGCGGCCCGAAGTCCTCCACCTCGCTGAACTTTCAACTCATTCGTTGTTGATACAGTTTTTCATCGAGATCTACGGAACTCCCTTGTCTTCGCCTTTCAACTCATTCGTTGTTGATACGGGGCGAGCTTCAGAAAGATAAGGATGACGACAAACGTGAGCTTTCAACTCATTCGTTGTTGATACCGTTTCTCGTGGACGTTTGTAATGGGGCTTGGATGTATTTATCTTTTTCTCCGGGTATGTGCGTATCCTTGGCAAGCGTTTACGGGAAGCATTTGAAAATCTTTCAAGACCTACGCCTACCATGCTGAGTGATACGGATAGGGAGAAAACGCGTGGGAAGCTTCATTTTGAAAATGAGTTTCCTCCCGTAAGCCTATATGCTTAGAGGAGGAAAAACCGACGGGCAGGCTTCGACAAGGGAAGCCTCTGCTCCCACCCCGTATCACGAAGGATTAATCTCTGTTTGCTTCTGTTGCCTTTTTTGTTTGGGTGTAGTTCTCCTGTGTCTTAGCGGCTACTCATCCCAGCTCGTATGCCGGCCCGGTGTGCGCGTGGAGGTTTTTCGATGCTGGTCTTCCATGCTCGAGGTGGTGCGTGGTCTGCCTGTAAGGCTTATTAGCTTGTGCGACGGTGTTGGCGGTGTGGGCGAGGAGGTTGATAGGGTTTTGGGTAATTTGGTCAGGGCTGTAGGGATGCTTGAAGGGTGCCCTGAGTTGAGTATGCTTATACCGGAGGTGAGGAGTAACATTGTATACGCTCTTCCGAATCCGAGAACTGTACGCGACGTGGCGGGTGTTGAGGGTAGAATAACCGTTGTGAATGGTAGGCCTAAGGCTTCTTCTTATCCGAGGTTCGGTGCTTCGTGGCACATGGCGAGGCTAATAGTCGAGGAACAAGTGTAGACCGGAGATTAGGGCTGGGGTGAACCTAAGGTTTGGTGAAGAGGTTAAGGGGTTTCTATACGCGTATGCTGGGGAGAAGGGGTTGGAGGTCGGGTTTATAGATCGAGGTGGAGAGCCGGGAGGGGTTGCCCGGGTGGAGGGTGCTTCGACGCCGTGGAAGGTGAAGTACTTGGTCGAGAACTACGGGGGGATACCCGGTATAGTGGTTGAGGGTGAAGCTCCCGGAAAGGAGCCTCTCCTCGTAATTCTTGGAAGGAGCGCCGCCGAGGTGGCGGAGATGGCTGTGGAAGTGGCTAGGAGGTATGCCGAGTGGAGGAGTAAGAGAGGACGAGGCTAGCTAGAGTCTGTACCGCTCTCCGCCGCTATTCCTCCTCTCCTCATGAATACTACTGCATCGGCTACCACGCTGTCCTCCACGCAGTGGGATACGAGCAGCGTTGCCACGTTGACCGATCTAACTATCTTCATTACCTCGCCTCTCAGCCTAGCCCTGGATTCGCGGTCTATGCACGAGGACGGCTCGTCGAGCAGGAGGATTCCCGGCGTAGCCAGCGCCCTCGCCGACGCTCTCCACCCGATAGCTGGGAAGGCTTTTACGCTCACAGCCCCGAGCCCCTCGCGGGAGGGCTTCCCCCGCTTAGACCCCACCACCGGGCGTCTCGCTGGTCGCGGCGAGGTCCCGCGGCGTACCGGCATGCTCCGAGGAGGTACTCGTCTTCAGGAGCCACTTGTCCCTGCTGGGCGCGGGGGTGGAGGGAGCCGTGGAGAGGCTGGTCGCCAGGGTCGGCTACAGGGCCGTGGGGGTCGAGGTGGTCACACTGGAGGAGGCGCTGGAGGCCCTCGAGGCGGGGGCCCGCTACGCCCGGTTCGACGGGGTAGGCCCGGCGACGCTCAACGGCTGGGTGCGGGTAGTCAAGGCCGGGTTCCCGGAGGCAAGGGTGGGCGCGTCCGGCGGGGTAACGGCCGAGAACGTGGCCGACTACGCGCGGGCAGGGGTCGACGTAGTGGTAACGTCAGCCCCGTTTAGAGCCCTACCCCTAGACTTCACGACGGCGATGGGCCGCTAACGCAACAACCGGCGAGAAAGCCCCACGTCTTAGTCTTGCCGATTTTGAACGGGCGAATCCCAGTCTATCGACGGGTCAGGGATACTCTCTTAGTCTTGCTGATTTTGAACTAGCGCTCGCAAGGCATGCGCAAACGAAGGTCGTCATGGCTCTTAGTCTTGCTGATTTTGAACACGCCGCCGGTCTACGAGGTCAGGCTAGCCGCACTGCTACACTCTTAGTCTTGCTGATTTTGAACTGTATGATAAAAGAATTCACGTCCCGATCCACGTCAACTCTTAGTCTTGCTGATTTTGAACATACGGGGTCGTCCCTCTGCGCGGCGAGCTTGTCTCTTAGTCTTGCTGATTTTGAACTTGTCCCGTACGGATTCGGCGCGCTCATGCTCGCGCCTCTTAGTCTTGCTGATTTTGAACTCCTAAGGCTTGCCCCATTTTGCGCGGACATCCCTCTTAGTCTTGCTGATTTTGAACTGAGGGGTTTGTGGGAGCCTTTTCCCGCAAATCCGGGTTTTATTTCTCTGTGGTGGTATAAAACGTTTTCTGTTCCCTTCTTCCCAACGAGAACAAATCCCCGAAACACTTTTATAAATGACGCCGTCATGCCAATCCGACGGGAAAGCCTGGCAAGGGAGAAATCCCCGAAATGCTTTTATTGTTGACAGTGTCAAGGGTTTATAAGCCTTCCCGGGCGCGGGGCTTTAAGGGTTGAATGGGTTCTTGCTTTTTTGCTGGTGTTTTTCTCTGAGTTTCGCGGCTTTTTCGCAGAGTTTTTCTGGGAGCTGGATGGGTATGAGTGTGCCCCATCCTGTGTCGCTGTGTAGCCCTGCTCCTTCCTCGTATGTTTTCCTCGGGTTTGCCTTTGCGATTGCGAGCGTGTTTCCGGCTATGCCTGGTAGGGGGTCTCTGTGCCTCCCGTCTTTGAGGCTGTAGCCCGGGGTTACGAGTGTTGTTTTGGAGTCGAAGAGGGGTTTGAGAGTGGATGTTGCTAGCAGTATTTCCGCGCTTTTGACTGCCTGCTGGAGTAGCGTTGTCGTTGCTAGGGGCCCGCTCGTGCGCGGGGGTTCGGGTAGCAGTATCGGGGTTACCTGGAGTAGCGCTACGCACTGCTCGTCGCCGGGTAGCTCTTCGAGGAGTATCTGCCCGGGCGCCACCTCGACCTTTACGGGTGCCCCGTCGCTGGCGAACCTCGCGGCGTACTCGCGCGTCGAGGCGCAGTCGGCGCCCAGGATCTCGGCTGCTACGGCGGCGTCTGCGCCCAGCGCGGCTTTCAGGTCTAGCTCCGCGGCGGAGTAGAGGTAGCCTTCGCGGGCGACCTTGACAGCCCTCTCGAGCCCTACCCCCATCCTCCACTCCGGCTTGGCCTCCGCGTAGGCGCCTCTCAGCGCCCGGCCCGCCTTCTCCAGAAGCTCGCTCCCCCTGCTGGCCGAGCCCTCCAGGTACGCTTCGAGGGCGTCGAGGTAGGCTTCCAGGGCCTCGGGGACAGCCCTCCTGAGGGCCTGGAGCTCCGCGTAGCCGCCCGCCAGCGCGGCGTAGACCTTCCCGCGGGAGACGACGTAGCCGGGCCTGAGCTTGACGGAGCGGCACGCGCACCCCTGCCCCTCGAGTAGCGCCTTGACTCCCTCCAGGGGGTCTGCCGGGGGCTCCGGGCGCGAGTAGCCTATCGATGCCAGTAGACCGGCCAGGGTCGAGGGTAGCGGGTAGTGCATCGTGGACGCGTGGGTCGCGGGCCCGCTGGCGTACGGGTCGAAGGCGCCGGTCCTCCTGAACCTGACCCTGTCCACCGGGTATACCAGGACGCGCGCCACCAGCGTCACCCCTCCATCCTCTTGAGCGCCTTGGCGGCCCGGAGCACCAGGGTTGCGAGGCTCTCCTCCCTCCCGTCCGCCGACCTGAGCCTAGCCGCTACAAGCTCCTCGCCCAGCACCCTCCCCGCCACCTCGTCGGGGTTCCTCCTGGTGTTCCTGGAGACCAGGTAGCGCAGGGCGAGCCACGCCTCGCGCGTCCTCGACTCGGCGGCGAGCCTCTCCACGAGCTCGTCGAAGCGCCACGAGAAGAAGTCGTAGAAGAGGCTCGACGAGACCTCCCCGCGTAGCTCCATGGAGGCCAGTAGCGCGGCCTTCCAAACGGGGCTCCCGGCCAGCCCGGCGCCGGGCCCCGCCCTGAAGGGTAGCATCGCGGAGGAGCCGGACCTGAGGTCCTCTAGCCGGACGGCGTCCCTCTCGACGGTTGCGGGCCCGTACACCGCGGTGCAAGCCTTCGCCTCTTCGAGCATCTCGGACGACCTCGCCACGGCCGCGCTGAGCGGGTCCCTGTAGTGGATCGAGAGCACCGCGTACGACCTTCCGTAGCTCCTGGGGGCGGGCGAGACGAGCGGGATTCCGGGCGACGCGTGGAAGCCCCTCGGCCCCCTCCCGCGCTCCCCCCAGTAGCCCCTGCGGGTCCTGAGGGCGGCTTCCAGCGCCACGTACCTCCCGCCGGCCGTCGCAGGCGTCAGCGCGAGCAGGTCGTCCCCGCCCGCGTAGACCACGAAGCCCCCCAGCCCCTCGACCGCGCGTGCGTCTAGGACGGCGCCGTGGCTGAGCGACCTGGACGCCGAGGCGGTGTAGAGGGGTGAGAGCGTGACGGTCGAGCCGAGCCTCCCGGCTACGCTCGCGAGTAGCTCCGCCGCCCCGCCCCCGAGCCCGGCCTGCGCCGCGACCCTGCCCGCGTACTCCCCCGCGCCGAGCCGCAGCCTCGCCCGGAGCAGCCTGGACCCCGCGTAGTCCCCGTCCCCCTTCACCACGGCGAGCCGCGTCCTCCTCTTCCCGGCTATGGACCTGAACAGCTCCTCGATCTCCCTGCGCGCCTCCCCATCCCCGAGCGCGTCCAGGGCTTTCGCGAACCTCTCCCTGTACTCCTGCTCCGTCGCCGCCTCGATGAGGGCTGCGAGCAGCCTGAGCGCGACGAGCGCGACCTCCCTGCCGGCCCTCCTGTAGGCCCTCCGCGCGAGCCTCCGCGAGTAGTACTCGTGGTCCCACTGGAAGCCCGCGAGGACCTTCGCCACGGCCTCCCGGTGCCTCTCGACCACGTCGAGGACCCTGTCCAGGTGCTCCTCCGCTACCTCCGCGTTCGCGAGCTCGTTCGTCGTGGGGACGGACCAGAACGTCCTCGCCGCCGGGACCCCGACGGCCCTCAGCGCGGCGAAGGGGTTGAGGGCTACCAGCCTCTTCGCGAGGCACCTCGGGCAGAGCCTCTCGCCCTCCGTCACGACCCTCCTAGACTCGGGGCCGAGCCCCCCGTACCTGCTGGACGGCGCCCCGACCACGGCCGGCCTCTCGCCGCACACGCTGCAGAAGCCGAGCCTGCCGAAGACCTCGGCCGCCGCGCCGCACCATCGGCTCGACTGGGCCTCGACGTCCGGGTCCACCCTGCTCAGCTTCCACAGGGCCTCCTCCGACGGGATGTACTCGTCCATGAGGTAGTGGAAGTAGAGCGCCCGCTCGTCGAGCGATACCCTGGCGCCGCCCGCCTCCGCCGCGGGCTCCCCGCCGAACACCCTGCCCAGCCACTCCCTGTACCTAGCGTAGGACTCCCCGTGCCTGAACACTATGAGCCTCTGCGGGAGCGGTAGCGTCGAGGCGACGCTCTCGACGTACTCCTCCAGCTCCGAGGCGTCTGCCTCGACCCCGTTCGCCCTGAGGGTCTCGCCGAGCAGCGCGCCCAGCCTCCCCTCGGAGAGGACGGCTCCGACCGCCTTGGACCAGGCCTCGGAGGCCTTCCTCTCTATGAAGCCCCTAAGCGAGGCCTCGTCGCGCAGGGCGTCCTCGAGGGCCCCGGGAACCTCCGGGAGGAAGAGCACAGCGCGCGTGGGCATTATCGGGTGCCTCGGGAAGCCCGAGTAGCCGTACGCGAGCCTCGCCGCCTCCCTGGCCGCCCCGTAGGCCCCGGTGCCCCTGAGCCTTCCGAGGAGCCACGCCGCGTAGAACCAGTTCCCCCTCAGCGAGGGCGTCACGACGACGTCTGGCCCCAGGAGCTCGACGAACGGCTGGACGGTGGCCCACGTGACGAGCGAGGCTACCCACGAGGAGGCCCAGAGGTCGAGGGCCTTCCTGGCCTTGGAGATGTACTCCTGGACCCCCGCGTAGTCCACGACGACCACGTAGCCCCTGAAGGAGCCGCCCCTGAAGGCGTTCGCGAGCGTGGCCGCCGCGTAGACGTGGTCGAAGACCGTGTACACCGGGAACCTCGGGTCGGCCGGCGATACGACGGGCGCGCCGCACGCGCGGAACCAGAGCGGCTCCAGGAGGAACCAGAGCGCGTGGTACCTCAGGGCCGCGTCCCCCAGGCCTGAGAGAGCGTTCGCGAGGCTCTCCGCGAAGGCCGGGGCGGCGGACTCCACTGTCCGCGCGTACGCCCTGAGGTCGCAGCCGTTGCCCGGGTCGAGGCACACGTCCGGGTCGAACACGTTCAGGAGCACGAGCCTCTCCGGCGGCTGCACGCCTGCCCCGTCGAGCACGAGCGGCTCGGCGCCGAGCGCCAGGCGGGCGAGCTCCTTCACCTCCCCGAGCCTCCTCTCGAGGACCTCCGCGAGCCCCAGCCTCTCCGCCACCGCGAGGGCGTCCGCCTCCCAGTGCCCCGCCCCCCGCTTCGCCCAGGGCAGTAGCGGCGCCTTCTTCAGCTGCGCGAAGGCCTTCCACGGCGGCTCGTACAGCAGGGCGGCGGTCTTCACCTCCAGTAGCTCCCCGATGCTCGAGTACACGCCCCTCACCCCGCACCGGGACGAGTGGACCTGCCCCTCCTAGCCCTCGCGGGCTTCACCCGGAGGGGCGTCCTGTGCTCCGACCCGTTGATCACCGCGGAGCGCGAGACGACCTCGAACCTCCCGTAGCCCTGGCTCGTCCTCGCCCCAACGCCGCTGGCGAGCGCGTACTCCAAGAGGCCTAGCAGGAGCGACGCCGGCCCCCCGCCCTGGACGCCGAGCCTCCCGCAGATGTTCGCGAGGGCGCGGTCCACCTCCTCGTGGAGGACGCCCCCTCCCGGCTCGACCGCGACGACGAACCTGAAGACGGCCCCAGGCGCGATCGAGACGTGCGCCACGGGCACGGGCTCGACCTCGTACTCGAACCTCACGGGCCTCCCGCCCCTGCTGTAGTGCGGCGTCACGATGTCTGGCTCGAGGAGCCTGTCCCCGGCCTCGACGGGGTAGGCGTCGAAGAAGAGCAGTAGCCCGGCCCACCCCGAGTCCCCGCCCCTCCCGAACAGGACGTCCGCGTCGTCCCTCGAGGCGCGCTCTGCGACCGCCCTCACGGCGCCCTTGACGCTGGAGCCCGGTATGAACGGCAGGTCCAGCACGTGGTCCCAGCTAACCCCCACCTCGAACACGCTTCTCAAAACCCCGTGCGACACCCCGACGGCTCCCATCGTGGAGAGCTTCGCGTCAACCACGAAGACGTGGAAGCCCGCCAGCGCGAGCCCCGCGGCTAGGCTCTCGAGCCTCTCCCTGGACAGCCTCAGCTTCTCGTCCAGTTCGCGTCCCCGCGAGTAGTTCTCGACTATTCTCTCGATGAGCCTCCTCCTCAGCTCCTCCTTCTCCGCCTCCGGGTTCTTCAGGAGCTCGTCGACGTATCCGTAAACCAGGCCCAGCAGGTCCACCGCGATCACCTCAGCAGGTACACAACCCAGTCCCTCGCGAGCTCCTGGACTTTCACGAGGAGCTCCGCCGCGTCCCCGGGGAGCGCGACGACCCTCCTCTGAGAGACGTCGGCGGCGCCGAGGGGGTCCGACCCGCAGTCCTCGGTCCAGCCGGTCGTCGACGCGCCCCTCCCAACGTCGATCACGTGCAAGTATCTGCTACCCTGGTGTATACCGACGTGGGCGAGGACGGCTCTCCGCGCCTCGGGGCTCAGGAACGGCTTGATGTCTAGGCGCTTGAGCAGGACGACGGCTACCCCGAGCCCGTTGCCCGCGGGGACGGGGGACAGCACGAGCGGCGACTTCCACCTCTTCAGGTCGTTCCTAAAGCTGAGGCGTTGCAAGCAGTAGTCCACGTCTCCCTGCGCGCCTCCAAGGCTCTCCGCGTCGACGACGACGTAGCCCGTGCAGGAGTTTCCCTTGCACACGGCTCTCGGCAGGCCCAGCCCCCACGTGTGGAACGGGAAGCCCGGGCCCGTCACGCCCCATTCAGCCCCGGAGATCGACTGCCAGTAGGCCTTCCACGTGCTCTTCAGCGTGGCCTTGCCTACGGCGCTCAGCACGCACAGCACGTCCCCCGAGCATGGCTTCTTGGAGGGCTTAACCCTCGCGGCCTCCCTGGATGCGTACGGGTACGGGTGCGCCGGCCTCTCGATCAGCGTTACCTCGGCGTTCGAGATCCTCGGGACGCTCGCCACCGTCCTCCTCGCCTCCGCCTCGACGCCGAGGGCCCTCAGCGCCCGCTCAGCCAGCCCCAGGCACTCCTCCCTGAAGCCCTCGAGGTCTCTCTCCTCGAGGCGCGCGGCGGCCTTCTCGACCAGCGGGTGCACGTTGCCCCTCGGCGACTTGGGGGCGAACCTGCCGAAGCCCCTGCTCGAAGCCTTCCCGATTCCGAAGAGCAGTAGCCCGTAGACCAGTAGGAGCTCCTCGAGCCGCTTCACGCTCTCCGCGAGCTCCTCCCCCCGCGCGGGCTCCAGGGCCCCGGAGAGCATGTCCCCGTCGAGGTAGAGCTCGACGCGCATGGAGACGCACCCCTCCCTGAGCGGCTGGACCTCGAAGAGGCTCCTCGCGAACTCCTCCTGCCTTTTGCCCCTCAGCTTGCCGAGCCTCTGGGCGTTCAGCAGTACGCGCGGGACTGTGAACAGCTCGGCGAACCCCGCCGCCTTGTCCTCCGGCCTCGCCTCCCCCCTCAGCGCCCTGAAGCCCCGGTCCTCGAGCTCCTGTAGCAGCGCGCTCGGCTTCTGCGAGTAAACGCCCCACCCTTTACCCCCGGCTATGCTCTTGATCAGCTTTAGCACGTCCTGGTACTCGGCGTAGACGGGTGAGCGGCAGTTCAGCTTCGGCTTCACGACGACCGAGAGGGCGCCCGCCCTGGACCCTACGCGTTGCCCCCCGGGCCTCGCGTGCTCCACGGTTCCGAAGATCGCCTCGACGAGGCCCGGCTTGCTGGACCCGCAGTTCGGGAAGCACTCGACCGCGGCGTAGCCGTGGCTGGCCAGCTGGTCGTCGGGGACGAAGCTCGCTACCACCGCTCTGGTAAGCCACCTCAGCAGCCCCTTCACGCTCCTGGCCGTAGGGAGCGAGTAGTAGGCTTTCGTGCACCTCTCGTCCAGGCACCTCACAGCGTCCTGGGTGTGCCTGCCGCCGTACCACGGGGTGATGTTCACGAAGTCCGCCGAGAAGAAGCACCCCGGCCTCGCGCCGACGGCTGAGAGCTCCTCCACCTCCAACCCGGCTCACCTCCCGAGAAGCGCCCTGGCGAGCTTGCCGAGCTCGACCACGAATGGTTCCAGGGTTGCGAGGACTACGAGCTCCCCGCCGCCCCTGCGTATGCAGTCTAGGAATTCGGCGACTCCCCGCGCGGCGTCGCCGTCCAGCTTCAGGGAGCACCCGGCGGGCGCCTGCCTAGCCGCGTAGGCGAGGATCGCGGCGAGGGCCGAGGCGTAGCCCAGCCCCTCCTCCCTCAGGTCCTCGAGCATCTTCTCCCTGCGCGCGTCCCTCGGGAGGCTCCCGGAGGAGAAGAGCGAGTAGAAGTCTCTGAGCACGCCGTAGTCCTCGACCTTGGACAGGTAGAACGCGAGGGCCGGCACGAGCCCCGCCGCCGAGACGAGCCCCGGAAAGTCCTCCACCCTCCTCTGGAACGACTCCCCGCACCCCTCGGCGCCGCCGCAGAGGTCGCGCACCGCCGTGCACACGCGCAGGGCCTCCTCGAAGGGCTCCGGCAACCCGCTCACCCCCTCGCGATCGCGACCCTCAAGACCCCCTTGCCGACGGTCTCCTTGCCCCCGACGACCAGGTACCCGTTCATCGCGCCCAGAATGCTCCTCAGCTTGCCCCACGCGGACTCGTAGAGCCTGAGCTGGGCCTCGTACCGCCCGGCCTCCAGGAGCCCCCTCAGCTTCTCGAAGTCCTTCACCATGACCGCGCCTACGAGCAGGGAGCCGTACGGGAGGTACTCCTCGCTCCACAGCGCCCCCCTCTCCACGGTCTTCGTGGCGTCGCTGAGCCTGTTCCTGTAGACAACCTGGAGCGCCCCGTTCACCACGCTCCGGCCGACCCCGTCCGGGAGGACGACGAGGTTCCCGAACACCTTCTTGTAGGAGTACAGCACGTTCAGAGAGCGAAGCGCGTCGTCGAGCCCCCCGGGGAACTCCAGCTCCCGGGACACCCTGACGCGGCTCCCCGAGACGTACACGGCGCCGTCAACCGCAACCCCCTTCGACGCCGCCGCCTCACCCTCGCCCAGGCTAGACCCCGCCTCCACGACCTCCACCAGGGCTTTCTCGAAGGCCTCCAGCGGGAAGGCCAGCGACTCCACCCCCTCGAAGCCGCGCAGCCTCTTCACGACGTCGACGTACCCGGCGACCCTGGACGCCAGGTAGGGGGTAGTCACGTACACGATGCCCCTCCGCACGCTCGGCACGGGGACAGCCAGCAACGACAAACCCGTGACGACTGCCAAGCCCGGCACGGTCGGAGACTCCTCGGGCTCGGAGCCGAAAAACCCCTTAGCCTCGACGCCCACGGACCTCAACAGGAAACCCTTCAACGCGCCCTTAACACTGGAGCCCCACACCTCCGGGTAGCCGAGCGAGTCCCTCTGAACAGGCAAGTCCACGAAGCCGTAGCCACGCCCACTACCGGCGTGCACGGGAGTATACGCGGAGGCGAGCAAAAGGTAGCCGTACTCGTAGTCAGATACAACGAACACCCCCATACAGCTAAAAAACCGAAAAACCACTATAAATCCTTGTTGAAAAGGAGCACAGACACCAGAACCCACGCGAAAACTAGCCGCAAACCCGCATTTCAACCCTTAAAGCCTCTGCTTGGGAAGGCTTATAAAGCGTTGACGGTGTCAATTTTAAGAGTTTTTCGGGGATTTCTCCCTTGCCAGGCCTTCCCGTCGGATTGGCATGACGGCGTCATTTATTAAAGCTTTTCGGGGATTTGTTCTCGACGGGAAGAAGGGAACAGAAAACGTTTTATACCGCCACAGAGAAATGTTAAGCAGGGCTTCGGGAAAAGGCTCCCACAAACCCCCTCAGTTCAAAATCAGCAAGACTAAGAGAGCAAATACTCCCAGATATCCATGTCATCTTTCCTGGTTCAAAATCAGCAAGACTAAGAGTCAAGAAGCTCGCTTACACGCTCATTAACAACGTCTGTTCAAAATCAGCAAGACTAAGAGTGGACGTTTACGGGCCGGAGGTTGACCCTGAGGCAAGTTCAAAATCAGCAAGACTAAGAGTGGAGAAGAGTTGCTTTGCAATAGTGAACACGTTCAAAATCAGCAAGACTAAGAGCACCGGGTTTTAGCACAAAGCTTGGCATAAAAGCGTTCAAAATCAGCAAGACTAAGAGCCTGACAGCCGGCGTTAGAAGCAAAACCCCGACCGCGTACCGTTCAAAATCAGCAAGACTAAGAGCCAACGTAGTTTTACCCACACCTGTATCGGCGGTTCAAAATCAGCAAGACTAAGAGTAGAAAAGGTGCCGGTCGATAAGGGCAAATAGTTCAAAATCAGCAAGACTAAGAGAGAAAGATAACGTTAAGACGTAATATAAACGTTAGGTTCAAAATCAGCAAGACTAAGAGATGGACTCGTACTCTACCCTGCTAACAGGGTACTTCCGTTCAAAATCAGCAAGACTAAGAGAAAAGAAAACAACAACAAAAAAAGAAAAGGTTTACGTTCAAAATCAGCAAGACTAAGAGTTACTTCGTCTAAATCTCTCTCTCGCGCGCGCGAGTTCAAAATCAGCAAGACTAAGAGGCGCATGTGGCCGCCGAGCTGTTGCGCCGTTTGTTCAAAATCAGCAAGACTAAGAGGGGGTCACCCGGGAGAAGGTCTAGCTCAGAGAGTATTGTTCAAAATCAGCAAGACTAAGAGAGGTCGAAATGGTTATCATTGAGCAGCATCCGCAATAGGTTCAAAATCAGCAAGACTAAGAGGAATGAACGTCGTCTTTCCGCAGCCTGTTGATCCTATGAGTTCAAAATCAGCAAGACTAAGAGAGGCGCAGTACAATTCGTGGCTAGAATCGCGGCTAGGTTCAAAATCAGCAAGACTAAGAGTGCACAATGGGTACGCAAACCTCCTAGAAATTTGTTCAAAATCAGCAAGACTAAGAGTAGCGCTCCTCGCGGCTAGCTGTTTCCTCACGTTCACGTTCAAAATCAGCAAGACTAAGAGTGCTTATCGTTTCAAGAGCGCCGCACTTAGTAGTTCAAAATCAGCAAGACTAAGAGAACCATGCGAGGTCTAACCCGTAGTTGACTACTGCGCGTTCAAAATCAGCAAGACTAAGAGCTACTAGGGGAGAGCGCGAGAGAGGTAAGAGAGCCTGTTCAAAATCAGCAAGACTAAGAGAACCTGAGGGGCCATGCGATGCTTGAGACGCCGTGTTCAAAATCAGCAAGACTAAGAGGAGGCGGCGTTGAAGAGGTCGCCGAGGTCTAGCGCTAGTTCAAAATCAGCAAGACTAAGAGGTGAGCTCGGCGCGTTTCCCCTCCTTCCTCGGCTCTCCCTCGTTCAAAATCAGCAAGACTAAGAGCGCAGACGCTGAGGGACTGGCTCCAGAACGGGTTACCTTCGGTTCAAAATCAGCAAGACTAAGAGGCTTAATTTTTGACAAGACCTTTCTTGCCGCAGGAGCTCTTCGGCTCTTCCTGCGCATTCAAGGAGGAGGCGCGTGCCTTGTTCGAGGTGGCTACCCGTAGGTGTCTGCGCGTAGGCTGGAGAAACGGGCGCCGAGAGGTTCGGGAACCGCTCCTCGCATCGTCAGTCTAGGATAAGGTTGAGGCAGTTTTAGCGGAAAGATTGGGCTCTAAAAATTGATTGAATTGATCGTTTTTCTAAACTTTTCACGATTTTTCGAACAAGAATATTAGAGAATGCAACCTCTTCTGTTACCCTCTTACACTTGCTGATTTTGAACAGAGCATGGAGAAAGCCGAGAAAAGTAAAGAAACCTCTCTTAGTCTTGCTGATTTTGAACACGCTTCCCAATACGCGCGCGGCACGCTCAGCGCTCTTAGTCTTGCTGATTTTGAACGAGCTCAATACCTCACTCTGTACGTCCACTGCTCGCCTCTTAGTCTTGCTGATTTTGAACACAAGCTCGACGCCGTTTTGGTCCCGTCCGGCTTCCTCTTAGTCTTGCTGATTTTGAACGTGTGCATGTATGGTTTATTACTAATTCTTTTGAGCCGGACAACACGGACAACTTCTCTTAGTCTTGCTGATTTTGAACTGGTCCTCCTGTCCACGTTGGGGGGCGGGGCGAGCTTCTCTTAGTCTTGCTGATTTTGAACACGCACATAGGCGCGGTGATGCTGTGGAGGAGGCCTCTTAGTCTTGCTGATTTTGAACGGCTTCTGCACGAAATAGTGCCAAAACGTTTGCTCTCTTAGTCTTGCTGATTTTGAACGAGGCGAAGGGGTTGGGCTTTTTCTTAAAGCTTGAGGTCTCTTAGTCTTGCTGATTTTGAACTGAAGAAACGGGACTACCCGCACGCGAAACATGGCTCGCGCTCTTAGTCTTGCTGATTTTGAACGCGGCCTCCAGTTCCATGACGCGTAGACGTCCCCTCTTAGTCTTGCTGATTTTGAACTCGATCCTTCAGCGCGCCGTGTGGTTACGCGCATAAAATCTCTTAGTCTTGCTGATTTTGAACTTGACCCTGCCCAGCGTCGTGTGCTAGCCAAGCTCTTAGTCTTGCTGATTTTGAACATTGACGGATTGCTCGCGCGCGTTCACGCACTCACACCTCTTAGTCTTGCTGATTTTGAACAGATGAACGAGAGGTCTGGCCCCAGAATAAGAGTACTCTTAGTCTTGCTGATTTTGAACTGTAGCCGACGTACACGATGGCCCCCTCCGGGGCGGCTCTTAGTCTTGCTGATTTTGAACACGTAGACCCTGAAGCCGAGCTTCCTGAGCCTCCCTCTTAGTCTTGCTGATTTTGAACTGAGAAAAATGAAAGCAGAATTCAGCGTTTCAAAATCACTCTTAGTCTTGCTGATTTTGAACTTCGACCTCCTCCTCGGGCACCTCGACGGCATGGACTCTTAGTCTTGCTGATTTTGAACGCGCCGTAATCGTGAAGGCGCTGTCGCAGACCCTCCTCTTAGTCTTGCTGATTTTGAACAGGCTCTGGCACGGTTTTTGGCTAGGCGGCTTTACTCTTAGTCTTGCTGATTTTGAACACGCGTGGTTGCTCCTAGCGGACGTTGTTTCGCGCAACAGCTCTTAGTCTTGCTGATTTTGAACAGATAACTCGCTATCTGAACCAGAATCTCGTCTCTTAGTCTTGCTGATTTTGAACTAGCGGGTACGGGTGTAGCACGTGCGCGTTGCTTACTCTTAGTCTTGCTGATTTTGAACTCGCTCTTACTTGCGCACTCTTTGAGCGCCATCTCCCTTATCCTCTTAGTCTTGCTGATTTTGAACCCGCGGCGACTACTTCTCCTCGCGGCTCCCCAGGCTCCTCTTAGTCTTGCTGATTTTGAACGTTATGGTTAAGAGGTCTGAGGAAGTGGTTAACATCTCTTAGTCTTGCTGATTTTGAACTAAAAGATTTATACATGTGGTGTGTAAACTATCACTCTTAGTCTTGCTGATTTTGAACACGCTGAAACGTGCACGGCAAATAATCGACGACTACTCTTAGTCTTGCTGATTTTGAACCGACCCAAAATGAGCACGAGATTGATAGACCTGCACACTCTTAGTCTTGCTGATTTTGAACGCCGGTGTACCAGAGCCTGATGCAACGATAATGTCCCTTCTCTTAGTCTTGCTGATTTTGAACGTGGCGGCGACGGGACAGACGCTTTACGCAAGCGCTCTTAGTCTTGCTGATTTTGAACTGGCCGGGGGAATCAGCGTTGAAGAATTCTTTACTCTTAGTCTTGCTGATTTTGAACGTGGACCTGACCTACCGATGCCGTGGGCAAAGGAGGCTCTTAGTCTTGCTGATTTTGAACTGAGGGGTTTGCGGGAGCTTCTTCCCGCAAATCCGGGTTTTATTTCTCTGTGGAGGTATAAAAGATTAACTCCTCCCCTCTTCCCGTTGGGAAGAAATCCCCGAAAAACTTTTATAAATGACGCCGTCATGCCAATTCGACGGGAAAGCCTGGCAAGGGAGAAATCCCCGAAAAACTCTTAAAATTGACACCGTCAACGCTTTATAAGCCTTCCCAGGCAGAGGCTTTAAGGGTTGAAATGCGGGTTTGCGGCTGGGTGTTTCTGCTTTGGGGTCTGGGGGCTGGGGTTGCTTTACTCGTGTATTATGTAGCGCTTTTTGTCCCACGTGAAGGCGAGTTTTTCTCTGCTACACTTGCCTTCCAGGTGTTTTGCGAGGCAGAATGCCTTCAGGTGTATCTGCTGGTAGGGTGTTTTCCCGGTTTCCCTGTGCTTGGCTGAGAGGTACCTGTAGAGCCTCTTCATGGCCTTGTTGAGGGAGTCTTTGTCGAGGTCGCCGTCTTCGCTCAGCGTTGGGAGGCCTTCCTCGTTTACGAGGTCCAGCGCGGCTTCCACTGCTAAGGGCTTGAAGGCTTCGGCGTAGTCGAACGCTAGCGGCACGCTGTACTGGGTTCTGTGCAGGAAGCCGTAGGTGGGGTCTAGCCCGGCGGCTACGAGTGCTTTCGTCGAGAGCGTGTAGAGGACTGCGTACATGGCGGAGATAGCCTTGTTGAGGGGGTCCGGGTGCCCGGGCTTCCTCCCCGCGAAGCCGTATCTCTCTCTGAGCTCCCTGGCCGCGGATGGGTCCAGTAGCTTGAAGACCTCGTCCCAGAGGGTGTTCGAGGCGGCGGCCTCCCAGGATCTTATGTCCGATTCGAGCCTCGCCGGGTCTTCGTAGAGCGCTGGGTCGGGAGGCTCGGGGAGCGCGGGGAGCCTTCCCCCGCGGTTCCTGATTATGCTCGCCATTCCGCGCACCCTGGACTTGAGGTATTCGAGCGCGATTGCGAGCGCCTTGTTCTTCGGCAACGTGTACTGGAGGGCCCTGTAGTTGTTATACTTCGTCCCGACAGGGTTCAGTAGCACAGCGACGTGCCCCTTCGCGAGTATCGAGAGAGGTATGCCGTGGAGCGCCAACACGGGCGGGAGGGAGGACGATATCTTGATCCCAGAGCCCACGACGAGGACTGCGTCGACGTCCCTGAGAGCCCGCTCGAACACCCTGTTCCCGGACTTGATCACCACCGTGCTCCTGCTACTCACGGTCACCTCGTCTACGCCGCGTAGCACGAGCAACCTCATCCTAGACCAGCCTGTACGGGCACACGTGTACCAGTTCGCAGAGGCTACAAAGGTTGGGAGAGAGCGCCGCGCCCCCTTCAAGCCCGAAGACGCGCCGCAGGATCCTCTCCTGGTCGACGCTGGAGACCAGCTTGTAGATTAGCTCGCGTGGCGATACTACGACGACGAGTACAGGCAGCCTTCTCTCGTAGTAGAGGGCCAGCCCCCGCAACAGGGCCTGCCACGGCTTCGCGACGTTTATCCTAGACGAGGAGACCTCTAGGTACAGCGTTAGGAGCCTTCCCTTGAGCGCTAACGTGCAGACAGCGTCCGCCTTGGACAGCGCGCAGAGGGTTTCCTCGCCCCTCCTGAACCCTATGCGGTGCTCGTACTCTTCTTCGCAATCGAGCACCGCGTAATCTAGATCTTCTGCTACTTCCTTAGCCGCGGAGAGAACGGCTCTGTGTCTTTTCTTGGACTCCTCGGCGGTCGGGTACTCGAACTGGTCTAGGGGTGCTGAGCCGTGCCAGAGTAGCTGCATGGCGTGGGGGCACAGTATGCCCCATGCTAGCTGGTTGAGCCTAGTATACTTCGTATTTTCGCTCCGACACGATGTAGTAATCTCTGCCGTCAAATACGTGTGCCCTCTGGTATTCATCTTCTCTAACAACGATGACGAACACCGAATCGCCTTCTTCAACGATTTCTTTAGCTCGCTCTGCCACGAGCTCTGCTGTAGTAGCTGTTCCAGGCCCAGCGTAGACGCTTCTGTTAACTCTTGCGAGGCCCAGCCTCCTAAGATATCTGCGCAGTCTGCCTCTCCTGTCTTCGTCGGAGATGTCATAGGCGACGATCACTATCACGGTGAATACCGCTCCCCGGGTTAGATAAAGATAACCGCGTAGCTACGCCCAGTCTGTGGATTGCGCACAGATGCACCTTCGCCCGTGTACGCTATGTACTCGGAGATCTCGGGTCCCTGCTCAAGAACGTAGACCATTGCGTCTCCGCGTCGAAGCACGCCCCCCTCCTTCCAGCGGGCCAGCTCTACCTCGCCGTCACCCATCTCCACTATGAGCCTCCCGCGGGTAAGCCTGAGGAAATCCGCGAGATCCACGATCTTCTGGCTGAGCCCCCTCAGGTTACCGCTACTCTCTATAACTAGGCTCCCCCTTGCGCGCTTTAGCCGGATCTTAAGAACTCCTCTCTCGGAGCCGACGATCTCGAAGTTTCTCGTTATAAGCCCTATGGAGTCTTCGCCTTCCCCGGAGCCACCCTCCACCGTGTACCTCACGCTGAACCCGCTCTTCCTGAACATCACCAGCCTAGACAGTTGCTCCGGGGGTCCCACGAACGTTTCAAGCATCTCCGCGGCCTCCGAGCCACTTATCCCGAGGTTCCTCAAGGCGCTGGTGTTACCGGACACCCTTGCCAGTGAGACTGCCCCGACGGCACGTATGATGTTCCTCCTGAACCTCCTTATCTTCTCGCTGAGAAAATGCACTACGTCGCGCTTCCTCCTCGCGTAGTTCGTAAACGCCTCGCCGACCCACTTTACCAGCCCCGCGTAGTCCGTGGAGTCCGGGGGGCTGTGCTTTTCGAGTACTTTTGCGGGAACTGCGAGGCGCACCCTCGACGGGACGCCGCGCCGCCCAACCCTGCCTAGCCTCTGTACAACGTCCTCGGCCGCGACGCCCCCCATGTACCCTAGCTTCACGGGGCCTAGGTTGACTCCCTGGGATGTCGCCTCGCTACCGACTATTACCTGTGCTTCCTCAACGCAGGCACCGACGAGGTTCCTCGTGACGATGTCGCTCGCGATGCACCTGCACGGTATGCCTTCACCCTTAAGCCTGACGGCTAGCTCGGCGACGGCGTAGAGCCTCTCGAGTATTACCAAGGCTTTCCCCCCACCGAAGCCTTCGAGATCCCTCCGCAGATTCTCCAAGACTATCTCTTGGACAGCCTCAGAGGCCTCGTAGTACGCACCTATACCCTTCTTCTCCGTTTCGACCGGGTGCAAGACCAGCTCCATGGGTCCCTTAACGCCGAACCCTTCTCCCTTGGAGACCCTAGCTTCAACGCGGCTCGGCCTGACGCCGGCGTCCTGGAGTTCCTCTAGTATGTCGTCTGCGGGCGTCGCCGAGGAGAAGACGACCGGTAGGTTTGTATCGCTTTTGAACATCGAGATCACCGCGTGTAGTGCGTCGACCTCGTATGGGCCGTAGAGGTGGAACTCGTCCACGAATACGGGGTGCACGAGCACTCTCTCCTTCACGCCCTGTATCTTGCTCAGCTCGAAGCGCGTAGCGGTCTTCGTACTCCTCAAAGCGTCCTCGAGTGCACGCTCGTCTTTGCCCGCCGCCAGACTCACAAGCAGGTTGTGGACTGTTTTACCGACGTCTTCGAAGTCTCTGTAGGCGCCCGTGTAGATGAGAAGGTACGTATCCGGCGTCGCGAAAACGACGTGGTAAAGCCCGCCCTTCCTGCTGAGCTTGTAAAGCATCTCCGCCTGCTTGTAGACGAAGTCCCTCTTCGTGGGGTCCCCTACGATAAACCTCCCGGAAAGTGCTTGCAGGGCAACGTACCTCGAGCCGCACACCGCGGCGTCCAAGTCGCAACCCACCTCAGCGGGCACCTCGTACACTAGGAGAGAGGAGTCTCCGCCAAAGCCCTCCAAGGGTCTAGCGCCCAGAGCCTCCGAGAGCGCCGAGGCAACGGTCTCCATCTGGTTTTGCAGTAGAACGTTGTTCGGGTAGAGCGCCACGAAGCCCGGGAAATCCTCTCCATCGAGGCCCGGCGAGAGCAGGAGCGTGAGGGTCTTCCCGGAACCCGTCGGAGCGACGAGCAGGACGTCTGAGCGCTTTCCAAGCTCCCTGGATACCTCGACTTGGAATTCCGTGAGCTTGTAGGATCCGAGGAGTCTCTCCGGCTTGCTGTAGGGGGTGTAGACGGGGTCTACCCGTATCACCAGCTCTTCCACGGACATAGACCCGGGCTCACTCGAGCTTCAAAGCAGGGACGACAACCTCTTTAGTCTTTGAATCCCTCACCGGCACCACGTAGGCTTCCTCTGCGACCCCAAATATACCCACGTCTCCCGCTTCGTGACGCAACAGAACCGTGTAACCGTCAACCCTTACAACATCGTTAACGTTGAACGGGTGTGTAACTTTCCTGTTGTTAGCTATGTCGACGGGAACCCGGGTCAACTCCACCCAGAGGGTACCCGCCCTCTTAGCGCCAATCCTGACGGCGAACCTAGACGGTAGCTCGCCCTCCGATACTATCAAGGTTTCAAGTATGCTGCCCGGCGCGAGGACAACGTTCTTCGTGAAGTCTGGGTAGGACAGCCTCCCCTTCCCCTTCGCCTGCACGGTGCTTTCCCCTATCGCCGACATGATAACCTCCTGCGTGTAAGCCCTCTTGGCGATAGCGGGGTAGGCGTAGACACCGTGCTCCCTGAACAGCTCCAGCAGAGACCTGTAGCCCTTCCTCCCGTATATCGAGACGTAGCCGAATGCTGGGTCAGCGTCATAGCCCGCTAAGGCGAGCGTTAACCCGTAGTTGTGCACCACAGGTACCACGCTGTGCGTGTAAAAGCTCTCAGTAGCCCTCGCCAGCGTATGGTACCAGAGAAAGCCTTTTAGCCTGAGCTCCGCGCGGTAGAAAAACACCATACCGGTCGCCGGCGCTACTCCTCCTCAGACTCCTCGGGCTCGGCTTTCTTCGACCTTGACTTCTTACCCGACCCTTTCTGACCTCCGCCCTTTAGCTCCTCCACCCACTTAACCATCTTCTCGGCGAAGTCTATACTGCTCCTCCACAGATCCTTGAAGAGACCGTTGGGATCCTTGTGGTCGACGGCTGCCAGCAACTTGGAATTATCTACGGGCGTGAAGCCGAGCTTCTCCAGCCTTTCCTTCAAGTTCTTCTTGACTTCTTCATACCCTTTCCCGGCGTTCTCGGCAGCCAAGTCGTACGCTGTCGTCGAAGCGTACTTTCCAGCCTTTACCCCCAGTATCTCGACCCTGACCGTTCCGTAAATGCCGGATCTTCCTCCGAGCTCGCGGAGAGTTGCCAGCGAGTACAGCGTGGCTACCAGCTCGGGCTCTGTCAGGTCTACGAGCTCGGCTCTACCGATGAACACGGTTCCGGGCTCCACGTGCACTTCGCTGAAGAGTGCCTGCCCGGTCATAGAGAGGTGGCCCTCCGTGACCTTGTTGTGAGTCTCCGGGGTAATTCTCCTCTGAGTTGCAAACGCCGGGTCGAACCTAACCCTCGTCTTTATACCGATGCTAAGCCCACCGAACTTCTCGTTGTGCTGTTCGGTGAGCGCGGCTCCGAAAATCGTACAGTGAGGACAGAACCCGTCCATGCCTATGTCGGTAGCCTTTTCCCCGAACTCCGCGAGCGGAGGCTGAATCGTGCAGTTCCACTCCTCGCTAACCTTCTTGAAACCGAGATCCTTAGCCTTCCCGATTACCTCCTGAACGAGCCACCTCTTCGAGACTTCGTCGAGAGAGTCCCTGTACTCTCTCAGCAACTGGAGCATCTGCCTCCTCGTAACCGCCATGAGCTTCTGGGGCTGTATGACGGGAACTTCCATCGCGCCTCCGCTGTACTCCAAGGTCGTCATGTTTATCGTGCCGGCGCCCTCCGTTCTAAGCAACAGGTAGTTCGCGGCCCTCACGAGGAAGACTACTTCTATCCTGTGAGCCTTTGGAAAGATCCTGTCCTTATCCCCGATGCTCCTAAGGTAGGGTCTAAGGTCGCCCAGCCCCAGCTCCGCCAACACGTCCCTCTTTTCACCACTCATTCCGACTCACCTGTTTCAACAACATTTTCAACTTTACCCGGTTCCCGGGGAAAAACCTCAGACAAGAACTGTTCCACGTATGGAGGAAACGAGCGGTGCATAGCCATCTCTGCTATAGACGATACCACGATATTCATAAGCTCTATCCTAGATCCAACGGAGATATCCTTAGAAGCCTCCACGAACTTTCTGAGAAGCCCCTCCAGCAAGCTGGCGAAGCATTCTCTGGCAACTCGGCTTCTCAGCTCGTCCGGTATATGGGCCCTGGCAATCTCGGGTATGAGCTCGTCCTTCCCCCACGCGTAGATTACAAGCGTCTCCAAAGCCCTCCTCACCTCCTTGGTGTACGCGTGGGTCGACCTGCCGCCTCGCCGTTGCCCGACAACAGACATTAACCCTGCCAAGCGCTCTGTGTAGTAGTTTATGCTCCTAGAGGAGTCGTACCTACATTTGTCGATCAAATTCACAGCCACCTACACCACCTCTTCCAGCATGCTAATAACGTGGAAAAGCTCAGAATAAGCGGAGGGGGACGCATACTGCGCCATCAGCGGGGCTAGGCTCGGCGGGTAATCGAGGACGCCGAGCACCGTGGGGGCAGAAGACGCGGGACCCTTCCTAGCGCCCAGCTCGCCTAGGAAAGCCATTGCGAGCGCCACGAACGGGGTGTACCTCCCCAGGTTTCTGTCGGCGGGACTGTAGGAGTAAATGCTCCTAACGCCAATGTCCGACCTGAACAGCGTGCCGGGGTTATCTAGCGGCACGTGGTCGGAGACCGTGAGCGGGTAAAGCCCGGCGGATATCACTAGCCCCGCTCTGCTTACGATGTTCACTATCCTTTCTTCACCTCTACCCTTAAAGTTTCCAAAGGCAAATATCCTGGAAGAGAACCAGTCAGTGTAAAAGTTTCCACCGATGTTAAGCACATCCTCCAGGCTTTCAGCGAACGAGTCTGGAGACTCCAAGGCGTCAACGTCAATGCCACCCGATACGAGCGCACCGAGTATCCTAGCCAAGTCTTCCAGAGCTATTGCAGAGGTAGAAGCACTAAAAGACGCTGAGACCACGTCGCTACCCGTAGACCGCTTCACCATCCTTAAGTACAACAGGTAGTCGCCCATACAGAGCGGGCACATGCTACCCTCGTTGAGGCTACCGAAGAGTTGATTGAGGTTGCGGGGCGGGGACCGCCTCGTCCACTTCTCGGTCTTCGGGGCGCGGGCCCCGACTAGCTCAGCGAGGGTTTTAGCGTAGCCAACGGTGACCGCCGACTCGGTTTTTAAACCGCAGATAACGCAGGTGAACTTGCCGCCATCTCTGTAATCAACGCCTTCGAACCCGAGGTTCACGGATACATCACTGGGAAGGACGGGGCTGGAGCCTAGGAACATCGTGTCAACGTTTCTGCCACCGTAATACAGCAATGTAACCTCGTAGGCCGAAACCTTCCTGCCAAAAAGCACGGATTTCTCACAGTCTTTCTTCTTGAAGCCACTATATGTCGGATCCTTGGACTTCTCACCTTTCTTGGAATGCTCCTCGACACACGCGCGCTGGTCACAACACTCCGCGAACTTTGCCAGCTTATCGGCGAGAACGTCGTGAATGATCGGTTCCCCGAAGAAGCCCCTCTCGGCGAATTCCCTCCACTCCACAGTGAGTTGTAGAGGTTTCTCGGATACAACGAGCATCCCGAAGGGAGTCGAGATAACCGTTAAAACTCCCAGCTCCTCTCTCCTACTCCTCAACTCCCGGTACACGTAGTACGAGATAGCCGCCCTCAGGTACACGTGGGGCACGTTCACGTTCAACAAGGTCGCGTGCAACTCCTTGTTCAAGTCTCTCCCGAGATCCTCTACCAATGAAAACATATCGGCGGGCGAGGAGGAACCCTGAACCCTGTCCGCAAACCTCAGCAAAGACCAGACCCAGCCGGGGTAGCTTGGATCAGCCATGGTCTCAGCCGGGTTCGTCCTAACATACCTCGCAAGCCTCGATGCACCGTCTACGCCCAGCAACTCCAGCCTATCCTTAACCCACTCCTCAACCCTCTTCAAAGAGGCCTTCCCGAGTACGCCCAGCTTCTGCCCGAGGTCGTGTATAAACCCCAGTATGAACGCCTCATCCTCGCCGGGGGCATCCCCCGCGCACTCCCCCACCCCTGCGACGAGCTCCTGGAACAGCGCCCCCACGCTGTAACCGTGAACCAAGAGGCTGATACTAGTCCAGTACTTCGCCGGCAAAGCCGAGAGAGGCGGAGGCAACAACGAGTAGGCAATCGTCGCGCGAGAGCCCGCGTCCATGAAGCCCCCTCCACTTTGCATCTTCTCTTACCCTAAAGTCTACATAAACTTTTCTAACAGAATACACTGAAACTAAACCAAATTGCTCACGATTCAAAGGCTCCTTCAAAAACCGCGAGCTATAGACGTTCACAGAGCAACACTTTCAGTCTTGTCAATTAAAACTCTTCGACCCAACACTTCGCAGAGTCCTCTCTCTTAGTCTTGCTGATTTTGAACAAGAAGCAGGGATCCCCGCACGCGAGGCATGGCTTACGCTCTTAGTCTTGCTGATTTTGAACTGACTTAGACATCAATTTCACTGAGAGGTGTCTCTCTTAGTCTTGCTGATTTTGAACGAATTGGACACGAGCTTCTTCTCTGGTTGCCGGCCTCTTAGTCTTGCTGATTTTGAACTGTGGGCCCTCCTGCCGACCCGGAACACTACCTCTACTCTTAGTCTTGCTGATTTTGAACAAGGAAAGAAGAAGCTCTGGAGCAGGTATTCGACGGGCTCTCTTAGTCTTGCTGATTTTGAACGAAGCACCGAAAGATCTGCTGTGGATTCTCAAGTTAGCTCTTAGTCTTGCTGATTTTGAACCGGCGTTGAGAAGATTGCGAGCCTAATGAGCAGACGTCACGTCTCTTAGTCTTGCTGATTTTGAACCGTCATAGCGGTAAAGCTGGCGAGGAGGGTCGGCTCTTAGTCTTGCTGATTTTGAACTGAGGGGGTTTGTGGGGGCTTCTTCCCGAAGCCCTGCTTAACATTTCTCTGTGGCGGTATAAAACGTTTTCTGTTCCCTTCTTCCCGTTGAGAACAAATCCCCGAAAAACATTTATAAATGACGCCGTCATATCAATCCAACGGGAAGGACTGGCAAAGGAAAAATCCCCGAAACACCTTTAACCTTGACACCGTCAACGCTTTATAAGCCTTCCCAAGCAGAGGCTTTAAGGGTTGAAATGCGGGTTTGCGGCTAGTTTTCGCGTGCTGTTTTGTGTACGCAAAACCTCGCCGGGCGGCGTGCTTGGATGAGGGTGTTGGGACTGTTTTTCCGGCGGTGCTGGCGGGGTTTGTTCGCGGGTGGGCTTCGGGGGCTTTTTGTCCGCGTGGGTTGTGCCGCTACTCTTCGGGTTTGAGTGTCGAGAAGTCTATGTTTTCAAGCCCTTCTACCGGGGTTCGAGAGGCTACGACGAGCACGTAGTTGTCTCGCTTGAAGTGCTCGAGTATTCTCGAGGAGCTCTGCGCGTCTACGCCTACGAATGGGTCGTCTAGGCACATTAGCTCCACGTAGGGTGCGACTGCGAGCGCCGCGGCTAGCTGGGCCCTCCTCCTCATGCCCATTGAGAGCTTGCCGAGCTTCACGTTGGGTGGGACTCCCGCGAGCCTTAAGGCTTCCAGGGAGTCTATGCTGTCCGGGTAGAAGCCGGAGACCGCGTCTACGTACTGCTTCGCGGTTACGCGTAGGGGGACGTCGATGAGCTCTGTCAGGTAGAATATCCTCTGCCTGCGTTTCTCGGCGGCTTCCCCGTTCAGCAGGACGTACCCCTCCAGCGGCTCTAGGAGGGTTGAAAGGGTCTTCAGGAGGGTTGTTTTGCCAACGCCGTTCGGGCCGAAGAATGCGATGGCGCTGCCCCTCTCGAACTGGAGGTTGAGGGCCTTCGTTAAGGGCTCCGAGTAGCCGACAACGAGGTTTCTCAGCTCCAGCACTCTACTCCACCTCGTCTGCAAGGTACCTGAGTAGGGTTATAAGCGTTAGTAGCAGGACTACTAGGCCGAACGCGGGGAAGGAGCCCAGCGCGGCGGCGCCGAGGACGCCTGGGGCTACGATCCCGCAAGCTACCGCGAGCCTGGGCCAGCGGGGCTCTCCCACGGCGCGTAGCGTCAGGGCGCCGTCCTCGTATGCTACTTCGACGTCGGAGTCGATGAAGAGGAACTGGGCGACTTCGTGGACGTACGCGTATGCGAAGAACGCGAGCACGATCTCTGCTACGTTCGCGATGCACGAGTAGCACCCTGTTAACACGCCTACCAGGGAGGCGGCGAGCAGGAGCAGTACGAGTAGCCGGGATAGCCACGTGCCTAGTAGCTTTGCCGTCAGGGCCTTCAGGAAGCCTGGGACGTCCCTTCTAGCAACCAAGCTTGTGCCTCGCATACTCCACCGCCCATGGGATTAGGGGCATGGGCAGGGCGAGCGCTAAGAGCGCGTAGTAGCCCGCTACTGTTGCGAGCGGGCTGAGCGCGGGTACCAGGAGGAACAGCGCTAGGATAGTTACGAGGTAGTATGCTAGTAGCCCGTTGGAGCGGTAGATGTCCGGCTTTAAGACCCACAGGGTAAGGGTGGCCACCAGGAGAGCGTACAGGCTACCCGCCGCCTCGAAGCCGGGGAGGAGTATGGCTAGCGGCGCGCTGAGAGCGACCAGGTTTACAAGCGTAACTAGGGGCTTCGCGCTAAACCTCCTGCCGAGGACGTAGAGGTACCTGAGGTAGGAGTCCAGGTAGGAGTCGAGGCTCGCGACGGCGAGGAGCACGAGGTAGTACTCCACGCCTAGGGACGCTATGAGGGACCGCACAATGAGCGCTACGTCGTCGGGGCACTCTCCTTTACACTCGATCGCGGGTCCGAGAAGGCTCGTAACCCTAGCTTCGCACGGGCAGCTGGGAGACGGCGAGCCGTGCGCGGAGACTAGGTAGACGATGAGTAGGGCGAAGACCAGCGCAAGAACCCTGTAGAGCCAGCCAGCCGTCGTCATAACCTCTCTTCCCACCTTGACTACCGCTAGGCTCTCGCGCCTAGACAAGGCTTCGAAAACGAGCACTGCGATCGCGTCGACAGGCCTTACTGGGGCCACGAGAGCGGTTGCTACCAGGAGCGGGGTAGTGCCGTATACCTGCGCGACTGCAAGGGCTACAGCCGCGAGAACGGATACCAGGTAGGACTGCCTGTACAGCGAGAAGAGGGGCACCGTTAAGAGAGTGAGGGGCGCCGAGACTGTAACGAGGGCAACGGCGTACAGCGTTTTCCCGAGAATGGTCCTGGACGCCACCGGGGATAGCTGAGGCATCTTCGCGTAAAGCGCGCGCATATAAATGTACATTGAGAAAGGTATGAGGGCGCCCTCCAGCCCTAGCCTCCCCTCGAGGTCCAGCAGGCTGTTCATGAACAGGGCTATGGAGCCGCGGTAAGGAATAGCCAGAAGCAGAAGGGCGAGCGCGAGTAGGTATTCGAAGCTTCCTAGGAAGTGCGCGGTAAAAAAGGACAGCACCCTGGCAACCCTGAAGAGGGAGGATTGCACAGCCCTGACACCCAATTCTTTAAAACAAAGAAGAAGGAAGAAAAATTATTTTCCTCTACAACGGCAGACAGTGCCGCCCGTGTCTACGGTTATACTACCATTCAGATTAATATAAGGTCCTCGGACGCTCCAATATTCTACACCATTAGGACCACACATGTCTTTACAAGACTGTGCAGATCTGTCGATGATTAGCGCGGTTACTAGCCCAATTGCAATTATGGTTATGGCTATTGCGAGGGCGGGTGCGAGGTAGTAGACTTTTCTCTTATCGCGGGCCTTGGTGATTGCTAGGGCGGAGGTTGCGAACGTTGCGGCGAAGAGGATGGGGGTCGCGGAGTACTCGGTGTAGCCTGCGGCTTGGTAGCGCTTGACGAGGGGGTCTGCGCTGAACCCTGCATGCATGTTCGCGGCTACGACTATGGCCGTAATAGCTATTGCCCAGAGCCAGCCGTTTATCACTGTGAATGCGGCGTACGCGGCGTACTTCCTGAGCTTTGTTTTCATGTTTGTCCCCCTCGGCGATTTTTCTGTGAAAAGGTTTTTTATTTTTTTTTTGGCAGAATTTTTGAAAGAATTACTTAATATTTTTGAAACATTTCGAAATTTTTCTTCACGTTCTCCCTTCATTTTTCTTGCCTGTTGACAAATGCTATGTATGATGCTAGGATAGCCATAAGGGAGTACAGCGCTAGAAGTGCTAAATCCGCCCATTGCGTGACGACTAGGCGTACGGGGTCTATCTTCCCAATGTACTCTGTTACCTCTACGACGTTGCCTTTGGCGGTGAAAGTTATTCTAATGCCGAAAAGCTGGTAGCCTAGTGACGCGTAGTGCAGGTTGGGAGAGAAGTACTGCAGGGTGAGGGAGGTTTGAATGACTCTGCTCAGCCACTCGGCTAGGCCGGTGGTAGTGGGTGGCGGGGGCTCTGCTAGTAGCGAGGCTATGGCTATCGATGCCGCGGGTAAAGCTATTGCGAAGAACACCCAGACGGCTAGGCTTAGTAGCAAGGAGTGGCTTGACTTTCTGGAGAGTATAGAGGCTAGGAGGGAGAAAGCGTAGTACGTTAGCGCGTAGAGCGTAGCGAGCGCGATGAATATCGCGAGTCGAACGATGTGGTCGGGCATCACCGCTACTCCCTGGATGGCCGAGGCTAGCACCGCTAGGAGCGAGGCGCCCGACACTACCAGCGTGATGCATGCTAGCGAGGCTAGCACCTTGCCGCTTACTACGACGTCTCTGTACACGGGCTTTGAGAGTATGAGCCTCAGCGTCCCCCTCTCCCTTTCCCCGCTTATGGCGCTGAAGCCCAGGGCTATCCCGAGGAGTGGCGCCGCTACCTCTAGGGATGCTACTATGCCTCGTCCTATCTCTAGGAAGAGGTCCCTCTCCTGGGGGATTTGGCCTGCCCTGAAGCTTAGGTAGACGGAGACCGTGTTGAACAGGAATACGAGCAGGAAGACTGCGACCACGATCCAGAACCTCCTGCTTGAAACCGTGTCTGCAAACTCTTTCCTCGCGATTACTAGCACCTTGCTTACCACCTAGCACCACCCTGGTAGAAGCGGTACACGTCTTCCCAGGTTACCTCCCTGTATGTTAAGGGTTCTACGGCGGCTCCGTGCTTTTCAGCGACCTCGATGAGCGCGGAGACGCGGTCGTTCTTCGCTAAAACCCTGATCGTGTTCCCGCCGTGCCCCGTAACTATGACTTCGGGGAGCGAGCGGAGCTCCTCGAGGAGCCTCTCGGAGTAATCCGTCCTTCTCACCGCGTAGGCTGAATACTGCTTTTCTGCGAGTTCTCGTGTAACTTCCTCGAGGCTACCCTGAGCTAATACCTTACCCTTCCTGATTATCGCTGCATGCGTGCAGATGTTGCCGACTTCGTGGAGGAGGTGCGTGGATATCATTATGGTCTTGCCCCTCTCCCTGAGCCCTAGCACTAGGATCTTTAGGAGTTCTATGCCGTCTGGATCGAGGCCCATCGTCGGCTCGTCGAGGATTACGAGGTCTGGGTCTTTCATGAGAACCTGCGCTAGCCCCAGCCTCTGTATCATGCCCCTCGAGAAAGTGGAGACCTTTGCGCCCGCCTTATTGCTCAGTCCTACGAGCTCGAGGACCTCGCGGGCCCTTTTCTCGACCTCGCCTTTCGGCACCTCGTCTAGTAGCCCGAAAAATACTAGGTTATCAAGCGCGGTCATGTGCTCGTACAAGCCGAAGGCCTCGGGTAGCAACCCCACCCTCTTTCTCACGCTTAGGGACTGCTTTACAACGTCGTACCCCAGCACCCTTGCGCTACCCCTCGTGGGTAAAATCAAGCCCAAGAGGATTGATATAAGCGTGGTCTTCCCGGAACCGTTGGGCCCGAATATGCCGAAGATGCTTCCAGCCGGCACTCTGAGGCTAACCTCGTCGAGAGCCTTGACCTCGGATCCCCTGTCCCTATAAACTTTGACCAGCCTATCTGTTTCCACGGCGAGCTCCACTCTCTCACCTCCTGCCGAACTTTCTGTAGACCGCGACTAAAAGCACTACTAGTGCGAGTAGAGCTCCCAGCCCTATGTATACCGCGCCGGCCCCCGTCTTTACGTATACGTGGAGTTGCCTCGTTGCAACTAGGGATTGATCCTCGCTGAGCTGGTCGGCCAGCGGCTTCAAGGTTATGTAGTAGTCTCCAGCGCTTACGTCCGGCTCTGCGTAAACTGTTACCGTGAAGTTGGCGTTTTCCTGGGCTTTAAGCGATAGAACGACTTCTGGAGAGATGTTTACGCGGAGCCCCCTCGGCACGTTAGACACCTCTATTCTTACGTTTGTTAATGAGCTGTAGCCGGTGTTTTTGACCCCTAATTGGAAGGTGGCCGAAGAGCCCGATGTCACCTCCAAGTAGAAGTTCTGGGTTGTATACTCGAGGCTGTAGCTTCCCATAACTCCCAGGTTGAGAGGTAGGCTTACACGAGAATAGTTCGTGTTGGCTTCGAGTATGAAAGGAATGACCGAGGGCTCGGCGAGGAGAGGTACGCTTACGACAACTTTTAATTGCCTGCTTTCTCCCGCCTTCAGGTACAGCTTGGAGATAACATTCCCGTTAAGGTCTTCTATACGCCAGCTGTAGCCGGGCGGCAGTCCTTTCACGACTAGCTCTACGACTCCGTCTCCTTCGCCGATATTCCTAGTAGTGACGAGAAAGCTTGCACTACGGCCGGCGTAGGTGTTGAGGAAAGGAGTCTCGGTTTCTAGCTTCGCGAGGGGCTTTCCCTTTACGACGGTAACGTTGAGCCAGAGCTTCGACTCGAAGTACGGGTCCACGCCTCTGAACACAACGCCTACTGTATAGTTACCCGGTGCCGCGGTATCGGGGATCTGCAGGACGACTTTAGCTTTCACGCTTTCTCCGGGGTTCAAGGAGAGCTTGTAGAGGTTATTGCCGCTAGTTGAGTCGAGAATACTCCCTGACCACCGGCTCGGTAGTAGCAGGAAGACTACCCCTGAAGTCCTATCGGGAAGCTTGTTCGTTATCTCTAAACCGTCGAGGCTCACCGTTGAGCCGGGAGACGCCTTTACGCTTAGGTAGGTAGATGTTACGAGCTGGGGGTCTCTATGCTCGATGTCGACTGTGATCACTCTCCTCTGAAGAGTGTATCCAAGAACGTCTACCGTTATGTTGTACCGACCGGAGGCGTTGTAAGGTACTTTCAGCACTAGGTCAAGCTTCAAGGTCTGCCCAGGGCTTAAGACTATGCTTTTCACCTCGAGGTCTCCCAGGTAGAAGCCAGCGGTCCACCCGGAAGGTGCGCTCGCCGAGAGGGTGACGGTTTCTTCTCTCGAACCTTTCTCCGCCAAAACCACCGGTATGCGGAGCGTGGAAAGACAGCTGGCTCTTACATCTCTGAGCTCTACGGAGACTGAGAGGCTGTAATCCAGGGTGATCTCTCCCAGCTCTACGTGTAGCCTGTCGCCGGAAATGCTAAAGGAAATGGTTTTAGCCTCGTAGCCCACTTTAATTAGGGAAGCTTTGTACGTGCCTGGAGCCAGTAAAGCCCAAAAGTCACCCGTCATGCTGGTTTTAACTCTGGCGACAAGAGTGTTATCCTCGCCGAAGATCAGTATTGATACATCGCTTATCGGCGCCCCCCTCGGGTCAACGACTACTCCATGTACATTCACGCTAGTGCTTTGCGCGGTTAATAGACGGGGAGTCATAACCAGTATGATCATCAGCGCTAGGAGAGCGTAACGTGTATGGAGGAGAGTTCTTTCTTTACCGCCTGCCTTAAGGGTCATAGCACCTTTCTATGGACTTTTCTTCGAAGGCATTGATTTTTTATTTTTTGTAAGACCTCGCCGGCGCGCCTTCTAGGCGGTGGCTTTCTTCACGTCTTCTACGAACTGCCTGGCCTTCTCCAACTCTTCTCTCAGGGAGCTCAAGGTGTACTCTCCGTCGTAGAAGCATCTTACGTGGAGCGTGTATTCTCTAGCCATGAACCTGTCCTTGAAGCCTTGCCTCGCTACTTCGGGGTCTTTCGCGGCTAGTTCTTCGAGGGCGAGCCTTTTCTGCCTGTGGGTCTCGATGTTTTCCTCGCTGAAGCCCTTGGCGAGTAGGAGTGCGTCTGCCGCTTTGGCTACGGCGCGCCAGGCTTTCTCGGCTGAGTCCCTGATTGCCTCGTCGCTTCCCTCTTTGACGCCTTTCTCGAACTCTTCGAGGGCTACCCTCAGGAGGTTTTCTGCTTCTTCAATGAGCCTCGTGGTCCTGGCTGTGTCCACGGGCGGTTGTTCGCCTCGGGAGGGTTAAGCTTTTTGGGCTGGGGTTGAAGCTGGTTTGTGCGAGGGGTGGTTGTATGTGTCGAGGGTGAGGTTGAGGGAGGTTCTTAGGTGTGGGGCTTTGGAGGACCTTGTCCCGGGGTTGGAGAGGGTTGTAGACGAGCTGGTGGAGAGGTATAGGCCTTTGGAGGTGATAGTGGCTGGTTCTCTCGCGAGGGGTGAGTTCGTGCGGGGGTTGAGCGACGTGGATATTCTGGTCGTTGTTGAGCGCGAGGTTTCGGATAGCGAGAGGTTCGCGCTGAGGAGTGTGGGGGACGTGGATGTAGAGGTCACGGTTGTCTCAAGGAGGGAGCTCGAGGAGGCGGTGGCCGCCGGGAACCCTTTCTACGCGGAGGCTTTCGAGAGGGGTGTGAGGGTTTACAGCTCGAAGGCTTCCCGGTAGCGGTGGCTGGTGTACGCGATGGTTTTAAGTGTGGGTGTACGCGTATGTTCTCGGTGCGTTGCTGGTGGAGGGGCGTGACTGTCTCTTTTAGGATTCCGGGGGAGCTTAAGAGGCGTATGGATGAGCTTGGAGGCCGCGTTGACTGGGGTGAGGAGGTGAGGAGGTTTCTAGAGAGGAGGGTTGAGGAGCTTGAGCAAGCGAAGGCTGTAGAGGATTTAGAGAAGGTTATCGCTTCTCTTCCCCCCGGCGCCTAGCGGGACCGCCGCTAAGTACGTTAGGGAGGACCGCGAGGATGGTTGATGCCGAGGGTGGAGTGTCGGCTGTTCGCGTTGGGGTTGAGCGCGGATCTGCTCGTGGAATGTTTTGAGCTCATCGGTTAAGGGCTGAACGTTTACCACCGATTACTATTCGTTTTCGATTCTTGATCGTCCGCCCCGAAAGCCTTATTTAACTTTTTGCACAGTAATTCCTGGATGCCCCGTGTCCAGGGTTTTGGTCGTCGCTACGTGGGGCTTCCCGGGTAACTGGCTCAAAGAGCGGTACTCGGCCGCTGTTCCGCCGGCCAACGTCGATAAGTGGCATAGGTTGAGCGAGTGGAGCATTGGAGGCTACGTGGAGGCCCACAGCCCTACTCCCGTGGAGGCGAAGGCTTTGAGCGAGATGGGCTTCGACGTGGGGGTCGTCGTCTACGCTCTTGACTCTCTGTCCGCTGTTCCGAGATTGAGCGTTCCCTCCGACGACGACGTCAGGGGGAAGCTTGTAGAGGAGCTGAACAAATACGTCGACGGGTGGTTGAACAAGGACCCGGAGGGTTACGGGGAGGTTCGCGGGAGGGCCGAGAAGGTTGCCGGGCTTTTCGTCTCCGGTTACTTCGGGGAGGTTGGGTTCCCGCTCGACAAGGTTTCCACGGTTGTTCTGCCGGGTACGGGTGTGTACGCGCTGGGCCCCGGTAGTAAGGGTAAGAGGTACGTGTTTAGGGGGTCGCCGCAGAACGCGGCTGTCGCGATGGAGCTGGACCTGCTCGAGAGGGTCGACGCCTTCAAGCCGGACGCCGTTGTCTTCGACTCTACGCACGGGATAAACTACCTGCCCATAGTCGCGAAGAGGGTTGTCGAGAGGGTGGCTAGGGTTTACAGCGCGCTTGAGGGGAGGAAGGTCTGCGTCGCCACCGTTCAGAGCGATACTCCGGCGGGCGGCCTCGCGGGCTTGGAGCTGGGCGTCATGGTTGTCGACGTGAAGGTGTTCAGCGCCTCGCCCAGGGAGGTCTTGGAGGAGTTGCTCCCGCACTTCGACTCGGAGCCTTACAGGATGCTCAAGAAGGATGAGAAGGTCAAGCCGCCGGATAGCCTTAAAGAGCTGAGGAAGGAGTTCGGGGAGCTGAAGGAGGTTAAACCGCTGGCGAAGGCCTTGGTGGAGCTCGCCGGCTACGGCTTAACGCTTTACCTGTGCTCGAAGGTGAGGGAGCTCGCCGGCGGGGATTTCTCCTCGATGGCCGGGAGGCTTTTAGAGAGGGTCAGAGGGGCGCTCTACGAGAGGGACGTCGCCTCCGGTGGCGAGGTGCGCGTGGAGCATGTCTACGCGTTCAGCGACTCCGTGCCGGGCGTCTTGGAGGCTGTCTACGTGCTTGGACGCGTGGTCCCGAGGCTGGCGGAGCTGTGCGGGGTGGACGAGCAGGGGTTCATGGGGGTTGACAGGCTCTTGGAGGTGGGGAGGTCCCTCGGGCTTACGAGGCTCGGCGAGAGGTTGCTGGGCTACGAGGTGAGCGACGTTAAGAGGAGGGTTTCGGCGGCGAGGGATGCTGGGATAGAGCTTGAGGGGAGGGTTGTGCCCTACGCGGCTGTGTACGACGCTGTGGAGGGCCTGCTCCGCAAGGAGGGTGTCGGGGACTCGGTTAGGAGGGAGGCTGTGGAGAAGTTTAAGGAGATCCTCGGGAGAGGGGTTAAGTGCGACGTGGACGCGAGGAACTTCTACGCTCACGCGGGCCTGGAGAGGAACGTCGTGGAGGTCAAGGTGCAGGGTGGGAGCGTCTACGTGAGGTACAGGGAGGAGTGCATGGAGAACGTGAGAAGCGTTGTGGAGAAGGGTTGAGCGCGCTGGGCGCTACGCTTCCACCTCATCCAGGAACTTTACTCCGGCTTTCCTGAGGGCTTCGAGGACGGGTATCATCTCCTTTTCGGGCGCCCTGAAGAGGGGGGTGGCGTCTAGGGCTTGGGCTGTCGCTATCGTGTAGCAGTCTGGTAGCGCTATTCGAAGCCTCTTCTTCAGCTCCCCGGCCCTCACGGCTACGTCTTCGTCTGCGGCTACTGGGGTCGCCCTGGCGGTGACCCAGTCTATGAACTCTAGGGCTTTCTCGTTCGGGTCTTCGACGCCGGCGGCGCCGTATATCCTTGAGGCGACGTAGAGCGCTTCGCTCAGCGTGACTACGCTGACGTAGAGCTTGAGCCTTCCCCTCGCCGCCTCGCCGAAGAGCTTCTCGACCCTGGGCCTGTAGGGGGCCCTCGCGACTATGTACTCCGCCAGTACCCCGGTGTCAAGGACTGCCCTCAGCGCCGCCCACCCCGGCGCCCTCCTCCAGCTCGTACTCCTCGCGTAGTAGCTTCTCGACGAGGGAGGGGTCGACGTCCACGACCGTCGGCCTCAGCGGCTTCAGGACTATCGCTCCCCCCGCTACCTCGGCGTAGACCTCGTCCCCCTCGCTTATGCCGGCGGCTTCCCTCAGCTTCTTGGGCAGTATGACGACGCCCTTCCTGCGGACCCTGAGCACGGCTTTCATCACGGTTACCCATGCTTACACGGTTAAACCCGGATAAAAGTTTAACCATCGTCAACTGTCGACCCCGAGCTTTTTAAGCCGGGCGCCGTTGCTTTCCGTGTTGCCGCGGGAGGTGGAGGAGAGGGTTCGGGAGGTTTGCGGCGAGCTGAGGAGGAGGGGCTTCGACTGCGACGTCTCGCCGGAGGAGTTCGCCGCGTACATGGAGGCCGACACCTACACCGGGGACAGGGCGGGGCTGTGGGGCGTCGTGGGCAACAGGTACCTCTTGATCCACGAGCTCGCGGAGATAAGTGCGCTCAAGAGGATGGGGTACAGGGTCGACCGGGGCGTCTTGAGGAGGGCCTACCCGGACTCCTACAGGGCCCACCTGGAGGCTATGGACGTCGAGCTGAGGGTCGCCGCTGAGGAGGGGGACCTCGGGTGGGTGGAGGCTAGGCTGAGGGACCTGGCCGGCTACCTCTCGGACCCCCTCCTGCCCGAGGGGCTCGCGGAGGAGGTGGGGCGCCTGCTCCGCAAGTACTCGGGCTACGTGCGCTAGGTTTATCTACTCCGGGTTTTTTCCTGGAGCGTATGGCGGGGGTGCTCGTAGTCTCCACGGTGGGTACGAGCATACTGGGCAACGTGGAGACCAAGTGGCTGGACAGGGTCCCCGAGAAGTACCGCGGCCTCGTCAAGGGTTCTTCGAGGCTCAGCGTCACGGACGAGAGGCAGAGGGAGTTCGAGGCGAGGGCCCACCCCGGCGACGAGCTCTTCGACGCCGTCTACAGGGTCCTGGAGGCTAGCCCCAGGGAGGCTAGCGCCGAGCTTAACGCTCTGCTAGGCTTCCTGGAGAGGAGGAAGGGTAGCCTTGCGGGCGCGGACGTCGAGCTCATGTTCTACTCGACCGACACTGGTACGGGGTACTTCTGCGCCAGGCTCGTCGAGAGGTACGCGAGGGAGAGGCTCCGGGGGGCGCTGGGCGGGGCGAGGGTCCAGGTCCAGGAGCCCGTGAAGCTGAAGAAGTTCGGGTGGGGCTACGAGTACTTCCACGAGGCCCTCCTCGACATGGTGGACAAGGCGGCTAGGCTGATGGCGAACAAGAAGAGGAGCGGGTACAGGGTCTACGTTAACGCTACGGCTGGCTTCAAGGTGGAGGCGGCGTACCTGACGCTGGTCTCGCTACTCGTAGGCGCGGACTCCGTGTTCTACGTGCACGAGGCTACGAGGGACGTCATCGAGCTACCCGTGCTACCCCTCGGCTTGAAGGCGAAATACGCCGATGCCTTGCGGGAGCTGAGGGAGCCCACCCCCAGGGGCGCCCTGGAGAGGAGGGGCGTAAGCGTGGAGGAGCTCGAGGAGAAGGGCCTCGTCGAGGTCAGGGACGGGCTGGTAGTTGCGAGGGAGTGGGTCAGGAAGCTCCTCGAGCTAGTCGAGTAGGAGCGTTGCCGCGCCGCGGCCCGGCGCCGGGTGTCCGTAAAGGTTTTTAGGCTTGCCGAGGTCTAGTCTCGATGGCCTCCAGCCTTAAAGGCGAGATGCTCAGGCTGCTCAGGGAGGACGAGGAGTTTAGGTACGCGGTAGTGGGGCTTCTGGGGCTCGAGGATCTAAGGGCGGAGTTGAAGGGGTTGAGGGAGGCTGTCGAGAGGCTAGTGGAGGCACACGCGAGGGCCGAGGAGAGGCTGTCCAGGCTAGAGGCGGCGGTGGCCGGGCTCGGGGAGGCTGTTTCCAGGCACAGCGAGGCTATCGCTAGGCTAGAAGTAGCCGTAGCCAGGCACGACGAGGCAGTAGCTAGGCTGGAGGCGGCTGTAGCTAGGCTGGCGGAGGCTCAGGCGAAATCCGAGGAGAGGCTTGCCAGGCTGGAGGAGGCTGTGGCTAGGCAAAGCGAGAGCATAGCGAAGCTGGAGGCGGCAGTGTCTAAGCACAGCGAGGTAATAGCCAGGCTGGAGGCGGCAGTAGCCAAGCACGATGAGACGATAGCTAGGCTAGAGAAGGCCGTAGCCAAGCACGACGAGTCCATCGCTAGGCTGGAGAAGGCTATAGCTAGGCACGACGAGGCAATAGCTAGGCTCGAGGAGGCTGTGAGGGGGCTTGCCGCGCAGGTCGGCAGGCTCAGCGAGGCAATCGGCTTCGGGCTGGAGGACGTGGCGGCCCTCATGGTCCCGGGCTGGCTGTACAGGCACCTGGGCGTGGAGGTGGAGCTGGGCAGGGGCGTCGTGAGGGTGGACGGGGAGGAGGTGGAGGTCGACCTGTACGGGGAGGGGACCAGGGAGGGGAGGAGGGTCTTGGTCGTAGGCGAGGTGAAGGCGAGGATTTACAGGGACGACGTGGACAAGTTCTACCAGAGGGTCTACGCGAGGCTCGCCGGGAGGGAGGCGGGGGAGGTCCTGGGGGTTCTGTTCGGCTTCTTCGTGCACCCAGCCGCCGACGAGAGAGCCCGGGAGCTAGGGCTCTACGCGCTCGCACCTTACAAGCGCTGAGACTGTGCTCCCGCGCGATGCGAAGAGGGGTTGGTGCGCTGGTCTCTTCACACGCCAAGTATCTTCTTCAGAATCTCTCTATACGAGGGTATTTGCCATGCATAGTACTCCCCTATGCCGATCTCCTTGTCTGGCTTCACATCCTCCCTCGCTATCGTCGGCATTCCTTTGTATATGATTAGATTGCGTCTTAACAGTATCCTCTCCGCCTCTCCCATCTCTACAGACGCCCTATGCCATATGTTGTCGGGGTCTTCGATAATCAGCTTAACTTGCTCCACGAGCCCTCTGCCTCTAACCTCCTTGGCTACTGAAACCAGCCTTGCGGTTGCATCCTTGATCATGTCGTCTATGCTCCACCCATACGTTACCTTAAGCTCTACCAGCTTCCCAGGGTTTCCACCCAGCAATCTCCAAACAGTTTCGAAGTCTATGCTACTTGGTGGGTTAAGCTCTTCGAACAGCTCCTCGAAACCCCTTTTATCAAGGTTCCATAGGAGAGCTATGTACGAGTGCCTATGTCTCAGTACAAGGTTTAGGCTTTCCCCCTCAGACGTTGTAACAGCCATGTTTATAGCTCTTGGCTTGTATTCCTCGTAGAGCTTCCACATAGCTTCGTAGAGCCACTTAACATACAGCTCGATCTGGTCGAGCCCAACGGCTTTTGCAACATCGTCAACCGCTATGAGTATGTAGCTTTCCTCCAGCTTTCTCTTCGTAAGAGCTTTTTCAACGAGAGTTACGATGGATTCTGCTAGCGCTCTCCCAACCGCGAGACCCGAGAACCTCTCAACAAGGCTTAGAAGAGTCTCAGTTGCTATTCTCACAGACTTCGATGAGAGAAAAGCCTTTGACAGCGACTCTCTCTCCAAAGCATCGATGTATATAGCTATAGCGTCTTCACCGAAGAACTCCTCAAACCTAGAAACAAACTCTTTTAGGAGCCTCGTCTTCCCGCAGCCTTCGGGACCATAGAGATAGATGGGGGTAGCTCTCTGGGATGAGCACCAAGACCTTAGAGAATCGATCTCCTTGACACGGTTAACAAACCTCACATAAAAAGACATTTTTACGCCCCTCTGCAACCACCCGCCTCAGCACCTGTTTAGCATCAATTTATTTCAACGCTTAAAGCTTTTACCGTTGGCTTTTGTTTTCACTGCAAATAGAAGCCTTGCTCCCTAAGGCGAGGAGGGGGTCAGAGATGCTTACTAGCAACCATTCCCAGCTCTTTGTAAAGCGCGGCTCGAGCACCGGTACGCATAGGAGGATCGGGGGGTTGACGTGTGGAGGGTTGTTGAGGAGGCTTTGAGGAAGGCTGTCGAGGAGGAGAAGCTGAGGAGGGTCGAGGAGGCTCTGAGAGGCTTCGCTGAGAGCATGGGCGATCTTCCGGTCGAGGAGTGGGTGGAGGTCGTGAAGGCTTCCAGGAGGGGCAGGATTCCCGGTGCTCGTTGATGCCTCGGCCCTCTATCCTTTCATGAAGTTGTCCCGTGATCCCCGCGCGCTAGCTCCTCGAGGGCGCCGCCGTGCTCGACTTAACGCTGTACGAGGTTCTTAACGCCGTTGTAGTGGAGGGGCGCAGAGGGCTTCTCAGGGACTCTCGCTCGGCTGTATCGTCGCTAATCGAGTACTTGTAGGTGGTACGAGTCGAGCCCGAGGATCTCCAGGCCATAGCTGAGGCGGCTGTAGAGTTCGGCCTCACGGCTTACGACGCGGCTTACGTCCACTACGCTAGGGCACGAGGCTCGTTACTAGTGACAGGGAGTTGCTGGAGAAGGCTGGGGGTGTCGCCGTATCGGCGGAGGAGTGGTTGAGGGAGACTCTGCACCGCAGTAACCAAGGACGGAGCGTCTAAGCCTCGGAGGGGCGAAAACCTTGGTAGACGGGCTTGGCACGCATTCTCACGGAATCTGAGTCTAGAGGAGGCTATCACGCTAATGCTTCTTACTCAGCCGCCGGCTTTAAGCGGTACCCGCCGCGGGCCGGGCTCTTAGGGCTACCGCTCCTCACTATCCTAACCCCTCTCGTGTCGACCCCGAGCTCCCTGAGCTTTGCGGCGAGCTCGGACAGCGTCTTTGCCTCGGCGAGGGTCTCTCCACCCTTAACTGCAAGGTAGCGCACATTTTCCTCTATCTCCAGGGAGGCTAGGTAGCTCCTGAGGGCGTCCTCGACCACCCTGGATACCCTTCTCCTCGACCCGTAGAGAGCCTCCGCGGCCCTTCTCAGGCGCTCTGCCAGGTCGTCGTCTATCGAAACGGTCAACCTCGCCACGAGATGTAAGAGGGCTCCGCGAATTTAAGCTTACTTGCACGGGCACCTAGCTGAGCACGGGCCCCGGCTGCACTGTTGCTCACCGCGTGGCTCGGAGTGCTCTTTCGACTAGCTCCTCGACGGGGACGTAGTCGTAGTCGAAGCCGAAGTGCCTGGGTCCGAAGTACCTGAGCCCCTCGGGCGTCCTCCAGATCTCCGGCGCCTTCGCGGCCACCCCGTGTACCTTGTCGCCGACCTTCAGCTCCGTGTTCGTGACGGGCTCGCCGTCGTCCCTGAGCAGGGAGAAGAGGTCGGGAGGCATTACCGCGGGCTCGCCGTCCACCCAGACCATTATGTGCTCGTTCTTTATCCAGGTCCTTAGGGTCCTCCCCCTGTACTCCCCCGTCCCCCTCACAACGGCCTCCCCCAGCAGGAAGCCGCCCTCGTCCCTCCACTCGTACCTCTCGACCACGCCCTCGAAAACCCTCCACCCGCCCAGGGCGCGCGTAGCCGCAGCCACGGGGCCCCTCCCCTCCTCCCTGGCCCTCAGCACCTCCTCGCCGACCCTCATCGCCCTCGACACCGTCCCCCTAACCACGGCCCTAGCCGCCTCGCCGCGCCTCATCGGCGTATCCGCCACGGCGGCGCGCCCTCCCCCGAGCACCGAGAGGTGCCTCACTACCGCCTCGTAGTCGTCGATGCTCGCGTACTCCTTAACCACGACCACGTCTCCGCTAGCGGTCACGGCGGCCGAGGGGCACAGCGGGACCCCTGCGACGATCGCGGAGCACTGGTGCACCTCGGGCGCCGCCCTCCCGACGAGGTCACCGTCGACGGCCGGGACTCCGAGCTCGGCGGCTAGGCTGAGGGCTGCCGCGGTGTTCCCGCCGCCCATCTCGTTCGGGACTATCGCCGCAACCCTCCCGCCCAGAACCTTCTCCAGCTCCTCGACAGCCCTCCTCAAGGGGTCGGCGATCCTGCGCTCCCTAGCCGCCGCGGCGCCCGGGGCTATCGAGCCGACGTTGTACGCCGTGACCGCGAAGCCCTCCTCCGGGAGCTCGCCGACGTCGACGATCCTCACGGGCAACCCCCTCCGCAGGGCGTCTAGGATCGCTGCCAGCCCCCGCGAGGGGCTCCCGCCACCGCCCGTCCCCAGGATTGTAGCGCCGAGCACCAGGGCCCTCGCCTGCCTCTCCGTCCTAACCTCTATCACCGCGCAGACCCCGGGTTAACGCCGCTACAAACCTAAATAACCCTCGGCCGGAAGTAACGCATGGGTATGAAGGCAAAGACCCTCGCACTGCTAGTAGCAGTAGCAGTGGTCGCCGCCTACGTGATGTTCACGGCGCCTAAAATGCTACCCCAGCAGCCGGCTACAGCGCCCGCCGAGAAGCCTAGAAACGCCACAGTCGCTCTGAGGGTTCACGGCGTTGGGGCCCTGCTCGTCAACGGCTCAAGCTACGTGAACACCACCCTGACGCTCAGGGTTCCGGCGGTCCTGGCTATCAACGCGTCGGCGCCGAAGGGCTGGAGGCTGAAAACGCTGATGGTGAACGGGTCGCCCGTTTTACCTGGCGTAGCGAAGGTGTATGGGAACACTACCGTCGAGGCTGTGTTTGAAAGGGTTTTCTGCACTGTTTACCTGCGCGCGAACGTCGAGGGTGCTGGGGCTAGGGTTAACGGCTCCCTCTACCGGCTCCCGGCGTCCGTCGAGGTTCCGTGCCCGTCGACAGTGCTCGTCGAGCCCGTAGCCCCGGGCGGCTACAGGCCCGTCAACTCCTCGGCCGCGCTGGAGGTCTCCTCGAACTCCTCGTTGCTCCTAGTCTTCGAGAGGTCCAGGAGGGTGGCGCGGTTCGTCAACGTCAGGGTCCCCGTCTCCCTCAACGGGACTGTCTACGCGGGGGACTTCGAGGTGGGCTTCGAGGGGGTGCTTAGGCTGAACCTCTCGCCTTACGGCGTGGACGACGCTGGTTGCGTGCCGTTCAACGAGACCGTCAAGGTGTGCCTCGAGGGGTGGAGGAGGCTCTCGACGAACCAGACGCTCAGGGCGAGGTGGCTCGCGCTCAACCTCTCGGATAGCGAGGTATTCGAGCAGGTGTGGGGCTATGCGCCCGCGAAGCTCGAAGGAGCAGTCATAGAGCTGATAGCCGGCAACACCACCGTGAAGACCGTCGCGCAGCCCTCCAAGATGATGGTCGTACCCTTCCGCGCCGTGTACAAGTACCTGGGCAACGGCTGGTTCTGGGTAAACGGCTCCGACTGGGTCTTCTACATATCCATGCCTCCCTGGAAGAAGATAAAAGTAGAGCTCAACTACACGGCTTGGGGAGGAGCATGGGGAAGGCTCGCGGTGGTCGTCAGGAACGACAACCTATACTTCGACGTGGGCGCAGCCTTAGGCAACACGCCTACGCTCACCTGCGTGATAGACAGGGGCATAATCGACCTCTTCTACCCCTGGACCTTTAAGAGCGAAGACGAGATCAACCGACTCTTCATACAAACGGACTACTCCAAGTACTTCTCCTGCGCAACTTGGGAGAGGAGGACAGCCGCGGGGCCATCGCTCCGCGTAGAGCCGGGAATGAAGCAGGGAGACCTGAGGTTCGATGGCACAGGGGAAGCCTACATAAGGATAACGATACTCGAGCAACCCTAAAAGAATTCGCGCGGCGTGGCTACCGGCGATAGTAATCCTTAAAGCACCTTCACCAGCTATCGTGGCGTTGACGAGCGTTCTTCGCTAGCCTTATTAGCCCGGCTGTCCGGCTTTGCTTGTGAGGCTCGGGGTTTCGACTTACTCGTACTGGCACTTCGAGGGGCCTAGGTTGCCGCTGAGGGAGTACTTGAGGAGGGCCTACGAGGACGGCTTCGCGGGGGTCGAGGTTCTCGTGGACCACGTGGAGTCGAGGGCTAGGAGCTACCTGAAGGAGGTTAGGAGGTTCGCGTTCGAGCACGGCCTCGAGATATACGCCGTCGCGCTTCACAACAACTTCGTTAGGCCTGACCCCGCGGAGAGGGAGGCGGAGGTTAAGCGTGTCGTGGAGTGGCTTAACGTTGCCTACGAGCTCGGCGCGGACGTAGTCCGGGTGGACTCTGGGAGGTGGGGCACGGTGAAGAGCTTCGATGAGCTGATGGCGAGGAGGGGTGTTGAGCCACCGCTCGAGGGCTACAGCGAGGACGACGCCGTGGAGTGGGTGGTGGACTGCCTGTACCGGTGCCTCGACGCGGCCGAGGAGCTCGGGGTTATAGTGGGGCTGGAGAACCACTGGGGTCTCACCACGAGGGCTGAGACTATGCTTAAGATAGTGAGGAGGGTTAGCTCGAGGTGGTTCGGCGTCGTCATGGATACCGGGAACTTCGTCCACGACACTTACAGCGAGCTGGAAGCCATAGCGCCCTACGCCGTCATGGTTCACGCGAAGACTTACTTCGGCGGCGGCGTGTGGTACACGCTGGACCTCGACTACGGCAGGATATTCGGCATGCTCCGGAGGCACGGCTTCAAGGGGTGGGTTTCCCTCGAGTACGAGGGGAGGGAGGACTACTCCTCGGGCGTGAGGAAGAGCAGGGAGCTGTTGATGCGCTACGTCGGGGGCGGGACCTGTGGTTAAGGAGTACGCGCTGGAGTGGATAGACGGCTACAGGGAGAGGCTGGTCAAGGTCTCCGACGCGATCTGGGAGTACGCGGAGCTCGGCCTCAGGGAGTTCAAGTCCTCCAGGCTCCTCGCGGGCGAGCTCGAGAGGCACGGCTTCAGGGTCGAGATGGGGGTCGCCGGGATGCCCACCGCCTTCGTCGCGACGTGGGGTAGCGGGAGGCCCGTCATCGGGATCCTCGGGGAGTACGACGCGCTGCCGGGGCTCTCCCAGAAGGTTGTCCCGTGGAGGGAGCCCCTCGTCCCCGGGGCGCCGGGGCACGGGTGCGGGCACAACATCCACGGGGCTTCCGGGATGGCGGCGGCGCTCGCCGTCAAGGCGGCGATGGAGAGGGAGGGGCTGGGGGGCACTGTGAAGTTCTTCGGTTGCCCGGCGGAGGAGAACTTCAGCGGCAAGGTGTTCATGGTGCGCGACGGAGTGTTCGAGGGCGTTGACGCTGTTCTCAGCCACCACCCCGGCGACATGAACGCGGCTACGCTTAAGAGTAGCCTTGCGGTGAACTCCGCGAGGTTCCACTTCTACGGGAGGGCTTCCCACGCCGGCGCGTCGCCGGAGGAGGGGAGGAGCGCGCTCGACGCCGTCCAGCTGATGAATATAGGCGTGGAGTTCATGAGGGAGCACTTGCCGCAGGACGCGAGGGTCCACTACGTCGTGGAGAGGGGTGGGGGCCAGCCGAACGTTGTCCCAGAGTACGCGAGGGCCTGGTACTACGTCAGGGCGCCGGAGAGGGAGGAGGTCGAGAGGATATACAGCTGGGTCGTGGACATAGCGAGGGGAGCCGCGCTGATGACGCAGACGAGGGTCGAGGTGGAGTTCCTCGAGGGTGTCTACAACCTCCTGCCGAACAGGGTTCTCGCGGAGCTCGTCGTGGGGAACATGCGCGAGGTTGGGCTACCGGAGTACAGCGAGGAGGACTTGAGGTTCGCCGAGGAGATAGCCAAGACGATACCGAGGGAGGTGAAGGTGGGCCAGCTGAGGAAGTCCGGGAGGCCCGGCTGGGAGCGGCTCGTGGACAAGCTCATCGACGACGAGGTCCCGGACCCGTGGGGCGAGGGGACGGTGATGCACGGCTCGACGGACGTAGCCGACGTCAGCTGGCAGGCGCCAACACTGGAGTTCAGCACCGCCGCCTGGGTCCTCGGAACCCCCGCGCACTCCTGGCAGGCAGTCGCCCAGTCAGCCGCCGGGATCGGGCACAAGGCGCTGATCTTCGCGTCGAAGGTGCTGGCCGCCTCGGCCCTCGACCTGCTCACGAAGCCCGAGATCCTGGAGAAGGCGAAGGAGGAGCACAAGAGGAGGCTCGCCGGGCGCGTCTACAGATCCCCGCTACCACCGGGCCACAAGCCCCCGCTCGACGCGTGGGAGAAGTAGCTACGCCTGGAGACGGCGCCCTCCCCGGCAATGCACCTTGCCGGGAATCAACGACTCCCGCGGTCCTCCCTGACGCTCCCACCCGCGAGGCCCGGCTCGCCGGGCTTGGCACCCTCCGGCAACCTCTCCGCGCGCCTCCTGCGCCCCGCCACCGCCCATAGGGCTACGGCGACGATAGCCCACGCCGCGACACCGAGGACCCCCATGCCGAGGAGGAGCTCTCCCTCCGCGCCCCTGAGCCTCGAAGCCGCCACCGTCAACCCCCAGAGCGCGTTCATAGCCCCGTGGAGCGAGGCCGCCGGCAACACGCTACCGGAAGCCGTGGTCGCGAGGAGGAGTGGGTAGGTGGCCGCGGAGAGAAGCGCGGAGTAGGGCAGGAGCCCGAGGAGCCTGGACTCGGGGTAGTTGTAGCCGAGGAGGATCGTCGCCGGCGCGTGCCACAACGCCCACGCAACGCCGACCACGAGCGTCGACTTGAGCCCCGGCTCGCCGCCCAGCAACCTGTACGCGTAGCCCCTCCAGCCGAGCTCCTCGCCCAGGGCTAGCGCGGCGTTCACGGTCACCGCGGCCAGGTAGGCGGACGCTATGCCGGCAACGGCGAGCGCGGGGGCGAGCGCCGAGGGAGCGCCGGAGCGCTCGAGGGCCTTGGCCAACAGCTCCACGTAGGCGTCGAAGTCGAAGAGCCCCAGGAGGGTTGCGAGCACCGCGTAAACCCCGAGCGCAGCGTAGGCCACGAGGGGGGAGAGCAGGTAGAGCTTCAAGGCCGAGGAGGGGGAGCCCAGGAAGCCCCTAACCCCCCACCCCGTACCGTTAACCCTGTCGGCGAGCCACACCGCGAGGGCCACGCTCCACATCCTCGCCGCGCCCCACGCAACCGTCGCCAGCGCCCCCCGAAAACCCGAGGCATACACCGCTACGTCGATAGCCGTTGCAAGCGCGTACGCGATGGCCAGGAAGGCCGCCAGGCGGCGCCACGCGCCCATAAAGCCGCACCAGGGGAAACGGGCGAGGGGCAAGCCTATATCCTTACCGGTCCTTCCAGGCTAGGCGGCGGGCGCGGGAGGCCTTTCCGCTTCGAAGAGGTAGCGCGAGACGGGGTGCAGGTCCCCTACTCTCTCGACAAGCCTCTCGGAGACAGAGATACACCCATGCCTAACCCAGTCGAGTAGCCTGAGCGCCCCCTCCACGTCGTAGAACCTGTGCTTCGCCTGCCTCACGCACTCTTCGCGCAGGAGCTTGTCTTCCTCTAGGGTCTTCTCGCTTATGCGGGAGTACCCGAAGCTCCTCCTGAGCTCGAACGCTACCACGTAGACGTAGGGCGAGCTCTTCACGGCCTCCTCGACTTCCCTTCGGCCCGCGCCCAGGAGGTACTCCAACGGGTCGAAGCTGGCCTCGTGGCGGACCAGGATGCCGTAGCTCCTCGGGATCACCTTGCTCACACTCCCGCTACTCCAGAGCAACGCCGCCAGGGTGTTCGCGATGTAGTCGCCGAAGGGGTAGAGGAGAACAGTCGTCGTGGCGCGAGGCTCTGGGGATACGCCCAGGAACCTGTCCAGCGCGCCTAGAGCGCTGGCCTTAACTCTGTCAACGACCATCCTGCGGGGGCCGGGCATGGGCACGCCGCGCGCCGAGAGCTCCTCTGCGAGCACGGCGAGGCCCCTCCTAGCCTCCTCGTCGAGCCTGAACGCCACTCCGCCGGATCTCCACTCGCCGAGTGAGGTGCCTCTCCTGTGAAGCCTCGCGGCCTTCGAGAGGAAGCGGTACACCTCTAGCCCCACGCTCTGAGGTGCCAGCACGTAGCCGCCCCTCCACACGGGGATGGCGAAGCGGTCAGAGGCCTCGGGCTCTACGATCACAAAGCGCCCCCTCAGCTCCTTCACCCTCCAGCACTTACCCCCCAGCCTGATGACAACGCCCCTCTTCATCAGCCTCAGGTTGACTACGTCCACGACGCCCACCCTCTCCCGCCCGTGCCTCACCTCCAGCTCGCTCCTCTCGGGGATCATCGTGAAGAACGCGCCGATCTTACGCCACGCCTCGGGGAAGCGCCCCCCGAGCCTGAGCACCCTCGCCCTCTCGCCGTAGACGTCCACGACTTCTCTCTCCTCGACGAGGCCCCTCTCCTCCAGCACCCTCAACGCCTCTCTAGCGCCGAGGCCCCAGGACGCGGGTACGTGCGAGAGGAGCGAGCCCAGGAGCTCTGCGACAGCCTGAGCGCCCGCCTTGTCCCCGTGCTGTAGTACCAGGGCTAGGGCCTGGCGCAGGGCTAGGTCCATTGCCGGCGGAGGCCCTCTTCTCGCTCCGAACGAGCCCCTGCCGAGCATGGACAGTATGGCCGCGGACTCCACGAGGTCGTTCATGTCGAGGCACACGAGAGTCCCCCTAGCGGGCTCGCCGGGCCTGTGCGAAGCCCTCCCGACGCGTTGCGCAAAGTACGCCGGCAGGGACGGGGACCCGACCTGGAAGACCCTTTCAACGGACCCCACGTCTATCCCTAGCTCGAGGGTCCTAGTGCACACGACGGCTTTCACCTCGCGGTCCTTGAACTTCCTCTCAGCCTCCCTCCTCTTCGACGCGCCCATCGAGCCGTGGTGCACGAGTATATCGCCCAGCCCCCTCTTCTCGAGCTCCGCGTGGAGTTCCTCCGCCTCGGACCTCGTGTTGACGAATACGAGGTACCCGCTACCCTTCCCCATTAGCTCTTCGAGCGCGTCTACGAGCTCCTCAGCGCTCCTACCGCGGCGTAGCACGACCTCCGCGTCAATCCTCCTGAGCCCGGGATCCCGCACGACCCGGACCTTCCCGTCCGACCCGCCGAAGAGCCGCGCTATCCTGCGGGGGTCGCCGACTGTCGCGGAGATGAGTATCCTCTGGAGCCTCGGGATCCCGAAGGTCGCCTTCAGCCTCTCGAGGAGGACGAGGAGGTGCAACCCCCTCTTCGACTCTGCGAGCTCGTGGACCTCGTCCACTATGACCCACCTCAGCTTCGCGAGGTGCTTGCGGAACCTGTGCTTGGTGTCGAGGATTGCCTCCAGGGACTCCGGGGTGGTAACGAGGACGAGCGGGGGCTTCTCGGCGAGCTTCGTCTTCTCGTTCTTCTTGATGTCGGCATGCCACACGCCCACGAGGTAGCCGTCGCCGAGGGCCGAGCGGACGTAGGATCTAAGCCTCCTCGCGACGTCGCTACAGAGCGCCCTCAGGGGGGTGATGTAAAGCACGTAAACCCCTGGCTCCAGCCTCCCAGCCTCCCTCTCGGCGGCCAGGAAGTGTAGAACGGGCAGGAAGGCGCACTCAGTCTTCCCGGAGCCCGTCGGCGCCACTAGGAGGACGTTCTCCCCCCTGAGTATCCTGGGTATCCCGAGGACCTGGATCGGCGTCGGCTCCCTAAGCTCGCGCTCTCTCCCACGGATCGCCTTCCTCACCGCGGGGTGCAGAGCGGAGAAGGGGTACTCGGCCCCCCTCAGGGTAGCCGTGAGCCTCAGCCTAGCGGTGATCGAGAGCTTGCGCAAGCGTAGCGCCAAGGCGGACAGCCACGGCTCCGAGTAGACGCCGGCGAGCCACGCGAGGAAGGAGGCGTAGGCGCGTAGCTTCGAGACAACCCCGCTCAACCCATCACCCCCCGCGCGCGCCTGAGCGGTACGCTCACGGCAGTTAAGCCCGCGAGCAACCCTTGCCCGAGGGCCTCCCCGGCGAGCCGGAGGGGGTCTCGGCGGCCCGCCTCGCCCAGCGACCAGAGCCAGTAGCGCCCCTCCCTCGCGCTCGCCGCCCTGTTGTCAGCCTCGTAGAGAACCCAGTAGAGGGGTAGCACCCTCTCCGGCACCGCGACCCGCGCGATTTTCACCTTGACCTCGCGCTTAACCTCGTAGACCTCCTTCTCGCCGACCAGCCGGGGAACCTCGGACCCCAGCCCGGCGCGCTCCAATAGGCCGGAGAGGGCCTCCAGGGCCGCACGCGCGCTCCTGTGTAGCCTGAAGGGCCCTCCTCTGAGCGTCTCGATCACGTGGCCGGGGAGAGGCTCCCTGAGGAGCTCCTCCCAGTGCCTAGCCTCGTGGTGAAGGAGCACTGCGCTCGCCACGACGAACCTGTCCTCGCCTACACCCATGCGGGCCAGCACGTCCTCGGCTACCACCGCGGAGGCGAAGTTGTGGTAGTGGTAGGCCCGCTCCACGTACTCCTCGGTGAGCTTCCCTACGTCGTGTAGCAACGCGGCGTCTAGCACCGAGCCCCGCAGGCCCAGCCTGCGCAGGAGAGGGTCCAGCTCCTCAGCGAGATCCGCGGCCTCGACCGCGCTGAGCGCGGTGTGGGCGACCCAGCAGCCCAGCCCCCTACCCTCGCGGAAGTAGGAGGGGAGCGGGGGCCCCCGGCAACCGGGGCACGGCCTAGCGCCCTCCGGTAGGCCGAGCCTCCTGGCCAGCGCTACGCACTCCGGGACCTCCACGGCCGAACCACCCCGAGCTCGTCCCCGCCCTCGCTCAGGTAGAACGCCGGGTTCAGCAGGAAGAGCTCGCCGGACTCGACGGCGCGGGGGAAAGCGCGGGGCTCCATGCGCCTCCCCCTCAGGGCTAGCCCTCCGTCGACCCGCTTGTACTCGAGCGCGACGACGACTTCGCGGCCGCCGACCTCGTGGACGACGGCCGCCGGGGCCTCTCCGCGCCCCTCCACGGACAGCCTCACGGTGTAGTCCCTGAGCCTTTCCAGGGATACTGCGGTCTCCCCGCCGCCCAGCAACGCCTCGTACTCGCCAGCGCTCCCCGGCAGGTAGCAGGCGACCTCGTAGCCGAGCCTGAGTAGGGGCCCCGGCTCTCTGTGCGCTTCCTTGTGGAGGAGGCTTCGCGGGAACCTCAAGGCCCAGCCCTTCACCTCGCTCAGGGCGCGCTCCCACCCCTTCCTAAGCCTCTCGACGACCTCCGCCGCGTACACCCCGTCTACGAGCTCGCGGGCAACGCTTAGCCTCCTAACGCTCTCCGCCAGCGACTGGGCGTCGACGACCCCCAGCGTTCTCTCGACGAGCTCCCTCGGGTAGACGTTCCGCGCCGCCTCCTCGTCCAGGAAGACGACGGCGTGGCCGTCGCTCCTCCGCGCGCACCTGCCCAGCCTCTGTATCAGCGAGTCGACAGGCGAGACCTCGGTCACGAGGAAGCGCACGTCGAGGTCCAGCCCCGCCTCCACGACCTGGGTTGCGACCAGGACTAGGTCCCCGGGGGCGCCGTCCCCCTCGAACAGCCCCTCAACGCGCGCCCTGACGCCGCCCCTCAGCCTCGAGTGCAGTAGCGCAACGCTCCCCCCGAGGCAGGAGCGGAGCGCCCTGTAGGCCTCGACGGCCTTCTCGACCTTGTTCACCACGACGAGCGCGGGCCTCGGGGCGCCCTCGAGGAGGCTGCACAGCCCCTCCACGGGCATCCCGCCGCCCCTGAGCTCGACGTCCAGCCTGCCCCTCGCCGGCTCGTCCGCCGCGTCTACCACTGCCGGCTCCTCCCCGCGGCTCACAAGCCTGTACTCCCTCCGTAGCTCCTCGAGCAGGACCTCCGGCACCGTGGCCCCCACCACGAGCACCTGGGCCCCCAGGGATACGAGGGACGCGACGTGGGCCGGGAGAAGGCTCGGGGCGTACCAGTGGGCGTCCTGGAGCAGGTGGGTCTCGTCGAGGACCACGAGCGAGCCAGAGACTTTCGCCGCGGGCAGGAGGAGGTGGTATCCCGGGGAGACGACGCCGTAGAACTGGTGGAGGAGCGTGTCGTACGTCGTGACTGCCACGTCCCCCTCGAGGTACGGCCTGGCCTCCCAGAGGCCCCCGTAGCTCAGCGTCGCGGTGGTCCACTCCGCCCCCGCCGCGGCCAGCGAGCGGGACAGTCTCCTCAGCATCGCCGAGGCGAGGGAGCGGGTGGGTAGCGCGTAGACGAGCGAGACCCAGCGCCTCGAGCCTTTAGCCGCGTCGCTGATGAACGGCGCGGTGGCCGCTTCCGTCTTGCCGCAACCAGTGGGTGCCCTTACGACGACCAGCCTGTGCCCCTCGTCTACGGCCCTCCAGACGTCCTCGAAGTACGAGTAGCGCACCGGTCTCCTGTTCCTCGACGAGACGACCCTCTCCACTACCCCCCAGTACTCCTGCAAGCTCACACCCACGCCCTGACCAGGGACTCCACCACGCCGTGGAAGCCAGCCTTACCCTCGTACGCGCAGTACACGCTCCTCGCGAAGCCGTAGAGCGAGTCCGGGGACGCTGTCTCGAAGAACTCGAAGAGCCTGGAGAGGGCCTCGAGCGCGTAGCCGGCCCTCGGGCTGTCCGCGCCTGTAGCCCTCGCGAGCTGCTTCAGCATGTCCCGGAGCTTGGAGTAGCTGGCGTCGTCCACGCGCGCAAGCGAGCTCATAGCCCCCACCACGCTGTCCACCTCCACGTCGTAGAAGCCCCTCACCTGGACAGCCCTGCCCGTGTCGAACTTCACCGCGTAAACCCTCCACGTAGCGCCCGCGTGGTCCAAGGCCTCCAGGGCGTTGCGGGTGAGGAGCGCCACGGCAAGCTGGGCGAGGAGCCTCTCAGGGACGTTGTCCACGCGGGGTCCCAGGACGCCGAGCACGTCTTTCGCCTCTTCTCCCTGGAGGAAGTCGTAGTACCCGCCGAGCGCGTCGTAGCCGGCCTCGCCGCTGAACGCCAGCGTAACCACGAGGACCCTCGCCCCCCTCGCCACGTACACAGAGGAGGCCAGCCCGAGCGCGGCTAGGGCGGCGCAGTACTTGCACACCCTGTACTCCTTGGCCTCGTACTTCGGCTTCCTCGTGAGGTCTGTGTGGAGGTACTTGCCCGCCGACGGCATCAAGGGGAGCTTGAACGTCAAGCCGTCGAACCCCCTCCCCTCGGCGCCCGCGTGCCCCGGCCTCGAGAGCTCGCCCTCCAGGAATGCCCGTAGCCCCTCGGGGTCGAGGGCGGAGTCGAGCAACCTCACGTCCTTGTCCTGGAAGAGCCTCCCGAGCCTCTGCCTGTCCAGGAAGGCTGCGTGCACCTCCTCGAATGTGCGCCGGAGCTCGTACGCCAGCGTTCGCGCGTCGACAGAGGTTTCGAGGACGTACTCAAAGCCCGTGCCGCGAACCCTCAGAGCCGCGTCCCTCGCGCCCCACGCCGCCCTGGCAAGCGCGTGCATGATCAACGTGTCCGTGTAGGGCGAGTGCCCCGGCGTGTACAGGGTAGGCGTAGCCCTCACCCCCTCAGCACGATGTCCCCGAGGCTCGACTCGCAGACCGCGACCTCCCCGGGGTACTCTATCTCCGCGTAGCCGGGCCTGAACACGGGGACCTTCGCGCGTCCAGCGCGCTCGAAGCCCCTGAACCCCGGGACCGCGAACGTCCTCAGCTCCCTGAGCTCGTCGCTCATCTTCGCGAAGACAGCCCCGCCGCTCCTGACCAGCATCCCGTCGACTGCGGGGGCCGGGAACAGGGTCCTGACGACCTTCTTCCTCGCGACCGGGCACCTCTCGACGGACACGTCCACCACCGTGCAGAGGGACTCGGTGTCGCCGAGTCTGTGCACGCTCCACGCCGCCCTGGGGTCCACGGCGCCCTCCTCCGCGACCCACGCCGCCAGGATTTCGAAGCCGACGACGTACTCCCTGTACAGCGCGTCCGACAGCTCCACCTCGATTATCCTCTTCGCCTCCGCGTAGTCGCCGGAGCCCACGGCCTCGCGGAGGAGCTCTATGGGCTTCCTCTCGCCCTTCCCCTTGGCCTCGTGCGCCTTATCGGCCACCCTGAACCTCCTCAGGACGACGGAGGAGAAGACCAGGGGTAGCGAGGCGCCCGGCGGGGCCGCCGCCCTGGCCGCCATCAGCCTGCCTTTCCTCGCCAGCTCCACTACCTCCTCGTAGGCCCTCGTACCGCGCCCGCTCGCGACGCCGACGCCGTAGGCTAGGGCGCCTAGAAGCGTGGAGGGCTGGGGGAGCGGGAGCGCCGACATGACCTGGAAGGCCTCCGGGGATTTAACGGAGAAAAAAGGTAGTTTAAGCCTGGCGAGGATCAGCTCAGCCACTCCTCCGCCACCTTCGCGGCCTCCACGAAGGCTTCGACGGGCGAGCCAACCTCCTTGACCGCGTCCCTCCTTACCTCGGAGAGACCCGAGAACACCTCCGCGACCCTCCTGCCGTAAACGAACACCTTGACGTCCTGCGCGGCGCCCGCTGAGAGGAAGCCCCTGAGTAGCCTGTAGCTCTCCTCGGCGTAGTCGCTGTAGAAGCCGTGCACCAGGCTCGGTATCGGCTGCCTACCGACGGCGCATACGAGCTCCTCTACCTTCACGATGGGCAGCGCCCTCGCGCTGGCAGCCCCGAACCTCCCGGAGAGCACGTCGGCCATCGCGAGCAACGCGGCCTTGGCTCTGAGCCTGCGCTCGTCCAGCGGCAGGACCTTGTTGGCGTTGTCGGGGTCTGCTAGGGGCCTGCCGACGTACTTGAGGTCCATGACGGCGGAGAAGCCGTAGAGGCCGCTGGCGTGCTCCCTCTTGAACACCATCATCGCCTGCTGCTCCCTGGGCACGGAGCCCCTCTCGTCGAGGAAGACCCTGTTGTGGGTCACGGCGGTGGAGCCGGCGTCCAGCTCCTCGACTGGGACCATGAAGGAGAACTTGACGAGGCTCTCCCTCCTAACGCCCGCGTCGGGCTGGAGGAAACCGTGCACGTCCTCGATCGCGCAGGCCTTCACGTACTCGAACTCGTCGTTGAAGTTCATCGTAGACCTGTACATTATGAACCTCTTGCAGTTATCGCAGAGGCGCGCCTTCCCCCCTCCAACCTCCTTGAGTATCTCGACCATCCTGACGGCGTGCCAGTGCTTAACCATGTTCCCGGATATCACGGGCTCCTCGACGACCTCGTAGCCACTGCCCCTTCTCTTGACGACGAAAACCCTGCTGAGCCCCGTGTAGTTCCCGACGGCGCCCTCGGCGTTCGCGCTGTGCACGTTCACTATAGCCCTACCAGTCACCCTGACGTACACCATGTCCCGTCACCCCCTCCTCTCGGCCTCCACTATCCCGCCGTAGCTGAGGGCGAGGGACGCCAGCACCGACCCGACGAACCTAGGGTTCTCCGCGGCGAGCCTAACCACCCTCTCGACGGCCTCCGAGCCGACGTTGAAAACCCTCCCGACGTCCTCAGCCTTAGCATCGAAGGCGAGCCTGTACTCCCCCCTCCTAACGCCCTCCTCGAGCCTCGAGAGAACCCTGTCCTTCACCCTCACGCACTCGTAGAGGACGGAGGCGAACTCCTCGACGCTCCTACACCTCGCGAGCCTGTCGAAGAGCGAGAGGTTCTGCTCCACAACCTTGTAGGCGGCGAGGTAGCGGACGAACTGGTCCAGGAAGGCCCTGTCCTCGCTTCCAGGCGAGAGCACCCTCTCAACCAGACCCTTAACCGAGGTTTGCTGCGCCATACAAGATAGTCGCGAAGTTGGGGTTAATATGTCTTTTGCACGGGTGTAGCTTCTTTTGTCACGGTGTTGCAGTTTTATGCACAAGACCCCGAACGCGTTGCTACGTTTATCACAGGAGGAGCCTTCCGAGGTCCGTCGCGACGTAGCCGCCATCGACTTGCCTCACGAGCCCCGCTTCCTCCATCCTCTTCAGGTACCTGAACACGGTGCTCCTATCCTTGCCCAGCAACCCGCCGAGGTCGCTTGCGCCTAAGGGGCCGCTCTTCTCCAGGGCTGAGAGCACCTCGAGCCAGGCCTCGGGGACGCCTACCCCCAGCACCCTCGAGAGGCGCGGCAACCGCAAGGCCCTCCCCTGCCCCTCCAGGTACACCTCGACCTCGGGGTCAACCCTCCACCTGGTGAGCAAGTAGGCCGTCAGAACCGCGATGCCCAGCGCCCTCATGCCGCCCGTAATCGAGATCCTCACCCTTTTGTCCTCGAGCCCCCTGAACAAGGACTTCACGTTGATAACTGCTGCAACGAAGTCGTCGAGCGGGACCTCCCTCTTCTCCACGGAGAAGCCCGGCCTCCTCGCCAAGCCCATCATGCCGACTACGCGCTGGAACTCCAGCCACGCGCGCTCAGCCCTCTCGTCCGGGAAGCCAGCGGTCAGCACCACCACCCTAGCGCCCTCCGCCAGCCCCTCCGACGCCGCCGAGGCAACAGCGCTTATCAGGGGCCCCGGCTCGAAGCCCAGCGTCAACACCAGTGCATCGATCACGCGTATAGCCCCGCCCCGCCCCCTAAATAACCTCGCGGTCGGCGCCCCTAGTGTCATCACGGCTCAGCGCACTCGGCACTCCCCATGCAACCGGAAAGAGGAAGCACGGCCACATATAGTTTCCGCGGGCGAAAAGCTAATCCGGGCGGGAGGCGTGAAGAGAGAGGCGGTGATGAGCAACACCTAGTCCGAAGTCATGAGGCGGGCGGGGAAGCTGAGCCGGCTCCTCGCCTGCCGATAGCCTTCTCCCCCGTGTTATCACTCGTCGCGGCGCTCGTGAAGGAGTAGCGGGGGAACGCGGGAAGAAGGTTCCCGCGTCGTCGAGCCGAGAGGCTGGAAGGCTTCCATCTGTGTTGTCAAGGTTCAGGGAAGCTATTCTACGTGTATATCTCTACCCCTAGGATTCTCGCGTCTTCGAGCGCCCTAGGGTCGACGTAGGGCGATACCATGATCAACCTCGGCTTGACTCTGTTCACCTTCTCGTATAACTCTCCGATCCTCCGGAAAACCGCTACGTCTCCTCTTGAAACGCTCGACTTTACCTCGATCAGTATGTGCTCGCCGTCTTTCACGGCGACGTCTACCTCGACCATTGCCGGGTGCCCGTAGACCTCGCCTTCCCTATCGTAGTACATCCACCTTTCAACCTTCCCGGCGCCGAGGATCCTCTCAATAACCCCCCTCATGCCCTCTCTGAAGGCGGACTCCGACGCTATACCCCATCTAGCGCCGAGCGCGTCTATCCTCCTCCTGAGCTCGTCGAAGCCTCTGTTGAAGTCCTCTCTCAGCCCCTTGAGCTCTGCCTCGATCGCCTCGAACCTCTTGTACGCCTCCTCCCACTTCCTGTTGTTCTCCTCCCATCTCTTATTGTTCTCTTCCCACCTCTTGCTATTCTCCTCCCACATTCTCCAGTTTTCTTCCCACCTTTTGCTGTTCTCTTCCCACCTTCTGTTCTCGAGCTCGACGAGCTTGTTGAAGTCCTCCCTCAGCTTCTTCAGCTCGCCCAGTACTGTGTCGAGGCCCAGGAGGCCGGCTACGGCGAGCCTAAACTCCTCGTCCTCCCTGAGTAGGCGCAGGAGCTCGGCTTTAAGAGCTTGCACGGCCAATGCTTAGCACCACGTCTAGTTCCCGTTGGGGCTTAAAAACGTAGCCAAGCCGTTTCCTCGCAACCGGCGAGAGGCGTTGCCGTTGAAGGCATTCGGCGAGGCTGGAGAAGTACGTCGCCTAGCCCTGCGCCCTTGCGTGTCCCCCGGGCTTCCGGGGCGCGGCGCGCAGGCGCCTCGGGGGGCCTAGCGGTGACATCTCGACGTGGCCGAAGCCTATGCTCCTCGACCTCCCTATGCCGAAGCGGAGCGCGAAGGCCATCAGCCTCCTGAAGTCCTCCGCGTACTCGGACTTCGTGTCTAGTAGCTCGTAGGCGACGAAGCCCACGAAGCCCCTCTCGGTCGCGGGCTTCCCGTCCCTGACGGTGTAGAGCGCGGTGACGGGCCTAGCGTCGTAGTCGAGCTCGGCCAGCGCCCTGAGGGCCCACGCGTGTATCCTGCCCGGAGTAGCCTTCGCCAGCCTGACGCCTCTCATCGCCGCGTCGTAGGCTAGGTGCGCCAGTGCGAGCGGGAGGTCCGGGACGAGCCTGTACCTCCTCCTCGGACCCCCGGCTTTGAGCAGCGACCCCCTGCCGGGGACGGGCACGAGGGTTGGGGTCAGGAAGCGCAGGGCGAACTTCTCGGGGACATCCTCCCTCAGCGCCGAAGCCTCGAAGACCTCGACCTCGGCTACCCTAGCCCTCATCTCCGCCGCCCCGAACACGAAGACAGCCTCCTGCCTCGGCAACCCGGGGGCGCCGTCCCAGAGCATCGAGACCCTCGCCCTCAGGACCTCCCCCTCCCTCGCGAGCAGCGGCGCCTCCTCCCCGGCGAGCTTGTACAGCGGCCTATCCCCCCTGAAGAGCACGGAGAAGGAGGCCCTCCTACCCATGGTCTCCGGATCTAGCCCCCAGAGAGCCGCGAAGGCTGTCCTCGTCACCTTGCTCGTAAACGGGGGTAGCAGGGCGTCCCTCAAAGGCACGATCTCCAAGCGGGCGGTAAAGACGTACACGTAGGAGAAAGTGGCGAGCCCCTATAAGAGCATACCGCCGTAAATTCCCGGCAGAGGTCGGGATTTCGATTTTCTGTTTACGAATCCCACTCGACGGGAAGAATCCCTGTTGAAAATACTTCCCACAAATTCCCGATCTCTGTGGGGAATTTCCCGTGCCTGTTTTCGAAGCCTCCCATGGGTAAACTTTGTCAAAGAGGCAGTTTTGCAGGCTTCGACTCACTGAGAAAAGAATTTATAGACCCTCTGCCGTGAAAAGTGGTCGGAAGCAACTGTGAAAGCATTGAAAGAGAAGCTTAGGTTCTACATTCTCGTCGCGCGCGTGAGAGATGGAAAGAAGCAACTGTGAAAGCATTGAAAGGACGCCGAGGCGAGCCGCCTCAGGGCGTCGTTCGTGCCGAAGCAACTGTGAAAGCATTGAAAGGACAGGGAGTTGCCGCTCACGCGCAACCCGCGCTCCGCGAGCGCCGCGAAGCAACTGTGAAAGCATTGAAAGGGGGCGTCACGGCTTACACCCCGCGTATCCTTTCGAGGAGAAGCAACTGTGAAAGCATTGAAAGTTTCGTAGTCCGCACAGTGGCCATGTGAATTCTCTTGATAATTCCATGCAGAAGCAACTGTGAAAGCATTGAAAAATGAAAATGAATCTGCCCTAGTCTATCCCCAAAAATACTACCAGCTGGCTTAAGCGAAGTGGCTGTAGAGAAAAATCATAAGGATATTCGTTTCTGCTAGGGATTCTTAGACCTTGGGTTGCGGGCTAGCCTCTCTAGGCTTTCTCGCGGCGAGGGCTAGGAAGTCGAAGAGCGGCTTGAGGGCTGCCAGCTTTCTCACGACTTCGTTGCTCGGGTCCTTGGGCCCGGGGAGCCTTACTCCGTGCTCGCCGAGGAGCTCGGAGAGCTTCTCGAAGTCCTTTCCGCGCCTAGCCTCGAGGTAGCGGTAGTGTACGACAACCCTCGCGACTCTGAGCGGGCTTTTGCCTAGAGCCTCCTCCGCCTCTTCGGCTTCGTGGGCCAGCTCGGCGAGGGCGTAGACTAGGGGCTTGAGGCTCTCGAACTCCCCGGCTTCCTCTCCGAGGGCCGCTCCGACTACCGCGGCTAGCCTCGCGAGGTCCAGCTCGCCGCCCGACATTGGTATGGGCTTCCTGCAGATACCGCTCACGGCGAGGGAGCCGCCGGGCTGGCTCCGCCTCTTCGCCTCCCTCTCGGCGGCTCTCGCCGCGTCGTAGACGTGGAGCACGGGGTCCTTCCTGTCTGCTACGGCCATCCCGCTGCTCGCGGCGAGGGGGTTGAGGAGCCCTTCGAGGACCTCCCTCCTCACGATGTCGAGTATCCTGAGCACGTCGTGCCACTCGCCGTAGACCGCTAGGTCGTCTCCCGCGGCGTAGAGGAGGATCCCCCTTCCCCCCTCCCTCTTCTTCGCGTCTGCTAGGACGGCCGAGTACGCCTTTACGCCGAACCCCATTGAGAGGAAGTCGGAGACCGCGGAGAAGATAGCGGGGTAGGCGCCTAGGGACTTCGACACGTCCCCCATCTTGTCTGCGTCAAGGAGGGAGACGGCGATCACGCCCATGTCGTCCAGGTCCAGCAAGCGCACTTTCTCGGCGACGCGCCTTTCGCCTCCCATTATCGGCCGCGCCTCCTCCTCGGCCCTCACCGGGTGGTACGGGTTGGTGTAGTAGGGCGCGAATGAGAAGGCCACGGGCAACCCCCTGTAGTGCTCCGCGACGCCCGCCGAGGGTATGAAGTCGCGCGGGGCGTTCACGACCCTCACCTCCACGTGGATCTTCTCGGCGAGCCCCGCAGCCCCTTTCACGTACCCCTTCATGACCCTGAGGAGGGTCTCCGCGGCCTTCAGGTTCTCCTCCGCCTTGGCGAGCTCCCGCCTCGTGTGCGCCACGAGGACGTGGATCGCCCCCGCCTCCGTGAAGGGTGCGAGCGCGACGGCGAGGGGCTGGTCCCCTTCGAGGACGAAGTAGAGCCTTCTGCCCCGCTCCCTGAACACGGCGCCGAGCACGGCTTCCGCTGCCTCGCGGCAGGGCCTGCCGCCCTTGAAGAAGTAGAGCGAGACTACGGCCGCAAGGTTCCTCGCGGCGCTTCCGCAGGCCAGGCTGATGTGCGTGAGCCCTCCGAGCAGGTCCCCGTCGGAGAGCTTGTCGGGTGCTAGGCTCTCCGCGTAGTCCCTGGTGCTCCGCTCCACCCTGAGCTTGAGCCCGTCGCCCTTTAGGACGGGCTCCCTGGTCAGCGAGTCGAGGTCCTCGACGTCCTCGTTCCCGAGGGCCGCGAGCTCCGCCGCGAACCCGGAGAAGCGCGAGTCCTTCGAGAAGGCCACGGCGGTTGAGTAGCTCTCGGAGACGGCTACGAACGCGCCTCCAGGATTCGCGGCGTTGGCTGTCGGCGCGGGGTCGGAGCACGCCACCGTGAGCCACAGCGAGCCCTTGAACTGCCTGGCCATCCACCTTCCCAGGATCTCCCTGAGCGCGTCGACCTTGTCCCTGAACGAGCCGGGTAGCACGAAGGTGGGGGCTCCGCCCTCCTTGCTGAGCTGGGCCGACCACGTCGCCCCGGCGAGCTCGAGCACGATCCTGGTCGCTGTGAACTGCACGAGCTCCACCAGTAGGCTTCTGCCCCTCAGCACCCTCGAGGCCGCGCTTTCCCTTACCGGCGCGTAGACGAAGTCCTGTATCCCGTTGACGTCCAGGCCTAGGAGGACGAACCCTTCTCCAGCGGACGCCAGGGCGGCGTGCAGCCTCGCCAGAGCCGGCAGGGGCACGGAGGGCAGGAGCGGGTGCGAGGGCACGAGCGCTAGGGTGCTCGAAACCACGCTTTCAAGCGTGTCGTCGACGCCGTTGCACGAGCCGAGAGCCTCGTAGAACTCCGCCGCCCTCCCGAGCATGGAGAGTAGCGCCTCGGCGACCTCGCCGTAGTCGCTTCCTCTGACTGCCTCCTCGAAGGAGCGTAGCTTCAAGGCTTCGAGGATCTCCGTGAACTCCCGCGGGAGGGGTCTCGCCGCGAGCCACGACCTACTGCCCTTCGCCTCCCCGACGTACCTCTTCAGCTCCTCCGGGTCTCCAAGGAGCCTCCTCGGAGCCTCCGCGTCGAGCTCGGCCCTGGAGCCGGACAGGAGCTCCCGGTAGCCCATTTTCTCGAGGATCCGGAGCGGGCTGAGTAGCGGCGCGTCCCAGGGGTCGGAGACGCCCGCCCAGACTTCCCGCACTCTCCCCGCGTACTCCTCCACGCCCGAGAAGGCGCCGGCGGACAGCGGGTCCACCCTCTCTATTAGGCTCAGGGCCTCCTCGGCCGTGCCTTGGAGGTCTCCGCGGAGCCCAGCCCTCCTCGCGAACCACTCTGCAAGCTTAGCCCCGGCTGTCTTCGGGTCTGCGAGCTCCTTCTCGCTTCCGAGCTCCCTGCACCTCCACTTCTCCCTGCCCTCCGCCGCTCTCTTCGCGTGGCGCGAAAGCGCTAGCCCGGCCTCGTAGAGCAGTATCAGGCCTGGACGCATACCTTGACCCACCCCGCGCCCAGGTAGGCGCCGCCCACGTCTACCAGCTTGAACGTGAGCTCGTCCCACGTCCTGCCGAGCCTCCTGGACATCGCGTCGGCCACCTCCTTGTAGAGCTCAGGGTCGAGCCTTTTAACCAGGAGCGCGAGCGTCTTGCTTGCGTGGCCGGTGGCGAAGCCCAGCCTGGCGACGGCGCACCCGCCACCCCTAAGCCCCTCCAGCCTGCCGAGGTACGTGGCGACGTCGTAGCCCGCCTTGGCGAGGCTTTCCCGCGCGCCCCTCAGCCTCTCCACCTCGTGCTCCAGGAGCGCTGAGCCGAACTCCTCGAGGGCCCGCGCAAGCTCCTCGGGGCTCGGGGAGGCGAGGAGCCCCGCGATAGCCTTGAGCTCGCCTTCGAGCCCGCCGGCGCTCGCGAGGTTGACGGGCGGCGGCTCCGGGAACAGTACCTCGTACTCCAACGAGCCCCCCTCCAGGACCTCCACTACGAGCTCTCCGACAGCCTTCCCGGAGGCCTCCACCACGCTGAGCTTACTCAGCGAGCTCGCGCACCCCGAGGCCCTCGGCTCCGACACGACGACCGACTGCATGGCGTCGGCGTACCCTCCCTGCCTCCTCAGCCTGGGCACCCTGAGCAAAGCGTTCTCCAAGGCCTCCCCGGCGCGCCTCGGGTCGCCCCTAGTGTTCACGGTGCCCCTCAGGAGCTTGGCCGCCTCCTCGGATCCGCGCTCCTCCGCCACCCTCCTCAGCAACCGGAACAAGAGCGCGGTCCTCAGGTAGCCCTTGAGCGACGACGCGGGAACGAGGGTCGGCGGTAGCAGCCTCACGGCGTCCCCCACCCTCGGCTGAGCCCTCATGCCGACCCGCCTGGAGCACGGCAACGCCCCCTCCCTGACCCAGCGCGCAACCCTCTCGGCGAACTCAGCGAGCCCGGCCGGCGGCTCTCCTCTCAGCGCGTCGGGCCTCAGCCTCTCGAAGTCGGCTACGCACGCCTGCCCGTCCACCGCGACAACGTCCAAGCCGTACACCCTCTCGTACCCGTCCCAGACGTGGACGGGGGTCACGACCTCTACCTTGAGGGTGAGCCTCCTCATGCTAGGCACCCTGCACGAGGAGCGGGTTGAACACGAATGTCGAGGGGACGTCCTCGCTACCCACCTCCACGCGCTCGTACTTCCGCTTAGCCACGTAGAGCGAGGCGCCAGCCCTTGACGCCGCGATGGGCCTGGCGAGGCGCTGGGCGTAGGGAGGCCCCACGTAGCCCGTGATCACCGATAGCTCGAAGAAGCTCCGCCTCCAGTCCACGGCGTCCGACGAGAGCGGCACTTCTCCGAGCGACACGGCGTACCTCCCCGTAGAGGCCCGCGGGAGGGGGGCGACGCCCCGGCTCTCTCCGAGGTCGATCTTCCTGGCCGTGAACCTGCCCAGCCCCCTGCTCCTCAACCCCCCGAGCCCGAGCTCCCCGAGTAGCTTGAGGGCTCTCTCAACGTCGAGGCCTTCGTGCTCGACCAGCAAGACCATCGGGCCCCTGGGCTTAGCGTACGTTACGAGGAAGGGGTTGGCGGACGACGTGAGCCTATCGATGGCGTTCCTGTGCTCGGCGGCAAGCCCCACGTCGGTCGGGGTAGCCCCCGCGACGGCGGCTTCTTCTCCATCGTCGACGAGCACGGCGTCACCCCCCTTGAGGACGACGACCTTCAGCCTCTTCGAGAGCTCTCCTACGAGCTCCGCGCAGGGAGCCACGCCGCACCCAGCGGTGTCTAGGGCCTCTGCCAGCCTCCTCGCGCCGCCCAGGGTGGCGTACAGCCTAACCTTCCTGCCGAGCCCCGCGGACTTCGACAGCGAGGCGTGCACCACGCCCTGGGGTGCGAGAGGCACCAGCGGCACGAGCCTGCCCCCGTCGTGGAGAGCCGGAAGAATAGCGGAGGCCGCAACCCGCCCCTCCAGCACTGCGCGTAGCAAGCCGGTATCCCCCGTCATAGACGCTACGCTCGCGAGGGCACGGAGCACGGCTGCGGCTGGGACTACGCGCTCCGGCCTGCGGTACCCGACCCTGAACCCCTTCTCAAAGTCCACCCTGAACGCTTCGAGCATGAAGTCTACCCGAAGAGCGTCTTCTCCACTTCTCCTGCTATCTCGTCCACCTTGCCCAGCAGAGCTTCGACGCTAGCTAGGTCCGCTAGCTTCCTGTACTCGGGCTTCTCCGCGCCGAAGGTCTTCATTACCTCCACCGAGATGTCCTTGAACTTCACCCTGCCGTACCCCCTGCTACCGGAGGCGCCCAGGTACGTCTCCTCCACCAGCCTGAGCCCCTTGGCGACTAGCTCGAGGTTCCTCTTCACGTACCCCTTGTCGATGTCGAAAACGAGTAGCCTCAACGCTCCCTGGAACACCACCCCCGGCTTGACGCGGGCAACCTGCCTCGGGTCAGCCGCGGAGGTTATCCTGTCGATCCTGTTCTCGCCTTTCTCTTCGAGGAAGTCCGAGATCGCCAGGATCCTCCTGCCGTTCTCGCTGAGCACGCCAACGTAGTCCTTGTCCGGGGTCATGTCGTCGACCAGCAGCCTCGTTAGCGCAAGGTTCAGCGCCAGGCTTCGGGCAACCTTCCCCGCCTCTTCGTAGTCGGCGTCATCGGGTTCCTCTTTGCCCTGCTTCGAAGCTAAGTCTCTGGCAAGCATTTCGACGAGCTGGTCGAAGCCCACGGCGGGAGATCCAAATACTTCGTCTACTTCGCACCTACCGCTTATGTCCCGAATTAGCTCGTCTGTGGACATCGGATGAGCACGGGTACCCCAGAGGATTCTCGCATGGAGCCATATCCTCTCGTCCGAGGTGTAAAGGCGCTTGCCGAGCGAGAGCTCCAAGAGCCCGCGCATCCTCCCCTTCAGGCTGGAGCCGGGGACCAGCGGAACCTCCACTTCGACTTCCGCGCCGCCGAGGCTGTACTTGCGCTTGGTCACGATCGGGTAGAGGTCTGCGCCCCCGATCCTGTATACCTGGGCGTGGACGGGCATCCTGATCAGGAGGCCCGTGACTGTCTCCATCTTCAAGCCTAGCCTGACTATGCCCCGTAGCTCCCTTTGAAGCGCGGACATGGCTATCACCTCTCGTATTTGTAGACTAGCACGGCGAGAGCATCGAGGATCGCGCGCCCGCGCTCTGCGACTTCGATGAGATCTCCTCTGTTGTTAAGCCTGCTAGCCACGCTGTCTAGGACTCTCATTACGACCTGGTATATCCCGTCGCTTATCTGCTTCCTGGCCCACTGGTAACTTACGATGGTCTTCGCGCGTGCCAGCTCGAGCGAGGCCCTAGCTGTACTTGGAGTGCTTCTCGTTAGGTAGTCGAGAACAGTGCCCACCACCTCGTGGATCCTCCTATAGGCAGTGGTGGTAGTTTTACCGACGAGTTCCTGCGAGGCGAGAATGGCGTCAACCGCTTCGAGAACCTTTCCGGCGTTCAGGGCGTCGGTTATCAGTTTATCGAGGTTGCGCGGGAGGTGCGAATACTTCTTCGACACGAAATATTTTTCATTAACATGTATAAATGCCTTTCCGGGTTTCGATGAAAAGGGGCATAAAGGTCAAGCTCTCGGGCGAGCGGCTACGCGGCGTCGAGCTTGTACTGGAGGCGGGCTCCGTGAGGGCCTTCACGGGTTTTAACGCGACGTTGAAGTCCGCGTCGGCGAGGGCGATCCTCCTGGCGCTCCTAGACCTCCAGCTCGTCACTCCGCTGAGCGAGGAATTGCTCGGGGACAGGCTTGAAGGCGCGAGGGGGCTTGTGGCGGCTGAGGTCGAGGGCGTCGAGGGAGGGGTGCTGGGCTACGTCGTGGAGGATTACAGGCTGGTTTTAAGGGCGTACCTCCAGAGTGTGAAGGACAAGCTCGAGGAGCTGAGGGGAGAGGTTCGCAGGCTCGAACCCCCGACGGGCGGGATTGCGAGCGAGGCTTACAGGCTTATTAGAGAGGTGGAGTGGTTGCTGTCGGGCTCGCGGGACGTCTTGAAGCTCAAGGAGAGCGTGGACACGAAGCTGTTAAGCAGAGCTGAGAGGCTCGTGGAGGAGGTGCTCGGGAGGGTCGCCGAGAGGGCCGGCGTGAGGGTCGAGGACGTAGCCCCGCTCCACCTCACGGTGACGGGGGAGGGCTTCATAGTGCGCGACGAGCGCCTAGGCTCCGAGGTTCAGGTAGAGAGCGTCTCGTCCGCTGTGTCCTCCGCGCTGCTCTGGGAGCTTACGAAGCTCTTCTTCTCGGTGCCCGCGGCGGCGAGGTTTCTCGTAGTGGAGGAACCCGAGGAGGCTATGAGCCCCCTCCAGCAGGTGGCGTACGCGAGGGCCCTCGAGAGGCTCGCGAAGGAGATGCCGGGCGATAACTACGCGGTCGTCACTACCCACTCGCCGTACGTCGCCGTAGCCCTCTCCGCGGCGCCGGTGTACTTCAGGTGGGACTGGGACTCGAAGATGTACGTGGCCGAGGAGTCCACGTTGCCACCCTCCTTCACGCTCGCAGAGCTCCTCTTGCTGAAGGGTGGTGGCTAGGAGGGCCGTAGTAGACCTCCTCGCCTTCTTCGGGTGCAGGCACCCCTCTCCGGGGTGTTCGTTTAACGCCGAGCTCCTCGATTACCTCGTGAGGATCGGGGTGACCGTGCACTTCGTCTCGAGGGTCCAGGTCGAGAAGTACAACTGGGGGTCGTGCGCCGGGGAAAAAGCCAGGCTTCTCGCCTGGTTGCGGAAGGGAAAGGAGCTGGGGCACGGTGCGCGCGAGGAGAGGGTTGCCGGGGAGGTCGTGAGGGGAGGTGTGCACAGGGACGAGTACCTGGACCTCTGCGCGGGCGTAGCGAAGGCGTTCCAGGAATGCTCCGCGGATCTGGCGCTGCTCTGCTCCGGGAAGACGATGGACGTGGACGAGCTCCTCCTAAAGTTGAGGCGCGTAGCCGAGGTGGAGCTCGAGGCGCTCAGCTTCCCGGACGTCTACCTCCTGAGGAAGGTGGATCGGCGACGCTGAGGCTATCGCTTATAGTCGAGCCTCCCGGCCGCGCTGAGCTCGCGTGCACGCTTAGAGCGCTCCTCCGCAGGGGTGGCGCCGCCGAGCTCTGGCTGTCCTGCGCCGACGCCGACGCCCTAGCCGAGTCGATGCTACGGTTGCACGACGCCGGCTACTCCGTGCTGCGGGTGGGGTTGCTCGACGGATCCCTGTTACCGCCGACAGCCGTGCTCGACGAGCCCAGGCTAGCCGAGGCCGACCCCGCCGTCGGGGGGCGCCTGCTGGTAGAGTGCAGCGCGGCTCAGTGCTGGGAGCTGGCCTTAGCGCTCGCCGCGAGGTGCAGGAGAGTAGCGTGGAGTGCGCGCAGGCCAGACACCCTTGCCGTGGTTGCGGAGAACCTCAGGGTCTCCGAGCTGTTCGAGAGGGGGGCCAGGCTCCTCAAACCGTTCAGGTCTCCCCCATAGCTGCGCGCGAAAACACGCGCGCCTTTCAACGCTTAAGGCAAGAACTGTTTCGAGGATATGACCCTCTCAATGCTTTCCCACAGCCGCCCCCCGTTCCGATCAATGGTTCAGTACTGACTCGGTGCGTCTGCTTTTAATGCTTTCACAGTTGCTTCTAAAAAATCACGTTGGAAGAGGTGCGGACGTATGAGCTTTTTGTTTACGTTCGGCTTTTAATGCTTTCACAGTTGCTTCGTGACCTCGGCGCCGAAGCCCGGCCTCAGCAACTTGAACCTTTCAATGCTTTCACAGTTGCTTCGGCCTACGCCGTGACACAGCTGGTGTTCTACGTGGCAGACCTTTCAATGCTTTCACAGTTGCTTCGAGGGTAAGGTTGTCTAAGAGCGGGACCCACGGCGAGGAATACTACCTTTCAATGCTTTCACAGTTGCTTCCCAAGTTCTCTTTCAATTGTTTTCCCGTTGAATCGGATCTTTCAATGCTTTCACAGTTGCTTCCGATCCTAGCTGGCTTGGTGAGCGGTGAGCCCACGATACTGATCTTTCAATGCTTTCACAGTTGCTTCAACTTCTTGGAGCGCGGCAGGAAGCTGGAGTCCTTCGTGCGGCTTTCAATGCTTTCACAGTTGCTTCCGACCATTTTTCACGGCAGAGGATCTATAAATTCTTTTCTCAGTGAGTCGAAGCCTGCAAAACTGCCTCTTTGACAAAGTTTACCCAAGAGAGACTTCGAAAACTGTTTCGGGAAATTCCCGGCAGAAAACGGGATTTCATAGGAAGTATTTTCAAAAGAGGTTCTTCTCGTCGAGTGGGATTCGTAAACAGAAAATCGAAATCCCGACCTCTGCCGGGAATTTGCGGCGGAAGGTTTTTGCGCTGTGCCGGGTTTTTCGCTTTGGGTGGTCTCAGTGTTGCATATAGGTGTGGCGGCTCACAGCTCTGGCTCTGACGCTGAGAGGGCTTGGAGGTTTGTCTCGGCTTTGCCGGGCGGTGTTAGGGTGTTGCTTGGGGGTTACTGGGGTGTTATGAGGGACGTGGCTGAAGCCGCTAGGAGGAGGGGTTTGACCGTGGTGTTCTTCCTGCCGGTCGACCCTCCGGCGGAGGTCCCGGACGACGAGCTCTTCGTCCGCGTGGATACGGGGCTCGACTTGAGGGGGAGGAGCGTGGCGCTCGTGAGGAGCTCTGACGCGCTGGCGGTGCTTGGGGGCGAGGTTGGCACGGTGGTGGAGGCTTTCCTCGCCTACTCCTACGGGAAGCCCGTCGCGGTGCTGAGGGGGACTGGGCTCTCGTCGGACGCGCTGGAGCGCGCCTTCCCGCGGGGCTTCGACGGCAGGGGGAGCGCCCCGGTTGTCTACGTGGATACCCCGGAGGAGCTAGCCGCTAGGGTCGTGGAGCTAGCCGCGTCGAGGCGGGGGCGCAGGTAGCGCTCGCGCTACTCCCGGCGGCTCCTGGCCTTCCTCAGGGCTTCCCCCGCGAAGTCTAGTAGCCACTTCACCACGGGCCTCGCCGCCGCGACGTCTTCCACCCTGTACTTGGCCTCGTGGAAGCCCCACACGTGTATCTCGTAGGCCTTGGACCACGCCAGGTGTACCCTCTCGTCCCCGAGGATCCTGGAGAGGTCTGTGGCCGCCATGCCGAGTAGCCATGTGTCCCACCTGCCTCTCTCCCTGACTTTCTCCAGCGTTGGGGCGTTGAAGCCCTCTGCCAGCGCCTTGATGCACTCCTCGGCAACTTTGTACAGCTTCTCGCTCGCCTGGACTGGGTCGCCTTTGCCCAGGTACTCGTCGGCCTCCTCCATGAACTTCGCCGCGAGCTCGAGCCTAGCCTCGGCGACAACCTCAGGGTCCAAGTCGAGCGCTTTCGACAACGCGTCTACCACGAGGCTCTCGACGCTCAACCCCCTCTTCTCGACCTCCTCTACGAGCCTCCTCGGGATAACCACTGTCTTCTCCATTCCGCCCCTAAACGCCCCAGCCGGCTACTTAACCTTTGCCGCGCCTCGCAGCTCCTGCGTCGAGGCGAGGTCGTAGATAGTCGTCGCGCCTAGCGCGGCGGCGCGGGGGCATAGGTAGAGGTAGCCCTTCTTCACCCCCTGCTTGATGCACGACTCGTCGTCGACCTCCGTAGCCTTTACGCCAGCCTCTTCGAGCGCTTTCAGCAACTTCTCCTCGACGGGCTTGAGGAGGCACGGGACGTGCACTGGTCCTTCGTAGCTGATCTTAACGCCGAGCTCCGCTAGGTGGAGGGCGAAGAAGTCTACGCCGAGGGCGTGGGAGACCTCGGGCGACGCCGCTACCAGTGCCTCTGCGCCTCCCAGCCGCTTTACGAGCTTCTTCGTTGCCCCCGCGTCGAGGGGGCGCCCCTCGGAGTACCTGGCGGCTACCCCGGATACCAGGGCGAGCCCTGTCCCCAGGGCTTCCGCGAGCTTCTCGGCGTAGGGCGCGTCGAGCTCGAGGTCTGCCACCAGGACGGTTTCCCCTGGCTTGAGGGAGTGGAGGCGGGGCTTCGCGGGCTCCGGGCTGTAGGTCTCGGGTAGCTGGAAGCCGAGGGGGCACTCGAAGGAGCACCGCCAGCACTTCAGGCAGTTCTTCGCCGCCACTTCCTTGAACCTGGAGTAGCCCAGGGGGCTTAGGAGGACGTTGCCGGTGGCGGTGTAGGTTGGGCAGGACGCCAGGCATATGCCGGGGCAGTAGATGCAGGGGTTCTTGACCCTCCTGAAGGGTAGGAGCGCTAGGCGGGCGGCGAGGCCCGGCGTTACCTTCACGGCCCTGAGTGCCTTGAGGCTCACCACGAAGCGCTCACCCCAGCCACTTCCCGGGGTTGCTGAGGTTGCCGGGGTCCAGCGCCTTCTTGACTCTCTTCAGGTACTCTAGCGTGTCGCCCAGCTCTTCGCCCACCCACTTCGCCCTGAGCAGTCCTACGCCGTGGTGGTGGCTTATCGTCGCCCCGTTCTCGAGGAGGACCCTCACCGCCGTCTCCCACATCCTCCAGTAGACGTCCTCCCTCGCGTCGTAGGTCAGCGTGAAGTATATGCATGCGCCCGTCGTGTAGAAGTGGGATGCGTGTGCGAGGACCGCGTAGACCCCGGGCACGCTCTTAACCCTCTTCTTGAACTCGGCGTAGACCCTCGGAAGGTTGCTCCAGAGGGCGGCTGTCTCTATAGTCTCGAACCACAGGTTGAGGGGTACTACGAGCTTTTTGAGCTCGGATATCACGTCGAACCTCGTCTTCAGCCACTTCTCGACGTGCTCCTCCCCCGCGTCGACGGCGCCGTGCCTCGAGAGGATCCTCTCGATCACCCTCCTCTTCGCCTCGAGGAGCTCCTCCTCCGCCTCCTCGACGATGAGGAGCAGTATGTCCCTGGCGTCGTGGAACCTAGCCGCCGAGTCGTCCTTGTCGTACAGCCTCGCGACGGCCGGCGTCGCCCCGGAGAGCATAACTTCGCGCATAGCCTCGAGGCCCTTCTCGAAGGATGGGAACGCGTAGGCACGCATCCACGAGTGCCTGGGTAGCGGGAAGACTTTCAGCGCCACTTTCGTTATCACGCCGAGCTGCCCCTCGCTCCCTATGAGCAACCTCTTGAAGTCTGGGCCCGTCGCGGCCCTCGGGACCAAGTTCCTCCTGAACGGCGCGATCCGGCCGTCCGGCATCACCGCCTCCAAGTCGAGTACTAGCTCCTCGATCCCCCCGTACTTCGTGCTGAACTGGCCTGTGCTCATCGTGGCGACGAGGCCTCCCAGGGCGGCCTCGGGGTAGGACTGGGGTATGTGCCTCAGCGTGAAGCCCCTCGCGTTGAGGTACTCTTCGAGCTTCCTGAGGAGCACGCCGGACTCCGCCACGGCTACGGCGTCCCTCTCGGAGAACCAGAGGACCCTGTTCATCCTCTTGACGTCTATCACCACGCACCCCTCGCAGATCGTGCCGCCTATCACGCCGGAGCCGCCCGCGTAGGGGACGAAGGGGACTCCGTGCCTCGCCAGGACGCGTACAACCGCCGCCACCTCCTCGGCGCTCTCGGGCCAAGCGACGGCGAGGGGCCTCGGCAAAGCCTCCCCGCGGACCTCCTTGAGGAGGGCCAGGGGCCAGTAGTCCCTGCTGTACAGCCTGAGGACTTCCTCGGACGTCGAGAGCCTGTCTCCCAGTAGCCTTCCGAGCTCCTCTAGAACCTCCCGCTTAGGAACGCGTTCTCCTCCCACCTCGCAACCACCTCGAGTAGCTCCTCCAGCTCGCCTACTAAAGTCTTCGCCTCGGAGCCCGCGCGCGGCTCGAAGTACGCGTCGACCTCGGGCGGCTCCTTGAGGTCGTCCAGCGACGCCTTGCCCTCCGAGTATAGGAGTAGCTTCAGCACGCCCCTTATGCTCGACTCGACGTCCCTGGGCCTCGCCACCTTCAGCCCCGTGGCGTCCGCCAGCGCCTGGAGAAAGGCGTTCGACCTGCTGTAGCCGCCGCCCGACCAGAGGGGTTCGCGGGGGCTCCCGCAGTACTTCGAGAGCTTCCCGAGCAGGTAGGCAACGTAGAGCGCTACCCCCCAGGCGAGCCCTGCTACTACGTCCGCCTTGGTCGTGGAGGGGTCGAGCCCGAGTATCATCCCCTTGAGGAGCGGGGCGTCCGGGGTCCTGAGCCCGCGGAAGGAGGGGACGACTATTGCCCGGGGCTTCGCCTTGGAGGCTAGGCTCTCCATCTCCTCGTAGGAGGAGAAGAAGCCGGCGCTCCTGAGCCACTCCACCACGAGCCCTGAGGCCCTCAGGAAGCCCTCGGCGCCGTAGAACCTCCTGCCGTCCAGACTAGCTATGACAACGGGCACCAGCCCCTCCCCGGGCACGACGAGCTTCGGCGTTGACTCCTCGACGAAGCTACCGGTTCCGTGGACCCCGCTCACCCTCCCGGGCTCCAGTAGGCCGTGGTAAACGGATGCCGCCTGCTGGTCCGCTATGGAGACGGCGACGTCGGCGCCTTCGAACTCGCCGAACTCGTGCACCGAGTCGACGATCTCGGGGGCCGCCTCGGGGAGCGAGAGGATCCCGAACACGGCGCCTATGGGCTCCAGGTCCCTGGGGTGTACCAGCCCTGTGAGCGCGGAGCTCGTAGCGTCCGAGGCGTACCTGCCGGTGAGCAGGTATACAAGGTAGGAGTCGAGGGTCCAGAGGTACGCGTCGCCCCTTTCGACCTTCTCGCGGAGTCCCGGGACGTTGTCGTACAGCCACTTCATGAGCACTGCCGGCGTGTCTGGGCGCAGTACCTTGGCGAGCGAGGGGCTTAGGGCTTCGAGGAGCTTGACCCAGACGGGTAGCCTCTCGACGACCTCGCGCCCCCGCCCGTCTATCCAGGTCACTATGTTCGTGAGGGGCTCCCCGCTCTTGCTCCACGCTACGACCGACGCCCTGTACGTCGAGAGCCCTATCCTCCTGGCCCCGAGGGACCTAGCCTTCCTGGCGAACCCCCTCACGACTCTCGACATCTCGGCGCTGCTCTGCTCGACTCTCCCGCTGCCCGCAGGCTCGTAGCCCAGCTCCACCCTCTCGTAGTGTATACTCTTCAGCTCCCCGTCGAAGACAGCAAGCTTTACGCCCGTAGTCCCCACGTCTATAACCCCGTACACTTCAAGCCACCTCGACGCGCGGCTTCCCGGGCGGGAGCTCTACGACCTGGTAGGGCTCCTCCGTCGTGACGATGCGGTCGCCGAGCCTCACCCTCGCGCCCCTCCCAACCCCCAGCATGACCCTCCTGTGCTTCTCCGAGACGTAGCCGGGGAACGCCGGGACACCGCCCTCGACCCTCCTCAGCTCCCCGCCCGCCTCCAGGAGCTCCGCCAGTAGCCTCGAAGACTCTACGAGCTTTAACGGCGACTCTATAACCATGAACGCGTTGCCCGCGAGCAACCTGCCGCCGAGGGGGTTCCAGGGGGCCAGCTCCCCGAGCACCAGCGCGTCGACCCTCAGCTCGGAGGAATCCGTCTTCACGAGCTCCACCCTGTCGCGCCCCTCGACCCTCCTCACCCTCCCCCTCTCCACCTCTACCCCCAGCCTCAGAGCCTCGTCTACGCTATGGACCAGGGACGGCTCCCTGTACAGGATGACCACCTTGTCGCAGACCTTGACGAGCCTCGAGGCTAGTGACAGCGTGTAGTGGTTGAAGCCGTAGATCAGCACCCTGTCCCCCACCGAGTACCCCATGTTCGCGAAGTCCCAGGCCGCCGTAAGCGGGAAGACGCCGGCGGGCCTGCACCCGTATACGCCCAGCTCGACCGCGGTTCTCTCCCGGAAGCCCGTCGCGAGGACCACCCTGCCCTCCGCCCTGAACGCCCCCTCCTCGCCCAGGAACCACGCCCCACCCTCGTCGAGCCTGAACGCCGCCACGCCTGTGCGCACCTTCCTCCCGGCGAGGAGCCTCGACACGAGCTCCGAGCCGCGCACCCCGTCCACCGGGTAGTCGTCCCTGGCGAAGAACCCTCCGGGCTCGCGGCGCACCTCGTAGACCTCGACCTCTACGCCGCGCAGAGAGTCCGCGAGCGCCAGCCCGCTGAGGCCCGAGCCGATCACCACTACTTTTTCTTCACGAGCCAAGACCCACCACCCCTGAGGGTAAGCTCCTCCACGCCCACCCCCAGCTCCTCGGCTACTATGCGCGCTACCTCCGCTATGCACCTCGCCCCCTGGCACGTCCCCATGCAGGCCCCGGTCCTGAACATGACTCCCTGGAGCGTCCTCGAACCCCTCCTCACAGCCTCTCTCACCTCCTCCTCTGTTACCAGCGAACACGTGCAGACGACCCTACCCCTCGCCTTCTCAGGGTTGTCCCTCGCGCGGGGGAAGGGCTTCCTCGGCGCCAGCTTCTCCTTAGGCTCGAGCCTGAGCCCGGCGTCTCCGAGCATGGAGACTATCCTGTCGGCTATCGCCGGAGAGGCGGTAAAGGCGGGCGACTCGGTCCCGATGGCGTGGACAACCCTCCGGCTGCTCTTCGAGTACGTTATCCTGAAGTCGTTCTCGGGCGGTATCGGGCGTACACCGGCGTATGCCTTCAGCGGGATCCCGGGGTCCCCCTCCAGCAGGGGTGCGAACTTCCTGTACAGCATCTCTACGTCCTCCTCGTCTACGCACACGTCGTACTTGTCCCTGGCGGGCCTGAGGTTCGGCCCCCAGAGCCCCCTCCCGTCCACAGTGAACATCACGGCGCCGCCCTTCGTCTTGGGGTCGGGCTTCAGGTACGCGGGGGCCACGAACCTCCTGGTGTGCCTCCTGTCGAATACGAGCAGCACGCCCTTCCCGAGCTCGAAGCTCGCCTCGTCGCCCGTAAACCTCGCCACCTCGTCCGCCCAGAGGCCGGCGGCGTTCACCAGGAAGCCTGCCTCGTAGACGTTCCCCTTGTCGGTCTCGACTTCGACGCGGTCCTCCAAAACCCTCGCGGCGACAACCCTTTCGCCGAACCTGAACTCAACGCCGTTAGCAGACGCGAACTCGTAGAGCCCGTAGAGAAGGTCGAAGTTGTCGACACACCCGTAGCCGTAGACCTCCACCGCCCCGAGAGCCTTCCTGGTAAGCCCGGGCTCCTCGCGCCTCAGGTAGCCCCTACCCCTCAGCTTGACGGGGAACTCCTTCCCCAGGTTGAGCCTCAGGTAGAGGGCTACGAGCGGCAACGCGAGTAAGTGGTGGAGCTTCGTCGCCACTACCAGCGTGCTCGTCCTCTCGAGCCTCACGCCGAGCTCCCTGGCTACCTCCCCGAGGAGCCTGTTGCCCTCCCTGGCCATCCTGCTCTTGAGGGAGCTGAAGGGGAGTTGCACCACGTGTACTATGGCGGCGTGCCCCTTCGAGACGCCCCAGCCGGGCTCTGGGTTCGAGTCGACGACTAGGACTCTGAGCTTGTAGCGGGACAGCCTGTACGCGGTCATCAACCCGACTATCCCGCTCCCAACTATTACAACGTCGTACACACCTTGTCAGCCTAAATAGGTCGCTGAAAAAGATATAAATTCCGGCCAGAGAAGCGCCGGCGCCGCAAAGGATTTCTTGGTGCCACTCGCCTTTCAAAGCGTGAAGGGCTCTGCTTGGATACTGTCCGTTGGGAACGAGTTGCTGATAGGCAGGGTTGTGAACACGAACGCCGCTTGGCTCGCGCAGAGGCTTACTCTTCTAGGCTACGCTGTTAGGAGGATAGTCGTCGTGCCGGACGTGGAGGAGGAGATCGCCGGCGCGTTTAGGGACGCGTTGGGCTCGGCGGACGTCGTCGTGTCGACGGGCGGCCTGGGCCCGACCCCGGACGATGTAACGAACTTCGCGCTCGCAAAGGCGCTGGGCAGGCCTGCCGAGGTGAACGCGGAGGCTTTGAGGATGGTCGAGGAGAAGTACGCGCGGAGGGGCTACCCGATGACGCCGGAGCGCGAGAAGATGGCGGTCATGCCTAGGGGTGCTAGGCCCCTCCCGAACCCCGTGGGGACTGCGCCCGGGATACTGGTCGAGGAGGGCTCGAAGATCGTCGTGTGCCTGCCGGGCGTCCCGTCGGAGATGGAGGCGATATTCCTGGAGCACGTGGAGCCGCTCCTGAGGAGCAGGGGTCCCCCGCACTTCTACGCCGAGAGGGTCGTCAGGGTGAAGGGGGTCCCGGAGTCCGACGTCGCCCCGGTGGTCAAGAAGGCTTTGAAGCTCAGCGAGTTGGTGTACGTGAAGAGCCACCCGAGGGGCTTCGAGGTGGACGCCCCGGTCCTGGAGATACACGTCTACGGGGGTTCCGAGAAGCCCGGCGAAGCCGAGAGCGAGGTCGAGAGGGTCGCCGCGTTCGTAGCGGAGGAGATCCGGAGGAGCTTCCCGGAGAAAGCCCAGGTAGAGCTTCGGTGACCGCGCATGGCTGAAAAAGGCCAGGTGAGGTCACCGGCGTCGCTCGTAGGTCTCATTGTGCTTCTTTTACTCGCAGTCGTGTTCCTTTGGAATCCACTCGTAGCTATGATCCTTCTCTTGATACTTTTCCTCTACTCTGTGTTCGTTGTTATCGTCGCAAAAGTGGCTCTTAAAGAGGAGAGAATCCTGGAGAAGCTAAAGGAAATGGACGCATCGATGCCGGAGCGTCCGGAGGCTGTCCTACTGGATCCTGACGAGGTAGTGGTTCTAAGGGGGCACGCTGGACTATGCTCGGCAGAGGGACAAGCACAGGAGTTCCCGTTGACGCTGGTGCTTCCGAAAGTCTACCTCACTGGGAAGAGGCTCATAATCGAAGGAGTCGCCGAACGCCCCTTTGAGAATCAAAGGCTGGAGGTGCACGAGTCTATACTGCTCGAACAGATCGTTGGCGTTAAGGTTCTCAAGGAGAAGTCTCCCATCCCCGAGCTCCTGGTAACGACGAAGCTACGCGGCTACTGGAGCCGGTTTAGGCTGGAAATACCGGGTGCGCAGACGTGGAGGGACGAGATAACCCGCTTGAGAGCAGAGAGGGTGAGGTCGCTGGAGAAACGAGAGAAGCCGGCGGTAGACTTCTCTTCGATTAGGGATATACTGGAGAGGGGAGGCGTCGTAGTGTACACCGTTAAGTGCCCGGTGTGCGGGGCGCCGCTCAAGCTCCCGGAGACAGGTAGGGAGACGAAGTGTAGCTACTGCGGTGCCACGGTGTACGCTGAGGACGTTCTCGGCAAGCTTAAGGAGCTTTTAGAGCGTCAATAGAGGCAGTAAATATTATGCGCGGCGTATAGGCCTGGCGGCTATGCGCGAAGATAGTGTAGCAGTTCTACAGCGGAAAAACTGAAAGACAAGGAAAATCATGTATTTAAGTGTCTACTGGCTATCTCGTCGCTACTCAGTACTCTGACATACCTAGATGCCTTGTCTCTGAGCTTTCTATCGTCGGTTACCAGCGTCCGCCCGTCCCTCATCGCTAAATAGAGGTATGAGGCATCGTATACCGTCAGGTTTTCCTTTAAGGCTATTTCAAGTACGTCCCTTTCAGAACCTTTAATACTCAGGCTCTTGATACCCTCAAACACCTTAGCTAATACGTCAGCGTAGTTTGCAGCGGTCTCTCTATCGATTCTACCCAGTAGCTTGTACTCTTTCCATACGCTGTTCAGAGATTCGTAAAGTGCTAGGTCAAGTGTTACTCCGAGTTCGAACACCTTAGCCGAGCCCTTCTTGACCAGGTTAACTATAGAGCTTGCGTCAAATACGTACAATGCTACCTCGCCTCTCTGTCCTCCCTTATAATCCTTGCTATTTCTTCGTCGGGAATGTGGGACACCTTCTTGCTCAGCTCTCTGGCAAGCTTCTCAGCTTCCTCTAGGATCCTCCTTCTAATCTCCCTCTCTAAGGCTTCTCTGATGACAGGGCCAGGCTTTACACCATACTTATCCATAAGTTCCTTCAGCTCACGGGGTATTTTGGCAGAGACTGTGACATATTTCATTCTATGTTTTCACCCAAGCAGAAATGCTTAGGTCTACCGATATAAGCATTACTTTATTCGGGTAGCCCTTAAACAGAGACGAATAGCCCCCATTTCTCCTGGAAAAGGGCGCCGAACTGGACGTATGCTTCCCTGAGAACAGGCGCTGCTGCGCAGGATGTAAGTTGGGCATTCTCGGTGGATCTAAGGCAAGTTCACGAATACGTTTCCGTCGGCGACTACCGAGGCTACGTAGACCTTCCTTAGCCCCGCCTTCTCGGCTAGCCCCATCCACTCGCCCGAGAGCGACACGGCTACGACTGCTCCTACAGGCACAGCCTTGGCCTGCTCGGCTATGCTTCGCAGGGCGGCTAGGGATTCGAAGTTCCTCGCGACGCCCTTGGCGAACAGGACCTTCGAGTCCCTCTTCAAGGCCTCCCTGGGCACGTGGAGGTAGACTATCTCCTCCCTCTCGGACGAGCTGTAGGAAGCCGAGTACAGCTTTCCCCAGCTAGACCAGGCGTGCTCGCTTGCGACGTAGGATTCCGCCGAGAGCCACTCGGCGAGTATGGCGGCTAGGGCGGCGTTCTTCTCGCCGGCGGCTAGCACGACGTCGACGCCGTCGTCCCTGAACTTCTTCCAAGCCAGGTAGCCGACGAGGTTCAGGAAGCGCGGGTTGAAGAGGAAGCGCCACTCCTCGACGGTCTTCCTCTCCCCGATAACCATCTCCTTGAACGCCCTCTCGAGGAGCCTCTTCTCCCGTATCCCGTCCAGTATCTTCCTCGCCGTCTGCCTCTCGGGGAACTGCGTGAAAGTCGTGTAGCGCCAGAGTATCTGGGAGGAGACCCCGAGGGCCTCCTCCAGCTCCTTGAACGTGTAGACCTCTTTCAGGCAGTTGAGAAGCTTAGCCACGATATACGAGCTTTCCTCGACCTCCCCGGCCATACGTCCGCTTAACTCAGACCCTCCCGGCTATATATGTCTGCCGCACGCGCCTAGGCCCGCTCGTGCACGCCGCTCAGGGCCCTTCTCACGGCCTCCCTGTGGATCGGTGTTTGCCACGCGTAGAACCTCCCTATGCCGAGGGAGGGGTCCTTCTCCGGTGGCGCCTTGTCCAGCCAGCCGTAGCCCCTGTCGGGGATCTCCGCTACTAGGTTGAGCTCTACGAGGGAGTCTACGAGCCTCTCGATTGACGGCTCGCCTCTCTTCAGGTACTCGAGAAGCCTGTCCGGGTCCTCTACGGCCTCCGAGAGAGCTTCGAGTTGCAGGGGCGTTAGCCTTGAGGCGAACGCTTTAAGCCTCCTGGCGGATACCACCTCCTCTACTAGCGAGCCTGCGTCCCAGCCGTGCTCGTAGAGCATAGCGAGGTACCTGGGGTTGCCCCCCGTCAGCCTCCACGCGGAGTCGAAGTCGAGCCCCGGCCCGGGTATCTGATCGTAGAGCTCCTTGAAGCCTTCCCTCGCCATGTTCCAGAGCACCCTTATCGTAGCCCAGCTGTGCCTGGCAACCCTAGCCCTCGTGGTGCCCTCGCTTGAGCCTATAATCGCGACGAAGCTCTCGTACCTCGCGGAGGGGTACTCGATGGCGTCTAGAAGTGCTTTCACGTAGACCTCCGCCCTCTCGGGGCCGACGGCCTGGAAGACTTCGTCGAGTATAACCGCCACCCTCCTTTTAACGCTTAACAGCCTCGATACGAGCTCGAAGGCTTTCTCCGCGAGCGTAGCCGCCGCGGGCTCCAGCAGGCCGACCGTAGCTCCGACAATCTCCTTCACGTCCTCGGTCGACACGACCTTCTCGTCCTTCACACTGGCAGCGGGGTTAACGTAGACCACCCCGTAGCCATGGCTCTTGAGTATCTCCACGGCCTGCCTGAAGAGAGCAGTCTTACCGCAACCCTCCGGCCCGTAGACGACTACCGGGAACCTCGTACCCCTCTCGGCTACCCTCTCCACCTGCCTCAAGGCCTCGTCCCTATCGGCGAACCTCACGGACACTCCTCTGGCGAACTCCAGCCTTACCCTCTCCCACCCCATGCCTCGCGCCTCCGAGAACTCTCGGCGCCGGGGCAGATAAAGCTAGGGGTATAAGACGCCTATCTTCAGTAGCCCTTCGAGTAGCCTGCCCGTGAGTAGCCTGGTCTTCACGCCTCTCTCGGCGAGCCTCGCGTCCACCAGCCCGACTACGTCTTCGAGCCTGTACGCGTCGGAAGCCACGATGAAGTTCACGTTTACCCCGAAGCTTGGGACCCAGAACCAGTACTCCGAGACGTGGGCGAAGGACTTCTTCACGCTCTCCAGGACGGACCTGTACTCCTCGGGGTAGAAGTAGCTACTCCCTGCCTGCGTAGCCACGACCCCGTCCGGCTTCAGGATCCTCTTAACCTCGGCGAAGGCCTCGGGGCTGTATAGGGGCTTCGCGATCTCGCTCGCGTAGGGGTCCGTGAGGTCCATTATCACGACGTCGAAGTAGCCGCTGGGCGCCTGCCTCACGTAGTCCTTGCCGTCCGCTATGACCACCTCCACCCTCGGGTCGTCGAAGCTACCGAGGTGCATGTGCCCGAGGCGCTTCTTCGAGAACTCCACGACGACGGGGTCTATGTCCACCATGACCGCCTTCTTCACAGTCCCGTGCTTCAAGACCTCCCTGAGGGTCGCCCCCTCGCCGCCCCCAAGTACGAGCACCCTCTCGGGGGCCGGGTGCGCCGCCATCGCTGGGTGAACCAGTAGCTCGTGGTACATGTACTCGTCCTTCTCGGTGCTCTGTATGAACTTGTCGAGGAGCAAGGCCCTCCCAAAGCCCTCTAGCTCCGCGAGCACAACCTCCTGGTACGGCGACTTTTCCAGAGCGTAGACCTTGCTCACCTTGAAGAGTAGCCTCAAATGCCTACCAGCCGGCTCAACTATGTACACACCCTCGAACCCCTCCTCCCCACCCACAGCGACCCACCCCGCCCTGTTAACTATACCCAAAAATAAAATATAAGAGCTGTGCATCCGCAGGGCCGAGAAAGCTAGGCGTGCGCGAAAGGGTTAAACCTCGCGTGGAGGATTGTATCTCGTGATGAGCCTTCAGTGGGCTGACCGGTGAGGAGTGCCCGGTTGGCTGACTATCAGAAAAAGTGGAATTTTCCCGGATTTTAGCGGCGCTTTTCTTCTTCGATCCTTTCCAGTCTCTCCTTGATCTCTTTGAGCTCGTTTTCTATTCTCTCCAGGCTTACACTACTCTCTTGGTGTGGCTCGGACGCGCGCCTCGCCAGATAGTACAGGATCGCTGCGAACAGTGCAATTAGTAGCACCCAGAACAGTAGCGTTACGAGCATTGATAGGGCACCGGCGAAGCCCAAGCCAGGGTACCACGGCGCGGTCCAAGGCCAGCCCCACCAGCCGCACATCGGGCATGCATATACTTGACTCATTTCTGTCACCACCCTGTTTACAACCTACAATTATTTATGCATTTGTATGTATACATGAGTATATTTTTCGATTTTAAACCGCCATTCCAGTGGCAATCCTCACCGGATTGAGCGGAGAGCCGCGAGCTGGGGTGCACGCGTAATGCTCTAATACTTTCCCCGTTCTAGGCGGATACATGCCCGTCGTTCGGGTGGAGCCTTACGGGGCAAGGGTGGAGGTTGAGAGCGGGGCGACGCTTCTCGAAGCCCTGGCGAGGAGCGGGGTAAGGGTTGCCTCGGTGTGCGGGGGCCGCGGCTTCTGCGGTAAGTGCAGGGTGCTGGTAACCGGGGGCTCCTCCGCCCTCTCGCCTCCGTCGAGGTCTGAGTCCATGCTCCTGGGCGGGGACCTGGGATCCGGCTACAGGCTTGCCTGCCAGGCCAGGGTGCACGGGGACGTCGCCGTCTACGTCCCGGAGGAGAGCAGGGAGTCGCCGGGGGAGAGGGTGGCTGCGGTGGACGGCTACGCGAGGCCCGTCAGGGTGGCGCCGCCGCTCAGGAGGGTCTCGCTCTCGCTGACTCCCCCGAGTCTCTCCGACTGGAGGTCTGACGAGGAGCGGCTAGCCGAGGGGCTTGGGAGGGTTCTCGGGGGGTTCGAGCCGCCGGGGCTCGACGTTCTGAGGAGTTTGCCGCGGGTTGCCAGGGAGTCCTCCTGGTCCTTGGAGGTCGTCGCGTGGAGGGGCAGGGTGCTCTCGGTTGAGCCGGGGGGCTCGGGTAGGGGGACGTACGCGGTGGCGGTGGACCTCGGGACCTCGAAGCTCGTAGCCCACCTCGTAGACGCCTCTAGGGGCGTGGTCGTGGCGAAGGGCTTCGCCGAGAACCCCCAGCTCGCCTACGGGGAGGACATAATGACGAGGATGGACTTCGCGTCGAGGAGCCCTGGCAACCTGGACCTTCTCCGCCGCGTGCTCGTCGAGGGGGTTAACGGGCTCGTGGCGAGGCTCCGCTCCTCGCTGGGCGTACGGGCGGACGAGGTCTACGCGTTCGCGTTCGCCGGCAACACGGCTATGCAGCACTTCCTGCTGGGGCTCGACGTGTCCCAGCTCGCGAGGGCCCCCTACGTGGCCGTGACGAGGAGGGCCCTGGAGGTGAGGGCGGCGGACCTCGGCTTGGAGGCGGGGCCGGGCGCGGTTGCCCTCGTGTTCCCGGTGATAGGGGGCTTCGTGGGCGGCGACGCGGTGGCGGACGTGCTGGCGACGGGGCTCCACAGGAGGGATTACCCAGCCATGCTGGTAGACGTGGGGACGAACACCGAGGTTGTGGTTGGCTCCGGCGACCGCTTCCTCTCCGGCTCCGCGCCTTCGGGCCCCGCTTTCGAGGGCATGCAGATAACGTTCGGGATGAAGGCTGTCTCCGGCGCGATAGACAGGGTGAGGGTGGGGGAGGACGGGGAGGTCGAGTACACCACGGTGGGGGGCGCGAGGCCCAGGGGGATATGCGGATCCGCTATGATAGACCTCGTCGCCGAGCTGTACAGGGCGGGCCTCCTGGACGCCCGGGGGAGGTTCAGGAGGGACGCTTCGACGAGGAGGCTGAGGAGGGGGGAGAGGGGCATGGAGTTCGTCGTCGCGTGGGCCAAGGAGACGTCGATAGGCCGGGACATAGTCTTCACCGAGAAGGACGTCGAGCAGGTGTTGCTGGCGAAGGCCGCTGTGTCGAGCGCGGCTAGGACCCTCATGAAGATGAGGGGGTTCAAGGCGGAGGAGCTGGAGGAGGTCGTGGTGGCGGGCTCCTTCGGGTCGAGCCTCAACGTCGAGAACGCCCTGGAGATAGGCCTCCTCCCGCCCGTGCCCCCGGAGAAGGTGTGGTTCGCGGGGAACACGGCGGTGGGGGGAGCGGTGCTCGCGCTGGTATCGGAGGAGGCGCTCAGCGAGCTCGACGAGATACTCTCGAAGGTGGAGTTCGTGGAGTTCGCGGCTAGCCCAGAGTGGAAGGCGGAGTTCATGAACTCGCTCTTCATACCCTACAGGGAGCCGCCGAGCCGCCTCTCCAGGTAGAGGTGCGCGAGCGCGGCCACCGAGTAAGCCGCGAGCGCTACGAGCGAGAGGGCAAGGGGCCTGTTGTACGGGAGGGCGCTGGAGGCGAGCCCGGCCAGTATGCTCCCGAGCCCCATCCCGAGCCCTAGGACCACGCTGTACACGCCCATCACCCTGCCGCGGGCATCCGTGGACGCTTGGTCCCCGACCAGCGCGAGTATCGTGGGCCCTACGGCGGACGTGAGGAACATCAGGGGGGCTACGGCGGCGGCAGCCCTGAGGATGTCTACGCCGAGGGCGAGGAGGACGCTCATGGCTGAAAGCGCCGCGAGGCCCCCGGCTAGGCCGAGCCTGAATACCTTGACGCGCCCCCAGGAGTCCGAGAGCCTCCCGAAGAACACCGCGCCGGAGCCGAGGAGCACGAGGGCGCCGAGGAACAGCAGGCCTATCCCGGCCTTACCGATTGCTGGGCCGTGCACCGCGCCTAGGTGGTCGTGGATAACCCTGGGCGCGTAGATACCGATGCCTATTATCGTCGTGAGCGCCACCCAGACGGGTAGCAGTACGAGCGCCGACCTCGGTAGGCTGGAGAGAAGACCCCTCCTCACCAGGGGGACGGGGGGCCTCGTCTCCTCGAGGAACGCCGCGAAGACCGGGGTCGCCAGGGCCGTGAGGAGCGCCACGGCTAGGTAGGCGGGGTAGCCGGGGAGCACGCTGTAGAGAAGCGAGCCCAGGAGGTACCCGGCGCCGTAGCTCGCGAGGTTCACGAACTCGAAGCCCCCCATCCCAAGCCCCCTGTTCCCCGTCTCGGTGAGGTCGGTGGCCATCGAGAGCGAAGAGACGAGTATCAGGGCTGTTGTAAAGCCGACGACGCCGTTCAAGGCGGCCTCCAGCGCGGCGAACACAAGGCTCCCGGGGGAAGAGCTCGAAAGCGCGAATACCGCCGCCAGGGAGAGCATCCCGGCCGACCTGGCCACGTAGCCTGCTATCAGCGTGCGCTTCCTCCCCGCGAAGTCGGACCACGAGCCGGCGAGTAGGGCGCCTATAGCCTCCATGAGCGGGTACGCCGCCATAACGAAGCCCGCCGCGACGTCCCCGCCGCTCGCGAGCATGGCTACCAGGAACGTGTTCGCGCCGGACCCTATCCTGGCAACGAAGACGGGTACGTAGGAGACCGCGAACCTGAACCTCCTCTCCGCGCTCATCGCTACGGTACCGCCGCCCCGGGAATATATGCCTAGCGCCGCAAGACGTATACGGCGCCGCGCGCCTATCTAGCTGTGGTAGGCGCGGAGAGCCTCGGGGAAAGCCTGAGCAGGTTTTACGAAGTGTTCCCGTGGCCCGAGGACCCCCTCTCGCCCGAGGGGAGGGCTAGGTACGAGGCCGCTCTCAGCTTTTTCAGGGGCCTCCTCGAGCACGAGTGGCTGACCGGCATCGCCGGGAAGCGCCGCCTCAGCGTGGTTGACGTGTGTAGCGGGGCGGGGTTAGGGGGAGTCGCGCTCGCGAAGGCTTTCACGGAGAGAGGCCTCGAGGTGGAGCTCGTGCTCGTCGACTTGAGGAGGGAGGCGCTGGAGCTGGCGAGGCGCTTCAGCGAGGCGGAGCTGGGCTCGCCCGCGGAGACCTACGTGCTGGACGCTCGGGAGCTACACGCGCTGGGCAGGAGGTTCGACGTGGCGCTGGTATACGGCCTTACCACGCCGCACTTCGACGCTTTCGACGCCGCCAGGGTTTACTCCTCGATCGCGGAGAGCCTAGCCGATGACGGCGTCCTGCTAGTCGAGGAGAACGACAGGTTCTACGGCTTAATTGTGCTGGGCGGGTACAGGGAGGTGTTCTACGAGGGCGACGAGAGGCGGGGCGCGCTCAGCGTCCAGGTGGGCTACGACTCGCTACGCGGAGTGGTGAGAAGGATGCACGTCGACCTCTCCACGGGTAAGCGCGCGGTGGGCGAAACGCGGTACTGGGACCTGGCTGGCACCCTCGCTTTGGTATGGCTCTTCTTCGAGGACGTAGACTTCGCGAGGTACCCGGGGAAGCCGCGTACGGGCATCGTAATCGCGAAGAAGCCCCGCAGGAAGCTGCGCCCAGACGAGCTCGGGTTACCGACCGTTCTCAGGAAGCTACAGGCCCAGTAGCGGGCTTAGCTGTGCTTGTCTAGCCACTCTGCGAGCTTTTCCAAGACTTTTTCCTTGTCCACCTCGTTGAAAATCTCGTGCTTCATACCCGGGAAGACTTCCAGCGTCTTATCGCTGGACGGCAGTACCTGGAAAAGCTTTCTGGAGGCACTTGGAGGCACGAGGCAATCCTCCTCTCCGTGCATGAGCAGGGCCGGCACGGTAACCTTCGCGGCGGCTTTCCAAGCCTCGGAGACCCCTCTCCCGAACTCTGCCAGCAACCTGTACGTAGGGTCTTTGAACACAAGGTTGTCGGCAACGTAGCTCTCCGCAACCGCTTTGTCCCTCGAGAGGCAGTCCACGTTTACGGGTAGCTTCGCCCTCCCGCGCGGGTTGACGGCTGAGAGGAGCCGGAGCAGGAGCCTCGTGCCGGCTCCCACGTTGACTTCTAGCGCCGCCCCGCTGGTGACGAGCCCCGACACTTCTCCCCCAAGCCTGTAGACCGTTAGCACCGCGATTACTCCGCCCATGCTGTGCCCCAGCACGAACCCCTTCTTGCCAGCGTGCCCCGAGACCACCAGCCTGTAGAAGGCTACGCTGTCCTCGACGAACTGGTCGAAGGAGTCGACGTAGCCCCTCTCCCACTTGGAGAGCCCGTGCCCCCTCAAGTCGTACATGTAGAGCGCGTAGCCGCGGCTCGACAAGAAGTCTCCGACGTGTGCATACCTGCCGGAGTGCTCCGCGAACCCGTGTATCCCGACGACCACGGCCTTCGGCTCTCCCTCGGGGAGCCATGCGCGCATAACCGTCGAGAGACCGCTGGGAAGGTTAACCTCCCTTGTCACCGCGCTCATACAACTCTGTAGCGCGTCGCAGAGATTAATGTCTTTTTCCGTGCACCGGTGAACCTGGAGCTCCGAGTTACCGGAGATACGCCTCGAACGAGGTTCCCTCAAAGAGTACGGCCCTTTTACCTTGCGCGTGGTGAACGTGTCTGGGTCCTGCCTGCTGGAGAAGGTGAAGCCCGTTTCCCTACCGCGGAAGAAGCACCGGGTTAGCGGCGCGCTTAGCGTGCACCGATAAGCAGGTACCCTCCCTCTCTCTCGGCAAACCTCTGTATCCACTTAACATTCCTAGCATGGAAACGCGTGTCGAGTAAAGATTACTTAGGTTATGCACTTTCTAGATGTACGGTTAGGCCGGCTCTTTGAGCTTAGTCGACTTTACGTTTATACATATATAAAGCTTTTATACTCGAATTGGAAAGCTCCTCCAATGCGGAAAGCAGTACTAGTACTACTTGTCTTAGTGCTACTAATACCGGTACTACAGGTAACCACGGCGCCGGCAACGAATAAGGTAAGGGTTGTCGTTGGATATGAGAACGAGGGTGCCCTGGCTGCGGTCGAGGGGCTACCGGGAGCCGAGAAGGTAAAGGTTCTACGCGAGATAAAAGCCGCTGTCTTCTACCTGCCACCCGAGGCTATCGAGAAGGCTAAGGGGATTAAGGGCGTAAGGTACGTCGAGGAGGACAAGGTCGCGGTAGCCTTGGAGCTCTCGAGCTACCCGGACGTCCTCTGGGACGTGAAGATGATTAACGCCAGCAAGGTCTGGGACAAGTACTACCCGGTGTACGGCTGGAAGGCGCTCGGAAGGGGAGTGGTAGTCGCGGTTCTGGACACGGGGATAGACTACACCCACCCCGAGCTTAAAGGCAAAGTTGTGTGGTGCGCGAACACCGTCGGGGTTAAGACGTACACGGGTACGAAGCTGAGTAACTGCGCCGACAGGAACGGGCACGGGACCCACGTCGCCGGCACCATAGCCTCCGCGATAAACGGGGTTGGAAACGCGGGCGTCGCGCCGAACGTAACGCTCTACGCGGTTAAAGTACTCAACGACGCCGGCTCCGGGACGTACTCCGACATAGCGGAGGGTATAATCATCGCCGTGAAGGGGCCGGACGGGGTCGCGGGTACTAGCGACGACGCCAAGATACTCAGCATGTCTCTCGGCGGAAGTAGCGACAGCCAGGTCCTATACGATGCGGTTAAGTGGGCGTACAGCAACGGCGCTGTCCTCGTAGCGGCCGCGGGGAACTCGGGCGACGGAGACCCCACGACGGACAACGTCGCCTACCCGGCGAGGTACAGCGAGGTCATAGCGGTGGCAGCCGTGGATAGCAACGCCAACGTGCCCACTTGGAGTAGCGACGGACCCGAGGTAGACGTAGCGGCGCCCGGTGTAAACGTCTACTCCACGTACAAGAACGGCGGCTACGCTACTCTCTCCGGGACCAGCATGGCGACCCCGCACGTCTCCGCCACGGTTGCCCTCATACAGGCCCTCAGGCTCGCAGCCGGGAAGCAGCCCCTGACGCCGTCCCAGGTCTACGACGTCCTCACCAAGACTGCTAAGGACATAAACTCGCCCGGCTTCGACGTCTTCACGGGCTACGGGCTCGTAGACGCGCTGGCGGCGGTAGACTACGCGCTGAGCCTACCCTAAAAGTTTCAACTTTTTTCTTTTCTTTAACCTGCACTAGGAACCTGTTCTTCCGTCTCGGGTAGAGGTGTAGCCTTCCGGGGTACTCGGCCCCCCTGGTTTACCGCAATGTTTATTAAATGGTATACCTTGCGGTATACCGCGTATGAGCGCGACTGTTAGCTTCAAGGTGAGGAGGGAGGTCAAGGAGAAGATGCTGAGGTACAGGGACAGGGTCGACTGGCCCGAGGAGCTCAGGAGGTTCGTCGAGGAGAAGATAAGGGAGATAGAGGCCCGCGAGAACATAGAGAGAGTTGTCAGCGAGCTGGAGAGCATCCCGGCCGGCGTCCCGCGGGGCTTCGCGGCGGCCTCCGTGAGGGAGGATCGTGACAGTGGTTGACGCCTCGGCCCTAGCGGCCTTCGTCTTGAAGGAGCCCGGCTGGAAGAGCCTGGCGGAGTACCTCGTGGGCGCCGTGTCCGTAGACATGGTCGTGAAGGAAGTGGCGAACGCTGTCTGGAAGGCGTGCAGGGTTAGGGGCTACGTGGGCGTGGAGGAGGCGCGCAGGCTTCTACGCGTCCTTAAGTCGATGATCGGTGTCAACATAGAGCTTAGGCCGGAGGCCGACTACCTGGACGCGGCCTTCGAGATAGCGGTGGAGCACGGGGTTACCGTGTACGACGCCCTCTACTTGGCGCTGGCGGTCGAGGAGGGCGAGCCGTTGCTGACTCTCGACGAGAGGCAGCTGAGAGTGGCGGGGAAGCTGGGGGTCAGGGTCGTCGAGGTTCGGCTCTAGCGCCTACTCTCGCGGCTCGGCTTTCCCGGGGAGCGCGAGCCTGTAGCCGGAGTGTATCCTGTGGGCGCGCCCGCCGAAAGCCTTGAGTAGCGCGGCCTCGCCGCGTAGCCCCGTGCAGTGCCCGGCGTGTATCTCCTCTACGCCCAGCGAGGATAGCTCCGAGACTACCCTCTCGACTTCCTCCGCTGTGGCGCCCGCCAGGTGGAGCCCGCCGATAACGGTTACCGTGCGCGCACCGGTGACTAGCAACGCTTTGCGCACCAGGTTGGAGATCCCCGAGTGGCTACAGCCAGCCACGAGTAGAGCCTTATCCCCGACTCTCACCGCGAGCCCCGTGTCGTCTAGTAGCTTGTCCTCCACGACCTCCCCGCCGCTCAGCGTGTAGAACCCTTTAACCGCGTACGAGTTGTCGTAGATCCTCTCGACCTCCCCGAGGAACCACGCCCCCGGCGCGAGCTCTAGGGGTGCCCTCGTCAGTACGAGCTCCGAGCCCCCGGCCACCTCCTCCCACGCCTTCGCCGGGAGGGCGACGGAGAACCTCTTGAAGCCCCCGGAGTCCGCGTAGCTAGGCTTCACGACGTCCGGGTGGGCTACCACGGGCTTGAAGCCTGCCTTCTCGAGCAGGGCAGGCAACCCGCCCGCGTGGTCGTAGTGCCTGTGCGACAAGACCACCGCGTCCACTTCTTCGAGGCTTAAGCGGAGAGAGGAGGCGTTCTCGAGGAGGACCCTACCGCTCCGGCCAGTGTCGAATAGAACCCTGTACTTCGACCCGTCGTCGTAGCTTAGCGAGAGGTATACGCTGAACCCGTGCTCGGCGAGGAGCCTCGAGAAGCCCGCGTAGTCGTCCACGAGGACCGTTACCTCCACTCCTATGAGTGATGGTCTCGGCATTTCTACCGCGGTTAAAGGCGGGGCGCGCCTAGATAACCTTGCCGCTTGTTTCACGGGGCTACGGCTGTCTATCCGTACTCCTTTCACCCTCACACCTATAAGGGCCTGGAGGATTTTTCGGTCTTGAAACCGAAACTTTTATAAATGATGTGCCAAAGGGTTAGAAAACCGATAAGCCATGGAGGCTGGGGCTAGCGGCTCCCAGCAACCCCAGCAGGGCCGTAAAAGACCCCTAGGAGTAACGATCCTTGCGTACCTCTACCTGTTCTCAGGGATATTCGTCCTCGGAATGGTCCAGGCCATGATGGCAGAAAACCTCCCCGCCGAAACCTTCCTTGCCTGGCTCCTCTATGGAGTAGCCCTGATGGCTACGGGTGTCGGATTCATGTACGGCATGAAGTGGGCTTGGTGGCTCGCCGTAGTAAACCAGTCGCTATCAGCCCTCATAATGCTCGTCCTAACGGTCATAAATGACCCGATATGGCTCTTTGGGCTATTCATCTCCTTGGTAGTTCTGTACTACGTGCTTAGGCCCCACGTGAAGGAATTCTTCGGAGTCGAGGCGGGACCCTCTAAGTGAAGACCCCCTGAAGCGAGATTTCTTTACCGCGCGCCAACTCCGTTGTACTTTCACCCTAGACTGCGTGATAGCTTTTTATCCTCGGAGACCGTTAACGCCTGGTAGCGATGGAGGGCGCGGCTCTGAGAGTTTCGGAGGAGATTCTCGCCTCCGTGGAGAGGAGGGTCGAGGAGCTCGCTGAGAAGATCGAGGGCTCGCCCTTTAAGAGCGCGGGCTTCGTCGACGGGAGCAACGTGGTCGACGAGCGCAGGGGGGCTTACGTCGCCGTGTTCTCGGTGGCTTCGATAGTGCTCGACTCCGGTAGGCTTAGGCCCGTCTCCCACGGCTCGAGGCACCCGCTCGTGGCGCGCATCGTGCCGAAGGGTTTCGGGGAGCAGAGGGCGAACCTCTACATGTCGATACTCGAGCTCCTCTCGGCGGCCAGGCTGGTGAGGTCCGGCGTCGAGGCGGTCTTCCTCGACGGTAGCTACGTCTCGGAGATGATGGTCGTCTTCGGCTACCCTAGGGACGTCTACGAGGAGGCGCAGGGGCTCGTCGACAGGGAGGCGGCCGAGAGCTACGCCGGGGAGGCGGCGGGGCTCGTGGAGGAGGCGCTCGGCTCGGAGGGCGTTAAAGGCGCGGCGAAGCTCTTCGAGGGAGTCTCGGGCCTAGCGTGGAGGCTTTACACGAGGCTCGGCGGGGGCGTGGGTGGCGTCGAGAAGAGGGTCCTCCTGGACTACTCGTACGTCTTCGCCGAGGTAGCCGTGTACCTCGAAGCCCTGCGAAGCCTCCTGACGGCGGGGCGGGAGTCCGGGGTCCCCCTCTTCTGGGTAGCCAAGGACGCCGACACAGACCAGCTGGCCGAGAAGGAGGGGGTCGGCGGCTGGCTCAACGACGTGACTCTCCTCGACTACGCGTGGCGGCGCCTGGAGGGTGTCTACACGGTGCTCGAAGGCAGGGAGTTCGGGAGGCCGAAGCCCTGCGCCGCTCCGGGAAAGCTCGTGGAGGAGCTCTTCGCCAAGTGGAGGCGGTACAGGGTCGCCTACTTCAAGCTCAGGCTCCACGGCCCGGTGCTCCAGATGACGTTCCCCGGCTACGTGGGGGAGGACGAGGCCAGGGAAGCCCTCGCGACGCTCAGCTCGCTGGCCGAGAGCCGCGGGTACCCGAAGCCCCTCAGCTACGTGCACAACATGGCCGTGCTGAACCCGGAGCTAGCCAGGCTCGTCGGAGACGAGCTTTATAAGCGGGCGGAGAGCCCTGTACTCAAGGCTATGCTCGCGCCCTCCGGGAGGGTGCAGGCAGGGCTGAGGTGAGCCTGGGGTGGAGGTTGGAAGGGTAGTTACGGTGTACGGGCAGAGCCTCCTGAGGTTCGCGGTCCACGAGGACAAGCTGGGCTACCTGGCGAGGCCGGGCGCGTACGTGAAGGTGGAGGCCTCCGGCGGCTGGTCCTACGCGATGGTCGTCAGCTTCAACCTTCTCGACGAGCTGTACAGGAAGAGCAGGATAGTGGAGGAGCTCGAGGGCTACCCGGAGATAAGGCCGTCCCGGAACGAGCTCGTAGCGATGCTCGTCGGCTACTACGACGGCAAGGGCTTCGTGAGGGGTGTCCCGGAGCTACCGAGGCCCGGGCAGAAGGTCTACCTAGCGGACGGGGAGGAGCTGGCGAGGTTCGTCGGCTCCGGGGACATAGCGATAGGCAGGCTCTCGCAGAACCCCGAGGTCAGGTACACCCTCTCGCTCGACATGCTCTGCTCGCGCCACTTCGCCGTCCTAGCGATGACGGGCGCCGGGAAGTCCAACGCAGTCGCGGTGATACTCGGCGAGATACTCGAGAAGTTCCCCTACTCCAGGGTCGTAGTTGTGGATACGCACAACGAGTACGTCCCGCTGGCCGAGAAGTTCGATAGGGTGAGGGTCCTGAGCCCCGCCGGCAGGATAGCGAGGCTCGTGGAGGCTAGGTACGGCGTGAAGCCGTCCCCGCTCGAGGTCCCGATATGGACCCTCGGGCTCGAGGAGATCGCGGGGCTACTCCGATTGGACCCCACGAGGGCGACGAAGCAGGTCATGTACCTGCGCGGCGCCCTCCAGGAGGTCCGGAGGGCTAGGTACAAGTACGCGGGGGCCGACGACCCCATATACTTCAGGGCGGAGGAGCTCCTCGGCTACCTGGAGGGGTTGCAGAAGTCGTCGAGGCAGAGGTACGACCGCTCCCTCGACGACCTCGTCTTGAAGCTCGAGATGCTCCTCGAGAACAGCGAGCTACGCTACGTGACTAGGCCGAGGAACAGCGACAGGCTCTACGAGGGGTTAGGCGGCGAGGAGCCCCGGAGGAGCGTCGAGGCGTACATGAGGGTCTACGGGGCCCTGCTGGAGCCTGGCGTCACGCTGATAGCGCTGGGAGGGCTCGCTAGCGACGCCCAGGTATCGACCGCCGCGACCATACTCAAGTCGCTCTGGAGGATAATAACGGCCAGCGTCCTCGCAGGCAAGCCCCAGCCAACGCTCCTGGTAGTCGAGGAGGCCCACAACTACGCCCCGCAGGGGAGGTGGAGCCCCGCACGCGAGATACTGGAGAAGATAGCGAAGGAGGGTAGGAAGTTCGGCATAGGGCTCGGGGTCGTGAGCCAGAGGCCCAGGGAGCTCTCGCAGACGCTCCTAGCCCAGTGCGGGACGCTGATAGCGCTTAGAACGGCGAACCCGAGGGACCAGGAGTACATACTCGGGAGCATGGAGGACGTGATGCGCGAGATGGTTGAAGGGCTCTCGGGGCTCGTGACCGGCGAGGCTCTCATCTCGGGCTCCGCCGCCCCCCTGCCCGGCATAGTCAGGATAGACAGCTTCCCCGAGAGGTACGGCGTCAACCTGGGAGGCAAGGACATAGACTGGAGGGCGGCGTGGAGCACGCCCCAGCCGAAAGCAGACCTAGCGGAGTACGTGCTCGGAGAGCCGGAGGAGGAAGAGGAGGAGAGGAAGACCTCCACCATAGACAAGTTCCTCTAGGTGGCCGCCGTGGACCTGCGCAGGATCGGGGAGCTCGTCGGGAAGACTCCGGTGCTAGAGCTGGACGTGCCGCCCGGCAAGGTCTACGTGAAGCTCGAGTACACGAACCCTACGGGTAGCCACAAGGACCGCATAGCCGTCTACATGCTGAGGAGCGCCGTGGAGGAGGGGGTTCTGAGGCCCGGGGGAAGCTTCGTCGAGGCTTCGAGCGGCAACACGGCTGTAAGCCTCGCGTGGGCCGGGGTACTGGCGGGCTTCAAGCCCATCATATTCGCGGAGGACACAATCTCCAAGGGGAAGCTCGGGCTACTGCTAGGCATGGGGGCGGAGGTCCACCTGGTTCCGAGGAAGCCCTGGGGCGACCCGGACCACTACGTGAATGCTGCGAAGAGGTTCGCGGAGGAGAACGGCCTGCCCTTCCTCAACCAGTACGGGAACGAGGCGAACTGGCGGGCCCACTACGAGACGACGGGGCCGGAGCTGTTGAGCCAGACAGGCGGCGTAGACGCGTTCGTAATGGGGATAGGCACCGGGGGAACGGTGATAGGCATCGGGAAGTACCTGAAGGAGAGGGTCCCCGAAGCCCGGGTGGTCGGCGTCGTGCCCAAGGGCTCCCCCATCGCCGGCGGCAGGCTCGGAGACAACATAGAGGGGTTAGCGTCGACGTTCGTCCCGGAGCTCTACGAGAGGCATGGGCGCGTGGTGGACTCCGTGGAGGAAGTCTCCCTCGCGGACGCCCTCTCCTCGCTGAAGGACCTCCTGCGCGCGGGAGTCCTCGCGGGGCCCTCCACGGGCGCGAGCTTCCACGTGGCGAGGAGGCTCGCCTCCAGGGGCCTCAGGGTCGCGATAATCGCGGCGGACTCGGTGCTGAGGTACCCCGACCTTCTATCCACGCAATAAAGTTTATCTTTACTGGAACCTTTTGATATATCGAGGCATATGAAGTGCTCCATATGCGGTAGGGAAGTCGACTCGCTACTATACGCGGACCACAAGGAGCTGGGAGGAGTCTGGGTCTGCAGGGAGTGCTGGGAGAAGCTGTACGAAAAGAACCTCATCCGGAGCGGCACCGGCGAATCCTCGGGGTGCGCCTGCGGAGGTTAGCCCCCGAGTCGGCGAGCGCGCTAAGCCTCCCCGCCCGCGCCCCGCGAAAGCCTCGCAGCTTCTTCGTAAAGCTGCCTGACGAGCTCCAAGGTTATCTTTGCGTCTCTGAGGGCTTTCTCGGCGTCCATCCTCGTATACAGCTCCTCCGGGGGTAAGCCGCTCTCCTCGTCCCCGTACATGGCCGCTTCCCTCTCCTTCCTAAGGCTCCTCGAGATCGACGCGAGCTCGTCTACCCTCTCCTGGAACCACGCCGGGAACCTTGCCCTCTCCCTTCTAAGCACGGGGCCGACGTCGTGCCATTTAGGCGGCTCGATGCCCACGATTCTAAGCGCCGCCTTGAGTAGTAGCTCTACGGTCTCCTGGCACTGCCTAACAACGTAGGGGTAGTTGCCGCCTTCCAGAGCCTCGGTCGCTTGCCTCACGATTTCCAGGGCCTGGTTTATGTGGGACCTAGCGAGCTCCAGGTTATTCAAGCTCTACCACCTCGCCGAACCTGTACTCGCCCTTCAACACCCAGTACCACGCCCTACCGCTCACCCACACCCTCCTAGCTCCGAGCCTCCTCAGCCTCTCCGACAGCGCCCTCAGCACGCCCTCGAAGAAGCCGCCCTTGTCGTATACTATCACCGCGTCCTCGACCATGTCCAGGTATAGCGGCGAGAACCTCCCAGCCTCCTCCCTAGTCTTGATGACCGGGGACAAGGACACGTAGTACCCCTTCTCCATCAGCTCGTCGAGCAACGGCTGTACCTCGTCCTCAGCCCTCTCGAACAGCCTAACCCTCTCCACCCTCGACTTCGGCAAATCCTCGAAGACTACGAGCAAGTCCAGGTCGCTGTCCCTCCTCGGGCTCCCCCTAGCCACGCTACCGTAGACGACCAGGGAAACCAGGGAGCCCCCGTAGAGCCTTAGCAGGGACTCTAGTAGCCCGACAACCAACGCCCTGTAAGGCTCCGGGATATGCTCAACGCCAAACTTCATTTCGCGATTCTAGTCCCTGTCTCAGGGATTTATTTCTACCGCGTCAAGCTTCCTCTCGGTACCAGACTAGTAGGCTCCGAGTAGCCCCTTTCTCTTCAAGTTCTTCTCCACGAGAGCCAAGGACGCGAAACCGGCTACTAGGTAAGCCGCGGTTTCCGCTAGAAAGACTATCCACTCCAGCCCTACGGGTAGCAGGGTCTCCGTCCCCGCCGCGTGGTGCCTCAGCAAGTCGCCGGTATACGTGAAGGGCAACAGGTAGGCAGGTATCCTCAGGGGTTCCGGCAGCGCGGTGACGGGGAAGAAGACGCCGCAGAGCCCCAGGAAGACGAACTGCAGTATGCTGGTTAGAGGGCCAACGTTCTTGAACCTGAAGACTGCCGCTCCGTAGAGCAAGCCAAAGCCCATCGATGCCACGAGGCCTACGAAAAGCGCGGCGACAGCGTGTAGAGGCTCCAGTAGTAGCACGTTTACGCCGAAGATCGCAGTGAAGATCGCGTACGTGTAGAGTATCGATAGGGGTAGAGAGATGAGCCTCGAGTAGAGGCTCCTCGAGAAGAGCACGGCTCTATTGGCGTTGGTGATCAATAGGAATTCCAGTGTTCCCGTCTGTTGCTCCCGCCTGATCGTCATCCCGAAGCTCCAGAGCCCCGCCCCCACCACGTCCCACAGTATCATGCCCCAGAAGAGAGTGTTCAGCACTACTTGGTCGCTCCAGCGCTCCTTCGGGAGGAACAGCAGGATGGGCACTATGAGGAGGATGAGCCACGCCGGCGTAGTAACTATGTCCGAGACGAGCCACGCCGCGTACCTGAAGTAGTTCTTAAGCCCCGCGAGCGCCGCCGCCTCGAACTCCAGGAGAAGACCCCGTAGCCCCTCTACTCTAGTACTTCGAGAGCTCTCCATTCCGCCTCGCCCCCTCTTCCCACCTGTTGTACACGGTTCTCCCGGCGTACAGGTAGAGGACTGCCAGTAGGAACATAGCCGCGATTCTGAAGTGTATGGGTACCTCCTGCCCCGTCCCGCCGAAGAGCTCCCTGAGTATCTCGGAGGCGTGCGAAGTCGGCAGGAGCGCCGCGGCTACCCGCACCACCCTCGGGAAGACTTCGAGCGGGTAGTAGAAGCCGGAGAGCATCGCTACGAATGCGTTGATCGTCTGCGACACCGCGTAGACTTCCTTGAAGCGTACTGTCAGCGCCGCGACTACGAGCCCCAGCCCCGCCAGGGGGAGCAGACCTACGAGCACCACCAGGAAAGCTAGAAGCCAGTCCGCCGCGCTTACCCCGCGGAAGCCGCTCAGAGCCACAATGGATACGTCGAGCGCGAATATCAGCACCGAGAGGAGACTGGATGCTAGTGCGTGGAGCATCCAGAGAGCTACCGTGCTGTTCGGCGTGAGGTAGTGAAGCTCGAACGTGCCCATCAGCTGTTCCTCCCTGATTATACTCGACGTATTCTCGATCATTATCATACTCGACACCATGAGGACACCTCCCAAGGTGAAGTAGAGCACGGGGTTAGACACACCCGTGTTGCCCTGAAAGTTGCCCAGAGCCCCCGGGCCTGCCAGCGCGAGCCCAACGCCTATGTACAGCCCTCCGAGCGCGAACGGCATGAAGACCACCATCAGAAGCGAGCCGACATACCTCGTCATTATCTTGGCCTCCTTGACTAGCACCCCGGAGGCAACGGCGAAAAAAGCGTGCCTAGTTTTCTTCAAGCCCCCCACCCGTGTAAAACGCGAACACGTCCTCCAGCGTGGGCTCGACTGTTCTCACGCTCAACAGCTTGGCTCCGCTGTCTAGCACCGCGGAGAGCACTTCTCGCAGAACGCCGTCCCCCTCGTACACTACCCTCAGCGTCCCGGCGTAGGGGTTACCGCTTCCAGCGGAGAGAGACGTGGCGAGCACGCCTTGAACGCTTTTCACCTTCTCTCGGACCTCCTCGGGTCTTCCCGCGACCTCCACCTCTACGACTTGTTTCCCCGAGATTCTCGATTTAAGCTCTCTCGGAGACCCCACCGCTATTATCCTGCCCTTGTTTATTATAGCGACGCGGTCAGCTAGCATATCCGCCTCGAACATGTTGTGCGTTGTGAGCAGTATTGTTTTCCCACTCTTTTTGAGCTCCAGCACAACTTCCCGGACTTTCCTCGCCGAGTTAGGGTCCAGCCCTATCGTCGGCTCGTCGAGGAAGAGGACCGGGGGGTCGTGGAGCAGAGCCCTAGCTATGTTCAGCTTGGACTTCATGCCGGTGCTGTACTCCTCGACAAGCCTATCTGCGTCCTTTTCTAGATCCAGTAGCTTTAGAAGCTCCTCTATCCTCCTCCTGGCGTAGCCCCTCTCCAAGTGGTACAGGCGTGCGAAGTACTCGAGGTTTTCCCTCCCTGTAAGCTTCCAGTAAAAGCCCCTGTCGCTGTACAGGCTCACCCCTATGCTCTCGCGGACCTTGCGCGGCTCTTCGAGCACGCTGTACCCGTTCACCCATGCCTCGCCGGAGTCGGGAAGCAACAACGTGCTGAGAATCTTTATAGTCGTGGTCTTCCCCGCGCCGTTAGGCCCCAGGAGCCCGAATATCTCGCCGGGACGTATCTCGAAGCTTACTCCCTGGAGCGCGACGACTTCCCTCCTCTTACCCCTAAAGAGCGCTCCCCCCTCGCGCGTACGGAAAACCTTCACCAGGTTTTTGGCGACGACCGCTCCTCCGCTCATAGCAACCCGCAATATTTACATGCAGCCAATATATAAGTTTTATCTTATACTACTTCCGAAGGAAGGTTACACGACTTAGAGGGGCAAGCGTTTTTATTCCGAGCCTGCTTACTCTCTGGGTATGCACGTGTTCATGGCTAGCTTCGCCAGGAACCCTCTGCGCATAATGGTACTTTCACTGCTGAGGAAGAGGCCGATGAGCGGTGTGGAGATAATAGAGGAGATAGAGGAGATAACGCTCGGCTTCTGGAGACCCTCCCCTGGCGCGGTATACCCGACGCTTAGAGCCCTAGAGGAGGAAGGGCTAGTCCGCCGCGAGGAGGAGGGTTGGCGCAAGGTGTACTACCTGACCGAGAAGGGCAGAATGGAGCTCGAAAAGCTCGGGCTGGCATCCCAGCCTGCAGGCATCGACGATGCTCTCTGCATCCTGGAGGGCTACGTCGAGTACTTGAGGGAGGTCGCGTCTAGGGACGGGCTCTCCGACGAGCAGGTATCCCGAATCGAGAGAATAGCGGAGGACCTTCGAAGGCTCGCCTCTAGCAGGGCGAAACCTACATAAATATCGGTTACCGATATGCCTCCAATAAAGGCGGAACGTATGAAGACTGGACCGGTCTTGCTCTTGATAGCGGTAACCGTAGCGGCAACACTCGTGGGCGCGGGCCCGGTGACCGTCAGCCCCTCGGGGAGCGCCAGGGCCTACGCGTTCGTACTGGAGGATGTAAGCGTTCTGGACAGCGGCGTCCCCTCAGGGGTGGTGCAGGTCTCGGTGAGCTACTACGGGGCGTACACGTTGCTCGGGGCAAGCCTTGGGCTAACGGCTCGCTGCGGCGGCGCGGAGGTCTCCGCGGGTAGCGTGGACGTCGGCTCCTGGCGCCCCGGGACCGTCAAGACGGCGAGGTTCACGCTTAACACGTCGAGCCTCGGGTCGGAGTGCACCCTGAGGGTCTCGGTGTCCTGGGGCGACTCGTGGGACGACGCCCAGAAGACTTACACGGGGCTGGGCGGGTCGACGAGCCTCGAGTACAGCTTTACGGCGTGCTGGGGCGAGAGGGTCTCGGTGGGCGTGAGGCCGCAGATGGTGTACTCTTCAACCGTTAACCCCGTGCTCCTAGTCGTGGAGAACTCCGGGCGGACCGCGCTCAGGCAGGTAGAGGTGTACGTCGCGCCTCAAGGCTCAGTCCTGCTCAACGCCTCCGTGCCTACCGTTTTCGAGCTGGGAGACCTGAAGCCCGGGGAGAGGAGGGTAGTGCCGCTCAGCGTGGTCCCGCAGTCCCCCTTCCCCTCGTTCTCCGTCACCGTGAGCTACCTCGACTGCTCCGGGTCCAAGAAGAGCGTGGCGCAACAGGTATACCTCTACGCGGCGGCGGGGCAGAGCATAGTCGTCGTGCCGGACCCGCCGGTTCTCGTAGCCGGGCAGGCGTCCAACGTCTCGCTCAGGGTGGTCAACGCCGGCGGGGTCGCCGTTAAGGGGCTTAGCCTCGTGCTGGGGGTCCAGAAGAGCCCCCTGAGCGTCTCCCCGAGCTTCCTAGTAGTCGGCGACCTGGGGCCGGGCGAGTCGAGGAGCGTCCCTGTAACCGTGCTCGTACCGGCGACGGCTTCTAGCAGCGAGTCCGTCGCCTACCAGGCTCTCTACAGCGTGGAGGGAGGCGGGCTGGCGACTAGCGGAGGGTCGTTCACGTTCTACGTCGCCCAGAGGTCCTCCGTGTCCATAACCTCGGTGGACGTCGTGCCGCAGAGCCCCGAGGTCGGGTCCAACGTCATATTCGCGGTGAGCCTGGTGGATGACGGCACGTTCCCCGTCTACGCGGTCAACGTCTCTGCCTACGCGTCCAGGGGCCTCTCCCCCCTGCGCTCGACCTACGCGTACCTGGGCCAGCTCAACCCCCAGGTCCTCACGACGGTCCCGTTCAGCTTCAGGGCAGTCGAGGAGGGGATGCAGGAGGTCAGGTTCGTCGTGACGTACAGGGACGCGTACGGGTATTCGAGGAGCGCCGAGAGGACGGTCTACGTCAACGTGGCGAGGCAGCAGCCCTCGCGCCAGGCGCAGGGCGGGTCCGCGAACCCGTACGTCTACCTCGCCGCCGTTGCGGTAGCCCTGCTGCTGGCCGCCGCGTACGCCGCGAGGAAGAGGAGGGGGTAGGCCTAGATGAACCTCTCCGACTACCTCTACCTGGCCTTCACCAGCCTTAAGGAGAAGAAGGGCAGGGCGGCCGGGGCGGCGCTCGGCGTCATGATAGCGGTGCTCGCCTTGAGCCTCGCGCTCGGCGTCGGCGAGAGCTTCCAGAAGGCCTTCGTCGAGCAACTCCAGTCGACGATAGCCGCGGACAGTGTCTTCGTGATAGGCGGGTACGCCGGGCTGACGGATGCGGACATAGCCTACTTCAAGAGCATCCCGGGAGTCAAGGACGCGCAGGGCGTGCTCATGGCGAGCGGCGTCGTCTACACGGAGTCCGGGGAGAAGCCCGTGAACATAGTGGCTGTCGACCCCTCCTTCCTGCCGAGGTACCTCGGAGTCTCGGACATGAGGAAGGCTGTGGCGGAGGGGGAGACGGAGCCGAGGGGGCTCGGCGTACTCGTGTCGTACAGCCTGTGGAGGGACCAGGAGACGGGGAGGAAGCTCCTCGACGTCGGGTCCGTCCTCAACGTGAGGGTGGGCGGCAGGAACGTGCAGGTCTTCGTAGTTGGTCTACTCGAGCAGACGAGCTCCAGCATGTCGATGGGGCACGACTTCCAGGTGGCGACGATCTACATGGACCCCGACGCTTTCTTCACGTACCTTGGGAGGACTAGGAACTACCCGGTGGCGATAGTGCTCGTCGAGAACCTCGACGCGCTGGACTCGATAACCGAGAACATCAGGGCCCTCGCGCCGCCGGGCTCCAGGATAATATCGGCGGCCGCGATGGTCAAGCAGTTCACCTCCCTCGTCGGCGCTCTCCAGCTCTTCATAGCGCTTATATCAGCCGTCGGGATGGGCGTGACGGCTCTCTGGATCTTCGACAGCACGACAATCAGCGTCACCCAGCGCACGAAGGAGATAGGGATACTCAAGGCGCTCGGCTACACGAGCGGGGACATACTGGCGGTCTTCCTCCTCGAAACCGTGATCGTGTCGCTGGTGGGGGCGGCGGCGGGCCTCCTGGCCGCCTTGGCCTCGTCGAGCGTCGTGAAGATATCGGCTTTCGGCATACAGATAGGCGTCGCCCTAACCCCCCACACCGCCGGGCTCGCAGTCCTGCTACCCCTAGCCGCCAACGTGCTGGCAGCGTTCATACCCGCGAGGCGCGGGGCATCCCTCAACCCCGTGGAGGCGCTCAGGTATGAGTAGCGCGATAGTCTTGGAGGACGTGTGGAAGGTGTACGGCAAGCCCCCGAACGAGACGGTAGCGCTCCGGGGCGTCACGCTGGAGGTTGGGAGAGGCGAGTTCTTCGCCGTCGTGGGTCCGAGCGGGAGCGGTAAGACGACGCTCCTCCACCTCGTGGGCGGCCTCGACAGGGCGACGCGCGGGAGGATCGTGGTCGACGGGGTCGAGATATCCTCGCTTAGGAGGGACGCGGAGCTCAGCGCCTACAGGAACCGCACCGTCGGCTTCGTCTTCCAGCTCTTCTACCTGGTGCCGAGGCTGAGGGTCCTCGAGAACGTGGAGCTACCCCTAGTCAAGCGCGGGGTGCCGAGGGAGGAGAGGAGGAGGATGGCCCTCGAAGCGCTGAGGCTCGTAGGCGTAGAGCACCTCGCCCACAAGTACCCGACCCAGCTCAGCGGCGGGGAACAGCAACGCGTTGCGATAGCCCGGGCGATAGTCGGGAAGCCAAGGGTACTACTCGCGGACGAGCCAACCGGGAACCTCGACGCGTCTAGCAGCGAGGTGGTCATGGAGACGTTTAGGAGGCTGAACAGGGAGCTCGGAGTCACGATAGTCATGGTGACGCACAACCTGGAGCTGATATGGAACTGCCACAGAGCGGCGAAGCTACACGCGGGGAGGCTCGCAGGCGTCTACACGCCGGACCGCTACGAGGAGCTGATAGCGAGCTTCGCGAGGCGCGGCTAGCCGAGGAACCTGGAGAGGTCAGACCTCCTCCTACCCTCCACGCTGGAGATGACCCTGCGGACAAGCTCGCCCCACGAGAGGTTATCCCTAAGCGCCCACGCGACCACGTCGTCCGTGTGTAACTTCAGGAGGGACATGAAGCTCTGCCACGTAAATCCAGCCCTCTTGAGCTCCGCCCCCCAAGCACCCCACAGGTACCTCGCCAGCATGTTGCCAGTCCACACCGCCAACCGGTCTGCCTCCAAGCCTGCCCCCAGCGCCGACCTCAGCGCCCTGATCTTCTCCTTGATTTCCAGGGGCTCCGGCGGCTCGCTGAGCGAAGCGCTCAACCCTACACCCTCGCTTAACGCGTAACGGAGAAATAGATAGTTATCGCCTAAAAAAGGCTCAAGTCGAGAAGCCCACCTTGACCCCGAAGAAGTCCTTCACGTGCGGCTTGAACATGTACCAGAGCACGATGGCCGAGACTAGGAGCCCTACTACTGAGAACGGGTCTCCCGCGGCCGCCGAAAGGAGACCGCTTAGCAGTCCCAGCACTTCGAAGATTACTGTGACCCACCAGGCCCACCCCTTGCCGGTCCACAGCCCCCACCCCACGATTAGGGAAACTGCGCCCATGACTATGAGGAGGGCACCGAGGCCTCCCAGGATTAGCGAGAACAGCCCAGGCATGGTTGCAGGCGTTGAGCGCTCGAGCAGGGGGCCTACCGCTACGAAGATCAGCCCTAGAAGGACGAGCAAGGCTCCTCCAAGCATGTTGAGGACGGCAAGTATGGTTACCCCCGTTGGCCTTGTGCGGGTAGTCTGGGAAAACTGGAGAACGGGGTTCAGCGGAGGAACTTCGGCGCCGTTCACCATGTTTATCAACTTTTAGTTGTGAAAGCCGGGTATTTATTTCTTTTTGAGCCTTCAACCGACGACACGTGCACGTTCGCCACCCCCGCCGCGGTTAAAGACTCCTGCTCTCACACTGTAACGGAGAGGCAACCAGAGTACTCTCTAGGCGTGCCGGTACACCCGGTATTTTCGCCCGAGAATATCGTGGAAAGGATACGTCTTACTAAGTACAAGTTATTATTGTTTAATAATGGTATTTAAGCTTGTGCAGAAATCCTTGGTTTCGATGCTGGAAAAACATCACCCGCTTTACCAGCAACACGCATCCATTAAAAGGAAGCTCGAGGCTGACAGTCAGCTCATGCCGGAAGCTATACACGGGCTAGCGGCCCTCTACCTCGAGGAAGAGGACTTCACGTGCTTCGCCGCGAAGAAACTCTACGGGAAGCGCGAGAAAGGCGAGGTTAAAAGGGTGTTCTAGATGCCCGGAGAGATCGATAGGCGTAGCTTTTTGAAGCTGGCAGCCATAGCGGCGTCCGCGCTAGCTCTACCGGTCGAAGCGCAACCAATACCCCTTAAACCCTGGAAGACGCAGTGGGGCTTCGGGGAGATAGGCGGCAAGGGGGATCTCGCGAAGGCGAGGATAACGCCAGTTATATGCCCGTACTGCTCGATGGGGTGTTCCATTGATTTCTACACGTTCGGCGACCAAATCCTGTGGACCGAGGGGTCTCCCGACTCCTACATAAACTTCGGCGCGCTGTGCCCGAAGGGTAAGGCGGCGTTCGAGCTAGTCGAAAACGAGATGAGAGTTACGCAACCGATGATAAGGACGGGTCCGAAGCCGCCTCCCGAGGAGATTCTCAGCGCTAAGAGCTGGGACGAGCTAGTAGCCCTTGTCAAGAAGTACCCGCCACAGTGGAAGCCTGTAAGCTGGGACGAGGCCTTCAGGTTCATAGCGAGCAGGGTGGCGAAGATACTCAACGAGTGGCGTAGCTCTAGCGGCGCGCCCAAGCAGCCTGACGGTTACTACTACGTCGGCTCGAAGGTTCCCATACAGCTCATAGGCTCGTCCATAATGGTGAACGAGGCGGGCTACCTTACAACTAAGCTCGCCGAATTCCTGGGGACTACGAACGTAGACTCTCAGTACAGGAAGTGCCACAGTTCGACGGTGTCGTCGCTGGCGCTGACCTACGGGTGGGGCGCGGAGACCGCGACTATAGAGGACGTGGCACTCGCCGACGTGGTCCTATTCTTCTCGAGCCCCGCCGAGGCCCACCCGCTGTCGTTCCAGTACTTCCTCAAGGGGAAGAAGGAGAGGGGGACGATATTCATCACGTTCGACCCGCGGTACAGCAGAACCGCCATGGCGTCCGACCTGTGGGTTCCCTTCAGGAGCGGTACCGACACGGCGATCTTCCTCTACATCCTCCACTACGCCTTCTTCGAGAGGGATCCCCCGATAGACTCCCTCGACGCGTTCAAGGCTTTAAGGTCGAGGTGGAACGTAACGGACGACGACCTGGCAGACTTCAAGGAGCTTATCAAGGAGTACGACGCGGAGACCGTCTCCAGGATTACCGGAGTCCCGGTCGACATGCTTAGAACTGTTGCCCGGATCTACGTCGAAAACAGCGGTGTGGCGACTAACCACAAGAAGCACGGCGTCGTCCAGTGGGCTATGGGGATGACGCAACACACGAACGCCACCATAAACATAATCAGGGCCGCTGCGATAATGCAGCTCCTCTTGGGCAACGTAGGGTTCCCGGGCGGCGGCGCCCACCCGTTCAGGGGGCATAGCAACGTGCAGGGAGTCACCGACGTCCAGGGAGGAGGGCTGGGCGCCCTCCCAGGGTACCACGCGTCCCCCTCCTCTACGTTCTACGTGCGCCTCTACCAGGATTGGAAGCTCCAGGGGATGCCGGACGCCTGGAACTGGGTCGTCCCCGAGTGGGCGAGGAAGACCTTTACAACCACGACGCCCGACAAGGGTAGCGCTGACCTCACGAAGATACTCCAGGTGTACACGTTCTACGGCTGGAGGAGGTTCGAGCTTCTCTGGGGCTTCTTCTGCGGAACGGTTCCGGAGGACGACCCCGTCAACGGGACCGTCGTATGCGACTTCCCGTTCGGGACGGGGTCCACGGAGATAACCTTCCCGAGGAGAGTCCTCAACGGCGAGATAAGGGCGGCTTTCATATTCGGGGAGAACCCCGCGGTGACCAACCCGAACGCAAAGGTGATATGGGCGGCTCTCTCGAAGCTCGACCTCCTCGTAGTGTCGGACATATTCGAGACTGAGACCGCGTGGTTCGCCGACGTGCTCCTACCGGCGTCCTCCTTCGCTGAGGTGGAGGGCACGAAGACGAACGGAAACAGGGTTATACAGTGGACCTACGCCGCTCTGAACCCCAGGGGCGAGTCTAGGCCCGATTACTGGATAATCACCAAGCTATTCCAGTACCTGAGGAACTACGGCGCCGTGAAGCTACCGAGCGAGGTCTTCGGGTTGAAGAGCGAGAAGGTGAAGGTGAGAAAGGGCGGCAGGGTCGTCCTCCTCTACGAGCGCCCGCTCAGGCCCGACGCGAGCTGGGACTACTCTGGAGGCAAGGGCGCCGCGTCGCCGATAAGGAGCATCGAGGCAGAGGTCAACCCCAGGATAATAAACAAGGAGATAAACTTCGCGGTTCTCATCTACCAGGGGATGTACGACCCGGTTAGGGACGAGTTCACCTCGATGCGGAGGGACAAGAGGCTGAGGCAGCCGGGCGAGATCGACGGGCTCTTCTCGTCTACGTTCAAGGTCTACAAGAACTGGGGCTGGTCCTGGCCCATGAACGTCAGGATACTCTACAGCTACACAGGCCTCGCCGACACTCTCGGCACGACGGACACCGTGTACGCGGCTGGGCGTCAGTGGCAGGCCACCGGGGAGACCGGGGAATGGATAGACGAGTACACGGGCGAGTACAGGCCCGCCTTCATACCTGGGCACAACTTCTGGCTTCCCAGAGCGTTTAAACGCAGGCTAAGCGGGGTTGCCGACCTCTACGGGGGGATCGACGTCATGCACCTCATAAGGCACAACGAGCTGAGGCCTCTGGGGCTCTTCGCTGTCGAGGACGGCGGCGAGGTAAAGCTGCTCACGTTCGAGGAGTACGTCGCGAGCACCGGCATGAAGTACCTCTGGGCCAACGATACCCTGTACTGGGATCAGGACACGGCGATAGCCGTGAAGGCTACCGTGAAGAGGGCCTTCTTCCCGGGCGGCGGTTGGAGGCAGTTCAAGCCCACCTACGAGCAGATGAGGGCTACCCTGAAGAAGTACTACGAGCAGACGGGTAACATGAGGGACGCCGTGAACAAGACGATCCAGGAGCTGAAAGGGTGGTACCCGGGCTACTCCTTCACGTGGCCTATACACACGGAGCCCGTCGAAAGCCCCGACCTGGAGATGGCGATACGGTACCCGACCCTCGCCTGGCTGAACAGCTACAACCTCCAGGTACTCAACGAGCAACCCGACATCGTGAGGGGCAAGCCCGTCGGGGTTGCGCTTACACCGCAGGACCTATCGAGCATCCCGGGAGAGCTCGTGGTTATAACCACGAACAGGCTCACGGAGCACTGGCACAGCGGGTCAATGACTAGGAGGACTCCGTTGCTGGCAGAGCTGGATCCGGAGCCCTTCGTCTACGTTCCGAGGGAGCTTGCGAGGAAGCTGGGCGTGAACTCGGGGGACTACGTGGAGATAATCACTGCTAGAGGGTCGATAAAGATGAGGGCATACGTGACGGAGGGCGAGGCCTACCTAACAGTGAACGGCAGGCAGCTACCGCATGTAAACGTTGTGTGGGCGTTCAGCTTCCTCGGGTACGTGACCGGCCCCCAGGGGAACTTCATCTCGCCCGACGTAGGTGACGTGGTTACGACGATCCAGGAGACTAAGGCTTGGATCGGTAAAATTAGGAAGGCGGAGGTGGTGTAGAATGGTCTTGCAGAAGTTTCCCAGTTTAAGCGAGGGCTACGCTGTACTGGTAGACCTCGATAAGTGCATAGGGTGCCGTGCCTGCCAGGTTGCGTGCAAGGACTGGAACTCGAGGCAAGCCGAGAAAACCACGTTCAGCCCCACGTTTACGAATCCCCCGGACCTCACGGCTAACGACTGGAAGGTAGTCTTCTACTACGAGGGTAAGTCGAAGAAGGCTCTGCTCACACCGGCCGGCGAAGTCGTATTTGAGCAGGTAGACGTGGTTCCTCTACCCTTCCAGTGCATGCACTGCGCCACGGCTCCGTGTAGCAGGGCTTGCCCCGTTGGGGCGATAAAGGTAACCCCCGAGGGCGCCGTTGTTATAAGCAAGGAAGAGTGCATAGGGTGCGGTTTCTGCGAGACAGCGTGCCCCTTCCGCGTCCCCAGGCGGGGCTCCGACGGGAAGTACTACAAGTGCACGTTCTGCGTGGACCGAATCCAGAACGGCAGAGCTCCCGCATGCGTAGAAGCGTGCCCCACGGGCGTCTTCACGTTCGGGAAGGCGGGCGACATCATCGAAAAAGCGAAAGAGCTACAATCCACCGGGAAGACCGTCTTCGGGCTAAACCTCGACAGCTACGTGGGCGGCGGTGTACGCTGGATATACGCGGGCTCCGAGAGGAGAAGCTACGCGATAAAGGAGCACTTCGCCGATAGAGGCAAGCCCGTAGCTACGCAGGAAGGCAGGGAGCTTCTTAAACCGCTGATACTCTACGGCGGCGCTCTCGGCGCACTGGCGCTGGCGGCTATAGGCGTGGCTACCTGGAGGAAGAGCAGGGTCGAGGAGGTGAAGTCGAGCTCCCAGGAGGAGAAGAGGTGATGGGCGTGGGTAGAAGGGTCGAGATAATAAGCAAGAGCTACAGGATAGCGCACACCCACAACCTGCACTTCATAGCAATACTATCGGTGACCGGCTTAACGGTAATGGCGCTTGAATACTTCTCGTGGCTTGCCTACGTAGTCGGGCTTCCCTTCGCCCCGCTACTCGGAGTAGACCCCGTCACCGCCGGAGTGCAGATATTCCGAGTATTGCACAGGATATTCGGCGTAGCGTGGGGAGGATTGCTGGTAGTGTACGGGTGCTACCTCTTCTGCTCCGGGAAGGCTAGGGTATTCGACCCCCTAAAGAAGCCCCTGAGGGACCAGCTCAAGGAGGCCTCCTCCCTCGCGAAACACTACCTGCTCGGCAAGCCTATACCCGAGGAGGTACTAGAGAAAATGGAGAGACACAACGTCTTCGTGTCCTATCTGGCGATACTCCTCGGAGTAGGCTTCGCGCTCCTAGCTGTGAGCGGCGTCGGGCTCATGCTCCGCTACGCCCTAGGCTTAACGGCCCAGCAAGCCGCGATACTACTCTTCCTGCACGACCTGGGCTTCGGCATAACGGTTCTCTTCGTGCTGTTCCACCTCTTCGCCGCCTTCCACCCGTCCAACAGGCCACTCCTCGACGCCATGTTCGGCAATGGCACAGCGCCCTTCGACTGGGTCGCAGAGCACATGAAGGCTTACGTAAAGCGCTACGGCGTAGCCCCCGAGCAGTAAAAACTTTTTCTTTTCCCGTTTCGGTGAGTCTGCGTGAACCAGTTTATCGATGCGCTGTTCGACTCCCTGTGCGGGGGCTCGGAGGAGTGCAAGCAGGCGCTGAGAGAGGTTTACAGCCTGTTCGAAGGAGTCGAGGAAGTGGTTAGAAGGCTACCCAAACCCGTTCTCAGATCCTTCGAGGAGCCCCTAGCGGGCAACGTGGCGAACAGGGATGAAGTAGTTAGGGAGGCGGAGGCCCTCGGCGTGGGCGAGGAGCTTTCAGACTACGTCGTGAAAAGGGTAACGGCGCTCGAGTTCGGCTGGGTAAAGCCTAGAGGCCTTAAGTGCCCGGTATGCGGGCAGGCGCCATCCCTAGTCCTACTAGAGGAGGAGCCCAGCGTCGGCTTCGCGAAGCAGAGGGCCAAGGCCAGGTGCATCTGCGGCTACGAGCGCGAGTTCGAGAGGTTTACCTGTCCGAGCTGCGGGTCTGCGGGACGCCAGAACTTCGAGGTTTACGTTTCTAGGCGTACCCACGCTAAGCTGTTCGTGTGCAGGAATTGCGGGTACGCGTTCCTGGAGATACCGAGGAACGGCCTATCCGAAAGCGAGCTGCAGGGAGTGCACGCGTCCATCAGGCTCGTGTTGAAGGCCGGCGACACGACGCGAACACATGCCCCGGAATAGGCTTATATACTTCCGCGCCTCCCAGCCCTTAATGGCTGGACCTATATTCATTCTCAGGGACTACCTGCGGTGCTCGGGTTGCCGCCTCTGCGAAGTGGCGTGTAGCCTCAAGCACGAGGGGACTGTTTGGCCGGAGGCCAGCAGGATAAGGGTCTTCGAGTTCTTCCCGGGGGTCGACGTGCCTCACCTCTGCGCCCAGTGCAGGGACTACCCGTGCGTGAAGGCGTGCAGGTACTCGGCGCTCAGGGTCGACGAGTCGACGGGCGCCGTCCTCGTCGACGGGGAGAAGTGCACGGGTTGCGGGGACTGCGTCAGGGCTTGCCCGGGGAAGGTGATGAGGCTCCACCCGGAGACGAGGAAGGCTATCGTCTGCGACTTGTGCGGCGGCGAGCCGGAGTGCGTGAAGGCATGCCACGAGGCGGGCTTCGACGCGCTCAGGGTTGTACCCTACACGAGCGTGGGCTTCAAGGTGTACTCCACTATGCCCGACCAGGTGGCGCAGAGGTTGTTTGAAACGCTCTTCGGGGGTGAGTAGGCGTGGCTCTCTACGGCTACGCGGGGAGGCTCCTCGAGGTGGACCTCTCGCGGGGGAAGCACAGGGTCGTAGAGCTGGAGGAGGACGTAGCGTTCAACTTCATAGGCGGTAGGGGGCTCGCGGCCTACCTCCTCTGGAGGGAGCTGGGGGACAGGTGGGAGGAGGTAGACCCCCTGGGCCCCGAAAACATGTTGCTAGTCCTAACGGGGCCCCTCACGGGCTACTACCCGGGCGTTAAGCTCTGCATCTCGGGTAAGTCCCCCCAGTCCAACGGCGTTGTGGGCTCCGTCGTCTCCAGCGAGGTCGCGGTAGAGCTCAGGGCGGCCGGCTACGACGGGATCGTCGTGAAGGGTGCGTCCAAGGACCCCGTCTACCTCTACGTGGAGGGGGAAAACGTCGAGATAAGGTCCGCGGAGCACCTCTGGGGGCTCGGGGGGACGGAGACCTACAGGAGGCTCTCCCGGGAGCTCTGGGGAGACCTCAAGCGGAGGTTGCTGGCGCGCGAGGGGCTCACCAAGGAGCCGTCGTTCATCTACATAGGGCCCGCCGGGGAGAACAGGGTGAGGACTGCCGCCGTGATGGCGAAGCTGTCGCACGCCGCCGGCTACGGGGGCTACGGGGCTGTCATGGGGTCTAAGATGCTGAAAGCCATAGCGGTGAAGGGCTTCGGCCCAATGCCGCGCGCGAAGCACCCGGACTGGGTCAAGCTCCTCATACGCGAGGCTTGGAGCGCCCTCAACAGGAACGTGCTCTGGAAGCACTGGGGCACGAGTAGCGGGGGCTACGAGGTGGCGTCGCTGACTAGCAGCGAGCCCGTGAGGAACTGGCAGGAGGAGTGGCACGACTCCAGGAGCATGGGCGTGCAGAACTACGAGGCCCACTGGGTCAAGAGGTACTGGGGCGACTACGGCTGCCCGCAGACCTGCATGAAGATCTCGCGCCTCAGAAGCGGGAAGTTCTCCGGGGCAACCACGGACGGGCCGGACTACGAGCTACAAGCATACCTGGGCCCCAACCTAGGCGTGTTCGAGCCAAGGGCCAACGTATACCTCTCGAGCCTAGCCGACGAGCTCGGGCTCTGCGGCATACAGACCGGGAACGTGCTGGGCTTCGCCGCCGAGCTGTACGAGAAGGGGGTGCTGACACGGGAGGACCTGGGCTTCGAGCTCAAGTGGGGCGACGCCGAAGCCTTCGCCAGGCTCATGTCCATGATAGCGCGGAGGGAGGGGATAGGCGACTGCCTGGCGGAGGGCACCGCGAGGGCAGCCCTAAAGCTCGGGAAGCTGAAGGGCGTCGACCTCTCGAAGTACGCCGTACACGTGAAGGGAGTGGGCGTCGGCGCGCACGGCGCCCGCAGCGGGAAGGACTTCCCGCAAGCCTTCACGTACGCCGTGGGTGTCCAGGGAGGAGACCACACCAGCCCGCCAAGGCTACCGGTCGACAGGCAGTGGGGAGAGTTCACATCGGCGTTCGAGGACTCGGCGGTCATTTGCTCCTTCAACGTCCACGGAGACCTCCCCTTCCAGTTCCTGAGGGCTATCACGGGCTGGGACATAACGCGGGAAACCTGGATGAGGGTACACGGCAGGAGAATCATAACGCTCCAGAGGGTGCTCCTACTCCTCGGCGGCCCCGACCTCTACTGGGACCCGAGGCGCGACGACGACAACCCGCCGAGATTCTACGAGCCGCTGCCCAGCGGCCCGTTCAAGGGGAGGAGCGTGAGCAGGGAGGAGGTGGAGTCCCAGAAGAGGGAGTACTTCGGCTACCTGGGCTGGGACAGCCTCGGGATACCGACCGAGGAGACACTCAGAGAGCTCGGGCTGGACTACCTCAAGCCTGCCGTCGAGAGGATCAGGAAGAGGCTGGGCGCCGGCTAACGCGCGGAGGCGAGGATCGAGGGGGGCGCGGATAGGCTCAAAGAGCTAGGGCTAACGTAGCTATTTGCTTTTTCCCGTAAGCGAGCGAGCTTTAAATCGCTCGCCTCTACTTACATAGCGGTGCGCCCAGTTGCTGGTCGCCGTGTCGTTGCCCAGAGTGCTCGTCGAGCGCGCTAGGAGGGAGGCCGAGAGACTGGGGGTTAGCCTGGAGGAGTATTTCTTAGAAGTTATAAGCGGGAACCTAGACCCCAGGGACAAGGCTGAGGCGTTCATCGAGGCGTCTAAAGAGCTCCTCGAGGGGGCAAGGAAGGAGCTCGGAAAGGGGGATGTAAGGCAGGCCGCCGAGAAGGTTTGGGTAGCGGTGGCTTTAGCCGTGAAAGCTTACGCTTACGCGAAGGAGGGGAAAAGGCTTGCTAGCCACGGGGACCTGTGGAGGTACAAGGAGGTTTTGGTGAGCGATCTAGGCGAGTGGGTTAGGGACTCCTGGGCCTACGCTAGCAGCATGCACACATGCTTCTACGAGGGCTGGTGCACGGAGAAAGACGTAGAGGTAGGCATAAGCCGCGCGGAGAGGCTAGTCGGGGAGCTGGAGGGCAGGGTGAAGGAGAAGCTGCAGGCCTGACGCCTCGGGCATGCCTCCTACTCTACTGGCACGGGGCTTCCTGAATGCCTAAGCCGTTGTACAGCATCCTGCAGGGTGTCAGCATTCTGGTCACTAGGGGGTCTCCCAGCTCCTCCTTTTGAAGGACGACAACGTCTACGGGTAGCCCGCGGGGCCGCATCTTTACGAGGGTCTCGGTCAGTCCGAGGACGTCGACCTCCTCCTCTACGACGACCGCTAGGTCGTAGTCGCTACTCAACATCTCGTCGCCCCTCGCCCTGCTACCAAAGAGTATCAGCGTGACTCTGCCGCCGAAGAAGCCCACAATTCTCTCAACGTAGGACTCGAAGAACCTGCGCCTCTCCCTAACCCCCTCCCAGGCGAGCCTCACAAAGTCGCTCATACCCTCACAATCCTCCTGACCGGCGACTGTGGCTCCACGTGGTATGCTTTGCCCTTCTCGAACACTACTATTGAGTCACAGACGCTCGGCCTCAAGTCTACAAGCTCCTCCGGCCTCGCGGTTACGACGTTGCCAGCGTGTGTAAACCTGGCGGCAAGCTCGGGCTCGAGCTCCTCGACGAGTACAGCCACAGGCGCAAGAGCGCTTACAACTTCTCTGAGGCTCCCGCGGACTACGATAAGTCTCTCCGCTGTCTGGAGGGGGAATATAGCGTGGATGTAGCGCCTGAGCGCCTCGTGGTACTCCACGGTGATCGAAGTCTCTTCGCCCTCATCCCCTTCGAGTGCGCATTGCCTCGCCACTGAGTAGAAGAAACCCCTGATAGCCCTCCTAAGCCCTCCGAATACACTTACGTGTTCATCCTCGAGACTACTCCACCCGTGGAGCTTGTCCCACCACTCGTTCAGCACGTGGATCCTCGCGCGCTTCTCGCAACCCACCTTGAAGAGCATCATCGTGTACGTCCACCTACGGTATGGGTTCGAGACGGCAATCCGCACGTACCTGCGGGGACCGCTTACAGCCCTGAACTCCGCGCGTGCATAGATCCTCGCGAGCTCCCTTTCAACCTCCATCGCCATCGACCTACGCGACTTCGAGTCAAAAACGTTTCGCGCTACTCCCGGCTCGCTACAGCTCTCCTTTCTTCTTCCTGGCTCGCGCGCGAACGGCAGTAATACTACTGTTCACCATACTGAGCGCCTTAATAATGGCAGGCTTCTACGCCGGTCACTGAGAACCCTCAAACATCTCTTTTTTATAGTTAGGTCATCTGACTCACACTCTACACTCATAGTGCTGGTCTTCGCGAAGTAGATTATTTACTCTCGAGCATCTTTGCTGAAAGCTTTGACGTGAGGTATATATGTGCGCGCGACGCGGCTAGCCGTGTCGCCGCTTAGGCTACCGAGGAGGCGTCGCGGGGCGGACTTCCTGGAGATGGACCCCTCCTTCGAGTTCCTCGAGAAAGCCGGGAAAGGCGCCGTGAGCTTCGGGATAGGCCAGCCGGACTTCTCCCCGCCCGGCGAGGTTCTCGAAGCCCTTAGGACGGTTGGGGCGGAGGCTTTGAAGTATACCCCGCCCCTGGGGCTCCCGGAGCTCCGCGAGGCGCTGGCGGGGTACCTCTCGGAGAAGTATGGGGTGGATGTTAAGCCCAGCGAGGTCGCGGTGACTCCCGGCGCGACCGCCGCGGTCTTCGCCTCGCTCGTCCTGCTCGTGCGCGGGAGGGCTAGGGTCGTCGTGCAGGACCCGGGCTTCCCCATGTACGACGACGTGGCGAGGTTTGCCGGTGGTAGGGTCGTCTACGCGTACTCGGGGATCGAGGAGTCCTTCGAGTGGTCTGCCGAGAGCATAGCCGGGAGGCTCGGCGAGGGAGGAGTTGCGGTGCTGAACTTCCCCAACAACCCGACGGGCTCCCTGGCCCCCCGCGGGCTACTGGAAGAGCTGGGAGGACTCGCCGCCAGGAAGGGCTTCTACGTTGTGAGCGACGAGGTTTACGAGGACTTCGTCTACGAGGGTAGCCACGAGTCCGTCCTGCAGGTACCCGAGCTCCGCGAGAGGTCCGTCTACGTCGGGAGCTTCTCGAAGACCTGGGGGCTCGCTGGGCTCAGGCTTGGGTACGTCGTGGCCCCGCGCCGGCTAGTCGAGAGGCTGGAGGCAGTCGCCGTGAATGTCTACGGCTCGCCGCCCTCTCCGGCCCAGCTCGCCGCCCTCAGGGCCCTCGACCACGGTCTCGGCTGGTTCTCAGGGGTTCTCTCGGAGTACAGGCGGAGGAGGGACGCGCTTCTCGAGGAGCTCTCCAAGGTGGAGGGGGTGGAGCTCTACAGACCTCGCGGCGCGTTCTACGTGTACCCCAGGGTGAGGGGGCTCTTGAAGAGGCTGGGCGTGGGCTCCTCCAGGGAGCTTGCGGAGTCGCTACTCCAGGCCGGCGTGGTGGTCCTCCCGGGTGACGCTTACTCCGGGAGGGCGGGGCGGGAGCACGTGAGGCTTTCCTACGCGTTGCCTGTGGAGTCCATACGGGAGGGGGTTAGGCGCATAAGGGCCTTCGTCGAGGAGGCTGCCTGCGCGCGGAGAAAACGCGGCGCATAAACTATATGTCCAGGCGCGCAGTGAAGGTTGTTGATGAGGCTCCTCGGGGTTTTGCTCGTCGCCGCGGTGCTCCTAGCCCCGCTGGCGTGGGGCCAGCCTACGCTGAGGATAGTCGCGTACGACGGCACGAGCCTTGCTGGGGCGCTGGTCAGGGTGTCGACGCTCGACGGCAGGGTGTACGAGTTCACGCTTAACCCGGCCGCGCCCTTCACCGTCAAGGACGTCGTTAAGGGAGTCCTGCGGGTGGAGGTGGTCTCCTGGAAGGGGGTGCCCGTCAACTACGAGAAGACCGTGACCGTATACGAGAACTCAACGCTCGTCGTCCCGAGCATAGGCAGGCTGACGGTCGCCGTTAAGGGTGCGAGGGGGCAGGCGCTCCCCGGCGCCCTCGTAACCATCTCGCGGGGAGGCGTTACCGTCGAGGAGGGGTCCGCGGGCTCCTCGGGTATCTACAGCACCCTTCTACCGGCCGGTACCTACGAGGTAGCCGTTGCGTACGGGGGGCGCTCGGCGCGCGTAGAGGCTGTCGTGGAGCCCTCTAGGGAGAGCAGGGTCGAAGCCGCGCTCGACGTCGTAGCCGAGGTTGGGGGCTGGGCTCTCAGCGCCTCCGAGCTCCTGGGGGTCTCGCTGCTGGCGGTTCTAGCTGTCTTCGCGGTGTACGTGGCCCTCTACGAGTACGCTTCCTGGAGGAAGAGGAGGGCCGCGAGGGTCGTCGCTCCGGGAGGCTAGCGCTACCTTTAAGTTCTTCTCCGGGTTTACCGCGGAGTATGCTGGAAGGCCTCCTGGTGGTGAAGGGGCTGGAGAAGAGGTACGGCGGGAAGGCTGCCGTGGAGGGCTTGAGCTTCGCGGTGCGCCCGGGAGAGATCTACGCGTTGCTGGGCCCCAACGGCGCCGGCAAGACTACGACCCTGAAGTGCGTGGTGGGCCTCTTGAGGCCGGACGCTGGGGACGTCGTGGTGTGCGGCCACAGCGTGCTGAGGGAGAGGAGGGAGGTTCTCAGGTGTACCGGCTACGTTCCGGAGAACCCCGTGGGCTTCGACTACCTCAGGGTCTCCGAGTTCCTCGACTTCGTCGGGGCTTTGAGGAGGATACCCAGGGACGTGCTCTCGGAGCGCGCCGAGAGGTACATCTCGATGTTCGGGCTCGAGCAGTACAGGGACGCGTTCATGGGGGAGCTCTCTAGGGGGACTGTCCAGAAGGTCCTGGTCGTAGCCTCGCTCCTCCACGAGCCGCGCGTACTCGTGATGGACGAGCCGATGTCCGGGATGGACCCGGAGTCCCAGAAGACCCTGAAGGACGAGCTCAGGCGGCTCGCTGGGAGGGGGGCGGCCGTCCTCCTCTCGAGCCACATGCTCGACGTCGTGGAGAGGTTTGCGTCGAGGGTTGGGATAATCTCGGGCGGCAGGTTGATCGCGGAGGGGTCGCTGGAGGACGTGAAGAGGGCGGCGGAGCTGGGGGAGGACGCGACCCTGGAGGACGTTTTTATGAGGCTCGTGAAGGGTGTGTAGCTTGAGGGGCGCCTTCACCGTTGCACGCTACTTGACGATGAACAGCCTGGGCGTGCTACGCAGGGGCAGGGCGCGCGTAGCCGCCTTCCTCCTCGCCGCTCTCCTCGCGGGCCTCTACGCGCTTATCGCCGTGCTCGCCGCCTACAGGGGTGACGCGTTCGCCTACGCGAGGAGGAGCCTCTCGGTGCAGGGCCTAGACAAGAGGAGCGCTGTAGAAACGCTCGCCGCCTTCCAGGCTCTCTCGCTGGCCGTGGTGGGGCTACTCCCGAGGACGGAGCTGACAGTCTCGGAGGAGGCTGAGTACGAGGTCCTGCTAACCCTCCCGGTGACGATGAGGGAGTACGTGCTCGGGAGAACGCTTCACCAAGCGCTACAGTCGCTAGCGGTGCAGCTAGTATTCCTCGTCCCCGGAGCATTCTACGCGGCGGTCTTCTCCGCCGGCAACGCCGCCAAGGTCCTGCTCCTGCCGGCCTCGTTCTTCCTCTACGTGGTGTTCACCGAGGTAGCGGCAGGCCTAGTCAACACAGCCAAGCTAGCGATGAGGGGGAAGGCGTGGGCGCTCAGAGCCGCCTTCCTGGCTTACCTGGTAGCCTCCGCGGCCCACTCGGCCGTGACCGGGACTGTATCCCCGCTCCTCGTGTACCCGGCCCTCCTCCCGGCGTCCTCCCTCGTGCACTGCTTCACAGTCTCCGAGAGCGTGGGGCAGGTAGCCGCTGAGACCGGCCTCCTCGGCCTCGCTGTAGCCGCGCTCGTAGCCGCTCAGTACGCGCTGGCAGGCTTCGTGTCGCCGGAGGACGTGAAGCCCCTCTCGGAGAAGGTGAGGAGGCTGAGGCTGGGCAGGCTGGTCTCCGCGCGCATCAAGACCTACTCGTCGAGCCCCGGAGCCTCCGTGCTCAGGGTCGTCTTCCTGCGCCCGCTGGTCGGCGCCCAGGGGGCCTTGGCGGTCGCCGGGGCGGTTGCCGGCTGGCTCGCCGGGGTAGCGGCGAGAGCGCTCGCCCCGCGGCTGGACCCCCTCAGCTTGGCGGTCTTCGCCGTCGTGTTCTCAATGATGGTGATCCTCGTGGAGCTCCAGCTCTCGGTCCAGGAGGACTTCTCCCCGCTCTGGCTCTACAGGTCAGTGCCCGTGGACCTCAGGTACCTCGCGCTCGCATCCTCGCTGAAGGTATTCGTGTACTCGCTCGCCTCCTTCCTGGCGGCCGGGCTCCTGCTCTTCTCCTACACCGGCGAGCGCGTCTACCTCCTGTTACCCCTCTCCTCGGTCTTCGCCTCCGCGACTGCCGGGGTGGCGACCACTCTACTCGTAGCCCTTGTGATGAGCAAGAGGAGGGTGGTTAGGTACTCTTCGAGGGGCTTCTACCTTGTCGAGGACGCCCTAGCGCTACTACTGCTGGCAGTCTCGGCGTCGCTATCGGCGCTCGGCGTATCCCTCTTCGAGCTAGCCGCCGCGTCCGGGGAGCGGTACGTCGCGCTGTACGCCCTCTCGTCCGCGGTTGCCGGAGCGGTCGTGCTGTTCGTGGGTGTAGGCGTGGCTGGAGAGCTCCTCGAAGAGAGAGACGTTGCCCAGTAAGCTCCGGGGTGGTCCGCGTGAAGGCAGTGGTAGCCCCTACCTACGCCTACGTTAAGAGCAGGGCTGGCGAGGCTGACCCACCGGTGAGCGTAGCCCTCGGAAAAGCGGTGGAAGTCGCAACCTCGAAGTACAACTACTACTATAGGAGGGCTAGGCGCCCCCCGCTGGGCTACGCGCAGAGGTGCGCCGTCGCCGTCCTCAAGGCGGAGCTGGAGAAGATGGGCTACAGGGCTTCCAGGGAGGAGGTCGAGGAGGCCGCGAGGAGGATCTGGAGGATGCTCGCGGCGTGGTCGAAGAGCCCCTACACCAGGTACCTGAAGCCGAAGACCCACGTCGTCATCTTCTTGAAGGAGGGCTTCGCGGGGGCTCTCTACGCCCAGCCGGACTTCAAGGACGAGTACACCGGGCACTTCTACGAGGTGAAGAGCTTCGACGTGGAGCGGGAGCCCAGGCGCCACGTCTACTACCAGGCAGGCGTGTTCTCGCTCCTAGGGCCGCTGAGCCTCGTCTACTTCTCGGAGGACGGGGGCTACTACGTGCTGAGGGAGAAGGCCGTGCCGAGGGATACGGGGATCATAGACGACGTCGTCAGCTTCCTGGAAGGGAGGCCGGAGGGCTCGCGGGTAGTGGACCTCGAAGCCCTGAAGAAGGAGCACCCGTGGGTAGCCTACAGGAAGGTGAACGGTGACTGGGTGCGCGCCTAGACGCGCAGACTGGAAATCCACGCCTCGTAGTCGAGGTACTCTAGGTAGGCTTCGATCTCCCAACTCTTCCTGAGCCGCTCGTCTCTGGAGTACACGGGTACGCCGTCCCTCAGAACCACGTAGACGAAGTCTAGGGGCGCGTTGTCGAGCGCTACGACGTCCACCTTTAAGCCAGTAGCCTTCTCGGGGTCGTCCTCGAGGCGTGCCTCGTCGACCACAGTGACCTCCCTGCCGAAGTAGACCGCGAAGTCCCAGTCGCTGTTCTCCCTCTCAAGCCCCCTAGCCCTAGAGCCGAAGAGGTAGGCGAAGAGCACGCCGTGCTTCTCGAAGACAGGCCTCAACTCCTCCCACGTTTCCGCAGGATCCACGCCAGCCCCACAAGATACGTAACGTTGTCCAGCCTATATGCCTCACGCGTATGTCTACACGATCGGCGTTCTTCTGACGGGGGAGAAACGCAAAGTATATAACATGGTATTACTAGATGTTGTTACTGTATGAGAAAAACGGTGATCCCCTGTGGTTAGCAAGGAGCTTCTGGAGAAGGCTAGGGAGTTCCACGGACACGTATGCCCATACCTCGTGCTGGGGCTGAGAGCATCGGAGATAGCTTTTGAGAAGCTCGGAGTCCGGGAGAGGCCCGGCGTCTCCGAGACTCTTGGCGAGGAGCTCGTAGCGATAGTAGAGGCTAACAACTGCTTCGCGGACGGAGTACAAGTCGCGACTGGCTGCACTTTCGGTAACAACGCTTTAATTTACCTGGACACCGGGAAGACCGCCCTCACTCTTTTCAGGAGGGGGGAGAAAAGGGGCGTAAGAGTTTACGTTGTACCGGAGAAAGTCGAGAGCCTCTATCCGCCACGCGCGTCGGAGCTGTGGAGGAAAGTTGTCGTGGAGGGTCGGGGTACGCGCGAGGACGCTGAAGAGCTGGACAAGCTCTTCGAGGAACTAGGCCTTAGGATGCTCGAGCTACCCGAGAGCTTCTTCAAGGTCGAGGAGGTGAGCTTCGAGGAGGAAGTGGAGAGAGCCCCTATTTTCGAGACTGTGAAGTGTAGCAAGTGCGGAGAGCTCGTGTGGAAGCCACGCGCCGTCTACGTGGACGGGAAGCCTCTCTGCGCGAGCTGCGCGGGTGTACCCGTACCCGCCGTTCTTGGGAGGGGCATCGTGGCTAGCTTCAGGATCCCGTTCAGGGTGATCGGGCGATGAAAGCCTGGAAGGTAGCCGTTTTGCTGTTAATCGTAGTGGCCATCGCGGGGGCCGCGCTCCTCTACTACCCGGCTGTGAAGCCCCGGGAGGAGCAGAAACCCTCGGTGGTTTGGGTCGTCGACTATGCCGGGAGGAACGTGAGTGTACCGGCGAGGGTCTCAAGGGTGGTAGCCATAGGTCCCGGGGCGCTCAGGCTCGTATCGTACCTCGGCGCAGTAGACCTCGTCGTCGGGGTGGAGGATGCGGAGAAGACGTGGTCCGTCGTAGGGCGGGACTACGCCATGGTGTACTCGGAGTTCTTCAGGAAGTTGCCCACGATAGGCCCCGGGGGACCCAGGAGCCCTCCAAACCCGGAGCTTATAAGAAGCGTGAAGCCCGACCTCGTGATAATGTCGAGGGTCTACGTCGAGCTCTACGACCCGGACAGGCTCTCCCAGGAGGTGGGAGCACCCGTCGTCGTGGTGGACTATGGGATAGCCGGGTACCTCAACGCCTCTGAGTTTAAGAGGGCGATAACCTTGCTCGGAAAGATCCTCGGCAAGGAGGAACGGGCGAGAGAGCTCTGCTCGTACGTCGACAGCCTGGTCTCGGATCTCGCGAGCAGGGCGAAGGGTGTTGAGAAGAAGAGCATCTACGTCGGGGCCGTCTCCTACAAGGGCGCGCAACCCTTCACGGGTACGCAGGGGAAATTCCCGCCCCTCCAGCTCATAGGCACCGGTAGCATCGCCGACGAGACAGGTAAGGTGGGCTTTATCAACGTGGACTTTGAGTTCATACTGAAGAGGCAACCAGCCTACGTGTTCATAGACCTGAACAACCTTAACAACGTGCTCGACGACTTCAACAAGGATAAATCGAAGTACTGCGCGCTAGAGGCTTTCAGGGCGGGGAGGGTCTACGCGATACTGCCGTTCAACTACTACCACACCAACGTGGCAACGGCGTTCGCCGACGCGTACTACATGGGCAAAGTCCTCTACCCCGACCGCTTCGCTGACGTGGATCCGGCGAGGAAGGCGGACGAGATATACCAGAAGTTCCTTGGAAAGCCGATCTACAAGGACTTCGTGTCCGGGCTGGGAAGGGGCTTCGGGGACCTCTCCGACCTCTTCAAGTGTTAGCGTATGGAGATTGTAGAAAGCTTGCTTGGAAGGCGGAGCCTCGCGGTGCTTCTCCTGCTAGCGCTGGTAGCCGCGGCTCTGCCTCTCTCGATCCTCTCGGGAACTGTCTACAAGCCTTGGGATGTGCTCCGGCTACTACAGGAGGGGTCCAGCGACGCGGGCATAGTCCTCGCGCTAAGGGCTAGGAGGGCTTTCGTCGCGCTCCTAGTAGGTGCACTGCTGGGCGGGGCTGGCGCACTGACGCAAGCGAGTTTCCGCAACCCCATGGCCTCCCCCTTCACGCTCGGGATATCGCAGGCCTCGGCGCTCGGCGTAGCAGTGGCACTGGTCACGGGGATAGGCGGGACGGGCGGAGCCTGGGTGCTGACCTTTTCGCGCCCAACTCTCATCGCGCTCTTCGCGTTCGCATTCGCGGTCGTACAGGTATTCGTAGTGCTAGCCCTCTCCTGGAAGGCGGGCCTCGACCCGAGGGCCCTCGTGCTCTCGTCGATAGCCATCAGCTTCGTGTACCAGGCCGCGCTCTACCTCATGCAGTACCTGGTGCTCAACGAGGTACAGCTGGCAACCGTGATTTTCTGGACCTTCGGGGACCTTGGACGGGCCGGGTGGAGCGAGCTAGGAGTCCTCGCGGCCGGCGCCTCCGCGCTTCTGCCGGTCTACGTAGCTTTCCACAAGGACCTGGACCTCCTGTCCTTCGGTGATGAGCTCGCGGCGTCCTCCGGCGTGAGCCCCAGAGCGACCCGCCTGGTAGTCACGCTGGTAGCCGCGCTCGGCGCAGCCCTAGCGACAGCGTTCGTCGGGATTCTGGCCTTCCTGTGCCTCGTATCCCCCCACCTGGCGAGGCTCTTCGTGGGCGGGAGGCACCGGTACCTCGTACCGGCGTCCATGCTCACCGGTAGCCTCCTCCTTCTAGTGTCCGATGCCGCGTCGCGAAGCGTCCTATCCCCCGTCGTCCTGCCGGTCGGGATAGTGCTGTCGCTGATCGGTGCACCCGTGCTTGTAGCGCTGTTGCTGAGGGGTAGTGGCCGTGCCCCTACTTAAGGTTCTGGGAGTAACGGTGTACTACGGGGACTTCAAAGCTCTGGGAGGCGTGAGCTTCGATGTTGAAAGGGGGGAGATCCTCTCGATTATAGGGCCGAATGGCTCCGGCAAGACGACCCTCCTCAGGGCGATCGACGGCATACTCAGACCGAGGCTGGGCGCAGTCTACCTGGATGGGAGGGAGATCGCCGGCATGGAGAGGCGAGAGATAGCGAGGATTATCGGCTACTCTCCGCAAAGGGTGGACGTGCAATCCTACGTGACCGTTCTGGATTTTGTGTTGACCGGTAGGAGGCCTTACGCGTCGTGGGACTACTCGGAAAGCGACTACCGGAAGGCGGTGGAAGCCTTAAGGGCTGTTAACGCCTCCCATCTAGCCGCGAGGCGCCTGGACCAGCTGAGCGGAGGGGAGTTCCGCAGGGTGGTTATAGCTAGGGCGCTGGCGGGGGAGCCGGACGTGCTACTCCTCGACGAGCCCACGAACGACCTGGACCCGAAGCACCAGGTAGAGATTCTGTCGGCTATCAGGCGGCTAGCCTCGGGGCGCGGGGTAGCCGTCGTGATGTGTCTTCACGACTTGACGCACGCGTACAGGTACTCGGACAAGATCCTCGCGATGAAGGATGGCTCCGTCTACGCCTTTGGGAGGCCGGAGGACGTAATGAGGGAGGACCTGCTCCGGGAAGTCTACGGGGTAAGCCTAAAGGTGCTACCGGAGCACCGGGCGGTAATAATAGACCATAGCCTCTAAACTTTTTAATAGGTCGGCTTTCTCAGATTTCCGTGCCCTCCACACTCACAACAGACCAGTTTGCCAAGCTACCCGTGGAGGAGGCCTTCAGGATTTTAGAGGCCTCTCCTTCGGGGCTCTCGGAGGAGGAGGCGAGGAGGAGGCTGGAGAAGTACGGCTACAACGAGGTCGTCGAGAAGAAGAGGAGCCCCGTCGTGGAGTTCCTCTCGCGGTACTGGGGCCCCATGCCGTGGCTACTGGAGCTCGCGATTGTTCTCTCCTACCTGCTCGGGCACTACCTGGAGGCCGTGATAATATTCGCCCTACTCACCGTGAACGCGGCTATAGGCTTCGCGCACTCCCGTAAGTCGCAGAAGGCGCTCGAATACCTCAAGAAGAGGCTCGTGGTCAGGGTGAAGGTGCTCCGCGACGGCTCGTGGACCACGAGGGAGGCCAGGGAGATAGTCCCCGGAGACGTGGTTATGCTGGGGCTGGGGGACCTCGTGCCAGCCGACGTCAAGATAGTCAGCGGAGAGCTACTCGTCGACCAGTCGGCGCTTACGGGCGAGTCGCTACCGGTGAGCCTGAAGGAGTCCGACGTCGCGTATGCGGGCTCCGTGGTCGTCAGGGGCGAGGCGAAGTGCCTAGTCGTCAACACGGGGGTCAACACTTACTTCGGGAGGACAGCCGAGCTGGTGAAGATAGCGAAGCCGAGGTCCCACCAGGAGGAGATCATACTCGCCGTCACGAGGTACATGCTCTACGTGGGGGTCGCCGCGCTCCTAGCCACCGCCGCATACGCCTTGGTGCGCGGGATGGACCTCCTCTCGATAGCCGTCTTCGCGGACATATTCCTCATGGGCGCGGTTCCCGTCGCGCTCCCCGCGGTGCTCACGATAGTCCAGGCCGTCGGAGCCCTGGAGCTCGCCAAGGAGGGTGCACTCGTGACGAGGCTCAGCTCAGTCGAGGACGCCGCGTCGATAGACGTGGTCTGCTTGGACAAGACGGGGACCATAACGCAGAACAAGCTTTCGGTCGTGGGAGTAGTGCCCCTCCGAGGCTACGGGGAGGACGACGTCGCGCTCGTAGCGGCTCTAGCCTCGTCCGAGGAGGGCAAGGACATAATAGACTCCGCCGTCATCGGCTACGCCAGGTCGCGGGGGCTGAGGCTCGAAGCCTACAGGCGCGTATCCTTCACGCCGTTCGACCCATCCCTGAAGAGGTCCGAGGCGGTTGTTGAGCACGACGGGGCCCGCTTCAAGGCAGTCAAGGGTGCGCCGCAGGTAGTCCTGGAGCTGTGCAACGGGGCGCCCCGCGAGGCCGAGGAGGCGCTCGAAGAGCTGTCCAGGAGGGGCTACAGGGTGCTAGCCGTCGCGAGGTCCCCGGACAACGACCTCGACACCCTTACGCCAGTAGGGTTGCTGGCCCTCGCCGACCCCGTGAGGCCGGACTCCAAGGCCTTGATAGAGGAGCTTAAAAGCCTCGGGATAAAGCCCATGATGCTCACGGGAGACAACGTCGCCATCGCCAGGGAGGTCGCGCGCCAGGCTTCGATAGGGGACAGGGTCGTATCGTTCGCCGAGTTCAAGCGGCTAAGCAGGGACGAGAAGCTGAGGCTCGTCGATACGTACGACGGCTTCGCCGAGGTGTACCCGGAGGACAAGTACGAGATCGTGCGCCTACTCCAGGAGAAGGGGCACATGGTGGGCATGACGGGGGACGGGGTCAACGACGCCCCAGCCCTCAAGCAGGCGGAGATGGGCATCGCCGTCAGCAACGCGACGGACGTCGCAAAGGCTTCCGCCAGCGTGGTGCTCACCGAGGAGGGGCTCAAGGGGATAGTCAAGGCGATAGTCGTGAGCAGGCAGGTGTACCAGAGGCTACTCTCCTGGGTCGTGAACAAGGTGGTCAAAGTCGTACAGTTCATCGGCATGCTCGCGCTGGGCTTCTTCTGGCTCAACAGGCTCCTGCTGGGGCTACTCGACATGACGCTCCTCCTCCTCGCGAACGACTTCTCCACGATGTCCCTGGCGACGGACAACGTCAAGCATACGAGCAACCCGAACAAGTGGAACGTGAGGAACATCACGCTCGCATCCCTCGCCGTCGGCATACTCATGGTCGCGGAAGGCATGCTGGCAATAGCGCTCGGCATGAGGTACCTAGGCCTCGAGGAGAAACAGCTCAGGAGCTTCACGCTCCTACTACTCGTGTACTCGAGCCAGTTCAGAGTGTACATCGTGAGGGAGAGGAAGCACTTCTGGTCCTCGAGGCCCGGCAACGCGCTCCTAGCCTCGATCACCGCCACTATAGCCGTGTTCACCGCGATGGCCGTGCTCGGAGTCCTGATGACACCCCTTACTCCGCTCCAAGCACTCTTCGCGCTAGGCTACACCGCCGCCTTCACGCTGGGAGTAGTAGACCCCGTCAAGTACGTCGCGTTCAAGAAGTTCCAGCTCTAAGCCCGCCGGCGGGCTAGGCGTACGGCTGGAATAGCAGGAGGGTGCCCGCGGCTATTAGGAGGAGCCCCGAAAGCCTGTTCACGAGGTCCTCCCTGTAGAGGGCGCGCTCGAAGAGCGAGGCAACCTTCCCGGAGCCCGACAGCGCGAGCGCGAGCACCGAGCTGGTCCCGAGGGAGTAGCCGAGCGCCAGGTACAGCGCCTCCGAGAAGTCCTCCATGCTTGTACCCACCACTGCCAGGAAGGGGCCGAGCACGAGGGGGAGGTTGCACTGAACGGACAAGAAGCCGAAGAGGCCGCACCTACCGTACACGCCCAGCCTGCCCCCCGGGAGAACGGCCGGGAGGTCAACCCTGTAGCCAGCAACCCCCGAAGCCCCCAGTAGCAGGAGGAGGATGGCGGTGAAGGATGTCAGGACGGCGTGGGCCACCGAGAGTGCCTTGGAGAGCAGGGCGAAGAGCAACCCCAAGGCGAGTATACTCGACGCGGAAGCCGCGAAGCACCCGCCAGCCATCCTGGACGCCCTAGCCCCTACCCTCGCGGAAGCCGCGGCGTGGGCTATGAGCAGGGGGAGGGTGCAGGGGGAGAACGCCGCAAGGACACCGGCGAAGAACGAGACTACCGCCGCCACCAGGGGCAGGCCGGAGCCCTGGCTCCTCGGCTCCACGGGGCAGGACCCGGCCTCGCAGGAGTTTCCCTGGGGCGCGCCGGCCTGGGGCAGTGGCTGGACCAGGGATGCGAGAACCCAGCTGAGCATGGACTGCGTGACGTTAGGTCCCGGGAATTCCCCCACGTACCTCGCGGCAACCCTTCCGTCCAGGAAGAGTATGTACGTCGGGGTCGACGTCACGCCGTACTTGTAGAAGGCTTCCGCGGTTCCCTCCCCGAGCCTCACCACGTAGAAGCGGACGGCGAGCACCCCGCCCCGGCTGGCTAAGGCCGCCCAGTAGGGCTCCATCTTCTCGCAGACCGGGCACGTGGGCGACGAGAACATAATGGCTACCGCCCCTCCAGAGCTGACGGCGGAGTACACCTCGCTGGAGGACGCCAGGAGGTACGGCTCGGCCGGCCGTTGCGAGCGGGCGTAGAGGAGAGCCACGCTCAGCACTGCGGATAGCGCGACCATGGCTACGAGAGCCCGCCAGCCCAGCCTCCTGCTCTTCGCCGGTGAGTTTAGGCTCAGCTTCCATGTCTTCATGGCGTAAACCCGTGTATCCAGGTGGAATATTACTGTTTCGCGCAGCCCCGCGGATGCACGCACCCGATGCGCAGAGAAAGCGTGAAGCCCGCTTGGAGCGCTGGCCCGGGGGCGGGGTGTCCAACGCGCGGTGAGTCCCACCGGCCTTCATCCTCGCCGACGCGGGCGCGTCCAGCGGGCTCCCGAAGTATAAGTATATCTAGGGGGTTTAAGCCTTTTCCCTGCGTGAAGTTTATTACTCCTCTCATGTTCTGCTAGACTCGGTGATGAATGAACTCCCCGCCTGAGGGGTGAAGAGGTTTCTGGTCGCTGACCTAGAATTTATATAGCTTTAATTGCCCAAAACCTTGAAGGTTGATGTTGAAATCCGAGTTCCTGAAGTTACTCGAAGAGGACGCGGAGTTCCGCCACGCGGTGATGGGGCTCCTAGGCATGAGGGAGCTCTTAGAGCGCTTCGCGAGGCTTGAGGAGAGGTTCAACGAGCTATTGGAGGAGATTAGGGAGCTAAGGAGGATTATCATGGTGGTTAGCCATAGGTTCGGTGTCCTCACTGAGTCGGCTTTCCGCGAAGCAATGAAGTACGTGGTAGAGGAGGTACTGGGCGCCGGTGCAGTTAGGAGGGTGACGATGTACGACGAGGAAGGGCTGGTTTACGGGCACAAGTCCGAGGTAGAGGTAGACCTCGTCGTCAGGGACAGAGAGCACATACTGGTAGAGGTTAAGTCGAGGGTTTCCCGGGGAGACGTCGCCGAGCTCTACAGGGTTGGCTTGCTCTACGAGAAGCTCTACGGGGTTAAGCCGAGGCTTGTGCTCGTAGGTGGCTTTATCGACACTGATGCTTGGGAGACTGCGGGCGCTCTAGGCGTGGCTTTGAAGCCGGCTTTGAAGGAGTGACGCGCTACCTTTATCTCCCCCGCCGCTACTCTAGCACAGTGATGAGCCACGAGTATCGGAGCAGTGAAGAGTGGTGACACGGCTGACTAGCATTTTTATACCTCCCAAGCGGTAGCTTGAGTGGTGTCGGGCGTGGTCTCGGTCGGGGAGCAGGCGCCGGACTTCGAGGCTGAAAGCACGGGCGGGGTGTTCAGGCTAAGCTCGCTCAGGGGTAGGAGGGTCGTGCTCTTCTTCTTCCCCAAGGCCTTCACGCCTGGTTGCTCGCGCGAGCTCTCCGAGTTCAGTGAGCTGTACGAAGAGTTCAAGAGGCTCGGCGCGGAGGTCGTCGGCGTCAGCGCCGACAAGGTGAACACCCTTAGGAAGTTCGCGAAGAGGTACAACGCGGCCTTCAACCTCGTATCCGACCCATCCCTGGAGGTCGCCGGCAAGTACGGCGTCGTGGGAAGGTCCGGGAAGACCGCCGAGAGGGTTACCTTCGTTATAGACGAGCAGGGAGTGGTTAGAGCGGTGCTCAGGGACCTGCCGAGGGCGGAGGACCACCCGCACGCCGCCCTGGAAGCCCTGAAGAGCCTAGCCGGCCAGCAGCCCTAGCGTCTAGCCAGCACGGGGTTGGCTATAGCCCTTACAACGGCGTCCTCGCTTAGAGGGTCGTCGAACGGGTACTCAGCGCTGGCCAGCAGGGGTAGCGCGTAGAAGCCGTCCCCGGAGTGCTCGACGCTAGCCTTGACAACCGAGCTGTCGCCGTCCACGAAGCCCAGCTTAACCACACCGCCCGGGGTGAGCAGTAGAACCACGGAGCCGGCGCCGCCCTCGACGAACACCTCGATGCTCTCAACCCTGGGGAGAAGCCTCGACGTCTCCAGGCTTGCCTCGGCGCCGCCGCCCCGGGCTCGGTAGACGAGCCTGGGCCCCGAGGGGTTCTCGGTGACGTAGACCCTGCCGAGCCTCAGCGACTTGAGGAACTCATCCTCGCTCAGCCTCTCCATGTACACCACGGTCGTCGGCTCCCCCAGCCTCGGTATCCCCTCCTCCCGTGCGACCCTGTGCGCGTCGCTACCCCCCACCGCCACGACGTCCCTCCCCCTCTCCAACAGCTCCACGTACTTCCTGAGGGACAAGTAGTTGAAGTACTCCCAGACGGTCTGCCAGACCTCCAGCCCGTCGACGCGGTCCTCGTTCCCCAGTAGCCAGGGGTAGTCCGGCTTGGGGTGGTTGATGGACGTGAAGTAGCCGCGCCGCTTAGCCTCCTCAATAACCCTCCGCGCGTCGCCCTCGCTCCTAGCCCTGAAGTCCACCCAGCTCCTCACGCCGAAGAGGTTCATGTGCCCGTAGTACGTCGTTACCTCCATCCCCGGGAACACCCTCGCCGGCCCCGCCGTGGACAAGCACTCGGCGACGTGGCTTACGGTATTGTGGTCCGTGAGCACGACGAAGTCGAGCCCCTTCCCGCTGGCTATGCGTGCAAGCTCGGCGACGCTGGCGTCCCCGTCGCTGTGCACGGAATGGACGTGCAAGTCCCCCTTAAACCACCCGGGGCCCCGCGCCCCGCCTCCCCCGCCGGCGGGCTGCGGAACGCGAGCCTCCTCCCCCCGCTCGGAGCCGAGGAGCTCTACCCTAACCTCGTACTCACAACCGCACTCGGGGATCTTGTAGAGCCCGAGCAAGATGTGCCACGTACCCGGCGTGATGTCTCCCGGGAGGTAGCCGGGCGTAGCGTACCGCCTGCCCACCACGAACCTCTTCTTGTTCGTACCGCTCCAGCCCCTGAACACCGAGGGATCCGCGGGGAAGGACGGGTCGCCCGGCGAGAAGAGCCCTATGTCCACCTCGCACTCGCCGCTCCCCGCCGCCCTGTAGCTGTACTCAACCTCTATAGCCTCGACGCCCTCCGGCACCTCGAACGGCAGGAGAACGAACTCGTACTTCTCCTTGTCCTCCCGAGTCAAGACACCCTTAAAGCTCGCCATAAAAAGAACGGCGCGCCGAGGCAATATATCCATGTCGCAGAGAAAGCCTATAACAACTAGGCATCGAAGAACTGTACACTATTCAACAGTTAGCGCGCGCCTGGGCTTTAAGCTACAGTTGAGCTTACGTCTCACGATGTTCAAGGTAAATGTCTCTAGCCTCTATAGAGCCGCAACGCTACGGCCGTCCTCTTCCACTCCTAAGGGTCGGTTTAATTATTTTTCATAAGTTTTCACTGTTGCGATTGAAATGATCCCTGAAATACGAAGGATGGCTGAAATAGAGTTTTATTACGGCGGCCAGAAGCAGCCAAGGAAGAACGCCTCGCGCGCTGCGCGCGCCTTAATACGTAACGAAGGTTTACACCTAAATCGTAATAAAGCTGACTCCGTAGGTTCTTAAAAATAGGTGGGATGTACGAGCATCGAAGACGTCAATAGGTTAATCAGGAGAGCTAGCAGGTTTAGGGATGATGCTGAGAGAGCATTCAACGACGTTACTACGACCTGGCTTGCTTCTACGCTGAGCAATCAACTCAATTAAGGCTGAAGGCATTTATATTGAGGCATATGGGCTTTATGCCGAGGATCCACGATATTAGGGAGTTGCTAGCGATTATTTATAAGTACACGCGGGACAGTAGGGTTGATGAGTTGATGAGGAGGTTTAGGAGGGAGTTGAGGGACCTTGTAGAGGGCTACGTAGTAGCTAGGTACGGCAGTATCGATTATAGCCGCGATGACGCCGAGGTTTGCATTGGATTGATGAGGGATTTATGGAGGTTGATTGAGAGTGTCGAGGGCGGATGCGTACGTTGACTTCGTTAGGGAGAAGATGAGGCTGTTGTCTAGGTTTCGCGAGCTAGCGCCGTCTGTGCTCAGCGTGGTTAAGCGTGTGCTGAGTGAGTATGGAGTTGACGACGAGATATTCTTCTTCGGATCCATCGTTGACGGTAAGTACACGGCTGCAAGCGATGTGGATATCGCTGTGGTGGTTAGGGAGGTGCCGAGGAATAGGTCCGAGATCGCCGGTAAGATTGTGGAGGAGTTAGAAAAAATAGGCGTACCGAGTTGGTTCCCACTTGAGATACACTTTCTAACCCCGGACTTATTCGAGGCACTTAGGAGAGGCGGTGCGAACTTTGTCCGGGCTGAGGACTTCGTAGGAACGGCTAACGGCGCTAATGAGAAGTAAACTGTGAAATCCCCGCAGCTCGTCCGAAGCAATTCACTGGGGACTGCGCGCTTAACGCGTGTCGAAGTTCTTCACTGCATCGCGCGATGCCGTGAAGGTTGCACTAAAAGAGCCTTCATAAGCTCGTAACGGGGTAAGCGCGCGTGCCGCGCGCGGGAACCACCCATGTGTTTGGATGGGGTGGGGCTCGCTGAGCTAGGGATCGATTCCTAGCTTGCTGAGTATTAATGCTGTTAGCCTGGATGCCGCTCTAGCTAGTTCCAAGGCTCTCTCGGCATCGCTCCTCGTGTACACTTCCCACGGTAGTAGGCCTCTTTCGGGCTCGCCGTACGTAGCTCTGCCGTGCTCGGGGGCTAACGTTTTCGCGATGTCGGCTAGCTCTGCGGCCTCTCTCTGCGCGTCAGCGGGTATCGAGCCTAAGAGAGATAGGAGTTCGCCGGATGGGTCGTGGCTCCAGCTCGGCACCCTGAAGTAAGCTATTACTGCTTTAGCGTAGTTCTCGACAGCTAGTTGCGCACTTCCCACGGTCGCCCTCCAGTCCCCCCTTCTGTACGCTTCCTCGGCTTCCCTCAGGTACCCCCTGGGCTAGCCTTAACCTGTATCTAAGCTCGCTCGCTGGGTTGAACACCGCTCAACCCCGGCTGCATTATTGGTTTGCCGTCGCGCCTCATCCACCCGTACTTGCCGTCGCTAGTCCTATACCTCACCAGGTCGAGTTCCCGTATGATCCCGAGGACTCTCTCCTTGAACCTGTGCAGGGATCCGTCGTAGTCGCACGCTACTACTCCGTCGTAGCCTATGTTCACCATGAGCGATGTCCAGTCACCGCTTGTTAATACGTCGACTGTAGTTGTTACGAGGGTTAGCGGTTTGTCTACGTGCTTAGCTATAGCCTTGTACGCCCTGGCCCTAACTTCGAAGCCCCTAAGCGTCTTGAAGACCACGAATACGTCGACGTCGCTGCGCTCGCCAGCCTCGCACCTAGCGAAGCTTCCGAACAGCATGAGGCCTACGAACTCATCGCCGAACACCCTTCTAAGCTCTTTGCAGGCGTTGATTAGCCCGCTCCAAACGTCGTCGAGGCACATCTCCATGATACGCACGGCGAGGGCAGAGATAAGCGTTGCGCGAACCAGGAGCTCATGCTTGTTGAAGGTCAACCCTTATATACTACGTTCGTTACTACTTTTGGGGAAGACGATGGGTGGCTACGTTACCGTCTCCGCTAAGGTTAGGAGGGAGCTTAAAGAGGAGGCGGAGAGGCTGGGTATCAGGATTTCCGAGGTTCTTAGGCGCGCGTTGGAGGAGGAGGTTAAGCGGCGCAAGCTGGAGGAGCTCGAGAAGAGGCTCGAAGCCATGCGCGGCGCGCTGGAGAGGATAGACGTCGAGAGGGTTGTGAGGGGGATTAGGGAGGATAGGGAGAGGTAGCCCTGGATGGAGAGGAGGTTCCTCCTGGACGCCTCGTCGGTCGTGCAGGCCTTGAAGCTCGGGAACTTGAGGGTAATCTACGGGAACTACATCCAGTGGCTTACCGTATACGAGGTTGTTAACGCGCTTTGGAAGGAGGCCCTGCTGGCCGGTAGTATAAGCGTCGAGGAGGCCTCCAACCTGGTCGAGGTGTTCGCCGAGACCGTTAAGCTCGTAGAGGTGCTGAGCCCCCACCCGTACGAGGCGGAGATACTGGAGACAGCCGCCAAGCTGGGGTTAACGGCTTACGACGCGTCCTACGTGGTGCTAGCGATAAGGAACGGTTTATCCCTGGTGACCGAGGACAGGGTGCTGAGGGAGAAGGCGAAAGGCGTAGTTAAAGCTGTGAGCCTAAGGGAAGTACTCTAGAGCGCACGCTCAAACAGGCTTGTTCGGCGGGGGCAGGACGCCTCTCTTCAACAGGAAACCCTTCGCCATCGCTATGGCGACCCTCAGCTTCCCCGCGTACCTCGCCAGCTCCTCCCTCCTGCTCTCCCTCCACTCCATGATGAGCAAGTCGTGTATCTTTTCGAGTTCGAAGACGTCGTCCCACGTCAGCTCGTCGGGGTCCTTGGATAGGAGCTGGCCGAGCCTCTCGTAAACCTCCTTCGTGTAGTACTTCGTCTTGGGCTGAGGCCTGGAGACAGCCAAGAGGGTCTGGAGAGCCTTGTACTCGGTGCCCGCTAGGAGCCCTTTGCCTACCTGTATGGAGAGCAGAGCCTCGTTGAAGTCGACTAAGCTGTTAACGCTTCTAGTGATCTCGTCGAGCCTGCTCTCTAAGCCGCCAAGCCTACTCTCTAGGCCGCTTAACCTTTTCTCGACGTAAGCAATCCTCCTCTCGATGTAGACTACCAGGATTGCTATGGCTGTGGCTACGAGGGGGGCTTGCGTAACGAGTAGCGAGACGAGGTCGAGCAACTCCATAGCCTATACGTTAAGTCCGGCTCGGTAGATTAAAGCTTTACCGCGACAGGAGCCAAAAAGCTCACCCCTCTACGCGCGGCCGGGAGAAAAGCGCGTCGCCAGCGCGGCGGTGGCTGGCAGGGAGGCTAGTAGCACCGAGGAGGCTACCAGCAACGCCGGGAGGCTTTGAGCGGCAATGCCGGCGGCCAGGCTGAACGGGAGCCCCGCCAGGGCTCCCAACACGTAGAGAGTTGCAAGCGCCTTGCCGACGTCGCCTCCCATGCTTCTCTGCACCGCCGAGAGGATCCAGAGGAAAAACGCGCCGTTCCCGAAGCCGTTCAACGTCGAGAAGGCGAGTAGGATCGTGGCGAGGAGAAGGCTGGGCTCCGCGGACATGGATAGCCCCAGCAAGGCGGGGTACGCGGAGAGGAGCAACAGGCCGGCGTAGAGGAAGCCTTCCCCGAGGACGCCCCTCCTCGCGGCCAGCGCGCTCGCAGCCAGGGAGCCTAGCCCGGTGAGGGCGGAGAGCAGGGAGTAGCTAGCCGTGAAGCCTGGTAGCACTTCCCCGAGCCTGCCCGCTACAAGCGCCACCGAGACGTTTACGAGCGCACCCACGCCGGATATCGCCGTTGAGAGTACTAGGGCGAGGCGCGGGGCCCTGGAGCCTGCGAGCCTGCACAGCGCTTGGAGAAAGCCGCCGCCGGGCCCTATTGGCGCGTTTAGGCCTCTACGCGCCAGTACAGCCGTTAACAGTGCGAGGGCTGAGAGCTCGAGGGCGACAGCCGCGGAGATGCCCGCGGGGCCGGCGGAGGCCATCCACGCGGCTAGAGGGGGGCCCGCCACCATGGCGATGGAGTACGACACTTCGAGCACGGCGTTGACCCTCTCGGGAGCCTCCGGGTCGAGGATGGGGGCAGGGCGTACTTCAAAGCGCCGTACGACGCGAGGACCGCTTCCAGGCCGAGCGCTAGGAGGACTAGGAGGGTCGGGGGCGGCGCTCGGAGGCTTAGCGCCCAGTGTGCGGCGGCTGTGAAGACGGGGATGGACCAGGCTGTGCACAGCAGGACGAGGCCTGCCCCCTTCTTGTCCGCGGCGTAGCCCAGGAGGATTGTTAGCGCGGCGGAGGCTAGGAGGCGGGCGGCGAAAACCGCGGATACCGCTAGGGCTCCGCCGGCCCGGGTGTACGCGGCTTCCAGCAGGCATAGAGACACGTACCACAGCGCAACGCTCACGGAGAGGTCTGCAACGCCGAGTACGAGCGAGCCGCGGGTCTCCACGCGTAGCCCTAGCCCCTCTTGACGTAAAAGTTTTCTGCATAGAGGTAATTTGCAAAACTGCTTTAGCTGTCCGAGGGCTGGTATAGCTTTTTGTCGAAACTGTTTTCGATAAAGTTTTTAAGAATGAAAAGCGCCCTCCCAAGCGTGGTTACGCCGCAGGAAGTCGGCTGGACTATCGCCCTCTTCGCCTGGGTAATGTTCGTAGTGCTCGTCGTGGCTAAGGCTACCTACAACTTCTTCGTTAAGAGGAGCAACGAGCGCGTCGCTATCTACTACGCCAGGAAGGTTATACACATCCTCGCCGGGGGGCTTGTCGCGGCGGTTATCGCGTACTTCCCGATATTCTCGACCCCCGTACTGCCGTTCGCGATGGCGATGGTGCTGGCTCTCCTAACTTACCTGCCTCACAGGACGGGCAAGCTGATGTACTGGTTCCAGGACCCCGAGAACATCTACGAGGTGGACTTCTGCTTGATGTGGGGCGTGTTCGTCGTTCTCGGCTGGTTCGTCGGGAGGGACCTTAAGCTGGCCAACCCGTTCCTGTTCCCAGCGCTCCCCCTGCTCTTCATGGCTGTCGGCGACGGGGTTACGGGGATAGTTAGGAACGCTCTCTTCAAGAGGAGGGTTAAGCACTGGAGCGGGAACCTCGCGATGTTCATAGTGTCCGCCGCCATGGCTGTCGCCATGGGGTTCGGCGTCCCGGGAGTACTGTCCGCCGCCCTCGCCAGCCTGGTGGAGAGGTGGGAGTACATCGGAAAGCTGAGGATAGACGACAACGTCTCCGTGCCGACGGTCTCCTTCGCCGCCCTCTACCTGCTCACGCGGTACGTGCCGGTCTAGGCATCGGCGTACTCGGGCGTCCTCGAGACCTCTCGGGTAGCTAGCAGACGCTTTTCTTCCTGTATGAGTCTGAGGGCGTACTCCTCGTACTGGTATATCTTCGCGGACACCGCGAGCCTGAAGCCGCTCGGGGGGCTGACCACTATCGCCTCCCCCCTGTCGAGGGTCTTTATCTCGGCTTCGGCCTCGTCGAGGTACGGGCTGTGGTTCATGACGGCGAGGTAGTCGGGCCTCGTTGGAAGGGAGAGTATGACCTTGGTGAGCGCCTGCCTCACCACCGCGTCCATGAGCTCGCTGGGCATCTGCGTTATGTAGAGCCCTCCGACCTTGTACTTCCTGCCCCTCTTCGCTATTATGGAGAACACGTTCTCCCTGACCTCCCCCTTCCCGCCCAGCGCCTGGGACCCGAGGTACCTGTGCGCCTCCTCCACCATTATGAGCACGGGCGGGAGCTGGCTCCACTTCTCCGGGAGCTCCTTGCGCATCCTCTCGTAGGCCCTGAATACCCTCTCGGCGACCACGGTCGCTAGGAGCTTTTCCTCGCCTTCCGTCGCGAAGGGGGTTTCTATGAGAACGACCCTGCCCTTGAGGACCATCGAGAGAACGGCCGCCGCCAGGTCGTAGCCGCAGTCCCTGCAGAATACCGAGCCGTCCCCCGTCAGGTACCTGATCTTCCTCTTAGTAACGCTGATCGTGTTGACGCCCGCCATCCTGCCGAGCCTCGAGTAGACTGTCCTCGCGTCCCCCGAGAGGAGCGCCTCCACCCACCCCTCCCCGAACTGCTTGTAGGCAAGCCAGAGTAGCTCCTCCTGGGGGCTCGAGAACTCGCCCGTGAGCGCGAAGTCCCCCGGCTTGAGGCGCGAGACGTCCATCTTGAGGGGGTAGGCCGGTATGCTCCTCTCCTCCCCGAGCTCCGGGAGCTCTACCCTCAGCCTCCCGGGCCTGGGGACCCTGGCCGACACGAGGAAGAGGTACTCCTCGGAGAACGGCAGGTGCGCCAGTCCCATCTCGCCCGGCTTCGAGCCCAGCAGGTACTCGCTCTCGCAGTCGAATACGACGAGGCTGTACCTCCCCCTGAGGTGCAGTATCGAGGCTGCCAGGACCCTGCCGAAGTTGCTCTTACCCGCCCCCGTCCCGCCGACCACGAGTATGTGGTGGGGGATTGTCTTCGCGCCGTCCAGCGCGACCTCGACGTCCACGGCGCTGTGGCCGAACCTCACCCTGCCTATCGGTATGTCCCCCGTGTGGAGCCTGAGCATCTTCAAGTCCTCCTCGCCGAGCTCCTCGACGGGGGAGAAGAGGGCCGGGACGCTGCTCGGCCCGTGAACCTCGCCGTCCTCGTCTATCTGCGCCACTATGGTAGCTATGGCTGTGTCGTAGAGCCTGAGGTCCCTGTCCCTCAGCTGGGGCTTCTCGCCTCTGTCCGCCTTGCTACTAATGATCGCTACCTCCGCCGGCGTCAAGAGGCTCTCGGGCTTGAAGTCCACTACCTTCAACACGTACCTCCTGCCGCGGTCTACGACCTTTACCAGCATCCCCCTCTCGACGACAGAGTCCTCGGCTATCCTGAACTTCACGGTGACGCCCTCAGCCCACACGACGACGCCGAGCCTCAACCCACACCACCCCACAGGTACTTCGACTTGAACTCGGAGCCCCCGCTGTCCTCCAGGAGCCTCCTACCCGCGGACTCCGCCCTGCCCACCCCGAGCTCCTCCAGGAGTAGCTCCCTGTCCATCGAGAGCTCGTCATCGCTAATCCTCGAAAGGTTGTGCACGATCTTCAGCGGCAACGGGTAGCCCGGAGAGGTGAAGTCCTGGAGGTACGCGAGCATGCCGGCCAGGTAGTCGAAGTCGGCCCTCACGGCCAGCTCCCACGTCACGTCGACCCTGAACGCCGCCGCGTCCGGCGACAGCCTCGCCGCGCCGACCCCTAGCCCCACACCCCCCAGCCTCTCGCCCTCGAGGAGCGGGTAGTACGCCCAGGGAAGCCCCTTGAAGAGCCTGTTCCCGAGCCTCGCGACGTAGCCGACCGCGCTTTCGCCGCTCGAGAGGCGTATAGAGGAGGACTTCGGGATCCCGACGACCCTCCAGTCCCTCTCGACCAGCGCCTTGAAGACCCTCCTAGCCCTAGAGCCCGACCTGAAGAAGAGGGGCCTGTCCAGTAGTATCAGCGCACCCGGGTTCTCCTTGGCGAACCTCAGCGCAGCTTCGAGCTCGACCTCCGCGAGCCAGTCGCCAGCCTCGTCCAGGCTCTCGACGACCCTAACCCTCTTTACGGGGTCGAATATCTTGACGCGCTCAACCCCCCTCCACGCGCCCGCGGCGACCTTCGCGGAGACTATCTTAAAGCTCCCCGCGTCGAAGAGTACCCTCGCCGCCGCGTCGACTGCGTAGACGAGCTCCCTGTGCGGGACCTCCTCCACAGCCCTGAACCTCGACTCCGAGACCGGTGGCCCCCTCACGACGACGCCCTCGAACCTAGCGTACGGGTAGGGGCGCGCGGGCTCGCCGAGGAGGGTTAGCTGCACAGCCCCGCCGCTCTTCCTGTAGATCTCGTTCACCCTTTCGACGAGCATCTCGACGTCCGCGCCTAGGTAGCCAGCCTTCTCGAGTAGCGCCACGCCTGCCACCAAGCATGAGTACTTTTTACTTTTTATAAAGGGTAGCGAAGGTACCTCCGTGAAACAACCAACTAGGGGTCGTCCGACCGTAGTGCGAAGGTAAAACGGTAGCATTTTACTGCAACCTTTTCCCGTCGGGAAGCACGGGAAGAATGGTTGCGTTAAAACGTTACCGTTGCTGCTTCTCTGAAACGGTAGCATTAAGCATATATACTAGTAGCGCGCAGTAAGTACGGATGCAGTAAGAGCGTTCCGTGAGCAGCGATGGTAGTGACTGTCCACTACGTGGGCTTCCACCCCCGCCTGATCCTCGAGGGCTTCGAGAGGGTCAGGCTGAGGCACCCGGTCGAGCGAGTGTACCTCCTCTACGACGGGAAGCCGGACAAGTACGGCGCCGTCTCGAGGTACAACGTGAAGAGGCTCGCAGAGGTGCTCTCGTTCTTCAAGCCCGTCCTCGTAAAGGTTAACCCGCTGAGCCAGGAGAGCATAGCCTCGCAGGTCTACCAGGTGTTGCTCCACGAGAAGAGGCTGGGCGCCTCGGAGGTGCTGATAGACGTTACCGACATGCCGCCGCTAATGGTCGCAGTCGTGTCGACGGTGGCGTTGATGTTCCCGAACTGCAGGCTTTACGCCGTGCAACCCGAGCAGATAGGCGCCTTCATACCGGACCCCGAGACCCCCGAGTTCGCCGACTTCATAAGAGCTAAGGACAACCTGACGGCCTCCGACCTGAAGACTGTCGATAGGCCCAGGGTGAGCCTAGAGGTTATCGACGACGGGGAGGGCGGGGAGGAAGCCCGCAGAGTCCTAGTAACGCTGTACGTGAAGGGCTCCGCCGACAGCATAACGACCCTGATACGCTGGGTTACGGGGCTACCGCCGGACAGGAAGCCCGACCCAACGCTCAAAGCGAGCTACAGCAGGCTAGTCTCGGAGCTGGAGGAGAGAGGCCTCGTCGTCAGGAGGCACGAGGGAAGGAATAGGAGCGTCGAGCTCACAGACCTCGGGAAGGCCATAGCGGAGGCATACCTGAAGCTCGGGGAAACCCCGTCCCCGAAGCTACCGCCGCTCCCAATGCCCAAGCCCGCGACAACCCTCGACCTCGCGTAGCCCCCTTTAAGCTTTAGCTCTCTCTACGTGCGCCGAGCGCTCGCTTTCAACTATGCGCTCCACATCTCCGACGTATCTTTCCACCTTCTCCAGCTCCTCGGCGACCTCGTCCGCCCCCAGCGCCCCCTCATGGTATCCCTGCACATGGAGGTAGTAGCCTCTCGCCCCGAATCTGTCCCTCAACCCGAGCCTAGCTATCTCCGGCTTCTCTCTTTCAAGCTTCCCCAAGAGCTCCCTCCTCTCCCTATAGCTCTCAGGCTTCCCGTAGCCAAGTGCAACCAGAAGAGCGTCTGTAGCTAAAACCACCGCCAGCCAACCCTTCTCGCACGCGTTCCTCAGTCTTAAGGGCTCACGGTCCTTCCTGTACTCGTCGACCTCTCTACGCGCCAGCTCAACGGCTTTCCATGCCTTGGTCAATGCTTCGCTAAAGCTCACTCCTCACACCTACCCTTTAGAACCGCCTGCCCTAGCAATAAAGCTTCTGTTCCCAAAGCGCCTAACCAATGAAGCATTGCTACGCGAAAACCCCTGAGCCATTGCAATCCTCCCTGCGCTACCCGGGCTCATGGTTGCGGGTTATTGCATATATACCGTTGATGGTGGGCTAGCGCTAGTGCTTATAGAGGCTAGGGTAGCCCTGCGCGGCTTGCTAGAACCACTGCCGCGGGTACCTCCAGTCCGAGCCTAGGTCCCTCTGGCCGACGTGGAAGACCTCCGGCATCATCCTCTTGTGCTGAGACCTCTTCACCATCTCCAGGATGCGCTTCACCACGCCGACCTCGACGCCCAGCTCCTCCGCGATCCTCTCCTCGGGCAACCACTTCTCGAACCTGAGGTAGAGCACTGAGTCTACGAGCTCGTACGGGGCTCCGAGCTCGCCCTCGGCTGTCTGGCCGGGCCAGAGCCTGGGGGAGCTTGGCTTCTCCACTATTCTCTCGGGGACTCCCAGGTACCTTGCCAGTTGCCTTACATGGGTCTTGTAGAGCCCTCCTATAGGCAGGACGTCCACTCCCCCGTCCCCGTACTTCGTGAAGTAGCCTAGCAGGAGCTCGCTCTTGTCGCCCGTGCCGATCACGAGCGCGTTGTGGGCGTAGGCCTTCTCGTGGAGTATTATCATCCTGATCCTCGCCATAACGTTCCCCCTCGCCACCCTGTCCATCTCCCCGAGGACCTCCTCGAAGCTCTTCAGGATCGGGTCCACGCTTATAACCTCCCAGTTGCCGTCCGGTAGCCCGAGCGCCTCTATTACGCGCAGAGCGTCTTCGACGTCCTCCTTGGGCGTCGCGAAGGAGGGGAGCACGTAGCAGTACGTGTTCTCGGGCCCCAGGGCCCGGGCCGTGAGGAAGGCTACCACCGCCGAGTCCACGCCCCCGCTAACTCCGACGACGCCTGCACGCTTGCCGGCGTACTCCCTGACGTACCACCTGAGCCTCCTCGCTATGTACTCGGCGACTCTCTCGGCGTTTATCGGGGGTAACACGTACCTCAATCCAGCTCACCTAGGACGACGTGTATATCGCGCCTGTGCCTCTTGAACGAGCTGAACCTCCTCGAAGCTCTCAGCCTGTACAGGTCCAGGTCTGCTACCAGCAGTTCCTCCTCCATCTTCTTCGCCCTTGCAACGACCTCGCCGTCGGGCGCCACGACCATGGATCCTCCCCAGAAGTACTCCTCGTCCTCCGGCCCCACCCTGTTTGCGAAGACAACGTAGCAAGCATTCTCCACAGCCCTGGTAACGGCTATGGCCTCCCACACCCTCTCTATGTTCGCCTCGCCCGACCCGTAGAGGCCCCTTATCGGCGAAGACGCGTGGATAAACACCACGTCCGCCCCCCTCCTCGCGGCGAGCTCCGCTGGCTCCGGGTGCCAGGCGTCCTCACAGATTATCGGGGCGACGCGCCACCCCCCGCACTCGAACACGCCTTCGCGGCTACAACTCCCCTCCCTGAAGTACCTGCTCTCCTCGAACAGCCCGTAGTCGGGCAGGTACAGCTTCGACACTACCCCCGCGACAGAGCCGTCCCTCACCACGGCCACGCTGTTCTCGTAGATCCCAGCGCGCGGCTCATGCACCAGGCCTACGAGCACGCAGAGCCCCCGCGAAGCCTCCGCGATCTCGCCCAGAGCCTCGCGCGCCGCGTCCGAAACCTCGTACGCCAGGTCCCTTAGCAGGTAGCCCGTGAGGGAGAGCTCCGGGAAGGCGAGGACCTCTACCCCCAGCTCCCTAGCCCTCTCAACGTACTCCAGGTGCTTTTCGAGGTTCCTCCTCACGTCCCCCAGCAACGAGTGTATCTGCGCAACCCCGACTCTCAACCGATCCCTCAACCAGGCCCCCTCCCCGCACGCCGCAAGCCTCCTGTTAAGCTTTACTATGAGAAAAAGCTTTTAGAAGCCAGGGGAGCTACGCGGCTTCCTCCGCTAGCCTCGGGGCAAGCCTGGCGTAGAGGACCGCCGCTACCGCGAAGAGCGCTAGCGAGAGTAGAACCGCGGCTACCGTCGGCAGGAGGTAGCCCGAGATGCTCCTACCGAAGACTGCCACCTCGGAGGTCGCGCTGAAGAGAATCGAGAAGGGGTTTACCTCTGCGAACGCCCTGAGGGGGTCTGGGAGCATCCACTTCGGCAGCCAAAAGCCGCCGGCAGCCATCGTGGGCCAGACGATGATGTTCGCCACCACGCTCGCCGACTCGGGCGACTTGAAGAACAGCCCAATGAGGAGCCCCGCGGAGAACGCGAGGAGCCCTGCGACCAGTACCAGGAGTAGCAGGAATAAGGCCTCTGCGCTTAAGATCTTCACAGCGAGCGAGCCGCCGTAGGCCACGAAGCCGAGGAGGCACGTCGGCACGGCCGATGCAGCCATGAGCGCGAGCCAGGAGATCGCCAGCCCGGCGAAGTACTCGCTGGGGGTCAGCTTCGTCGAGAGAAGCCTGCGCAGAAAGCCCCTCTTCGCCTCAGAAGCCACCGCGGCGGCGCCTCCCACGACGCCTTCGAACATGAAGCTCATGAAGACGACCGAGAGGGTCAGCCACCCGACAACCCTGGACCTCAGCTGTGCTCCCTCCTCGCCGGGAACGACGCCCACGACTCTGACCCCGGGGTTTAGGGCGGCTCTCCAGGCCCTCTCGACGACCTCCGCGGCGGCCGGGGCTAGCCCGGGAACCCTCGACGCCGTTGCGTTCACGAAGCGGGAAAGCTCCCCGAGGGCCTCGAAGTGAGCTACCTGGTAGAAGAAAGAGTAGAGGTAGGCGGCGACTAGCTCCTCCCTGGAGGGGTCCGGCGTCCCCCTCAACACGTACACGGTGACGTTAAGTGTCCCCCCGCTCCCGGGCTCCACCAGGACTACGGCGTCCAGGTAGCCCTTCTTCAGCGCGTTCATCGCCGAGCTGAGGTTGCCCCAGACAGTGGCATTTACGCTGAGCTTCAGGCTGGCGTTCCACGGGGCCTTCAAGTACTTCGCGGTTTCCTCGGCGTACGCGGCTACGGCCTCCGAGCCCGGAACCACGGCTACGTTAATGGACACAGCTCTCCCTTGGCCCGCCCCCGGCGCGAAGAGGAAGACGTAGAACGAGAGGAGCATTAGGGGGAAGGCGAAGCTCCAGAAAAGGGTGCTCTTGTCCCTGAGGAAGAGCTTCACGCTCCTAACGACCACCGCCGCCACTTTGCCCGCCTTCACTCCAGCCTCACCCCCGTCAAGAGGAAGTAGACGTCTCCCAGGCTAACCCGCCTCATCGACGCGGACACGACGCCAGCGCCCCCGATCGCCTCCACCTCGTCCAGGAGGTTGGGGCTGTTGCCGAGCACCGTTACCCTCGAACCCCCAGCCGGTATAGCCTCGTAGCCAAGCATCCTGACTCTCTCTAGGAGCTCCGCCCCCGGCTCCTCCCTTAGCTCTAGGTCCACCGCGTACTTGTAGCCAACCTTTCGCTTGAGATCCTCCTGGGAACCTGCCGCCACGACCTCACCGCCCCTCATGACCACGACCCTGTCTGCCAGCCGCTCCGCGTCCTCGAACAAGTGCGTCGCTAGGACTACAGTCTTGCCGGAGCGCCGCATCCCGTCCACGACGCCCCAGACCTCCCTCCTAGCGTTCGGGTCTAGCCCGGAGGTAGGCTCGTCTAGCAACAGTAAGTCGGGGTTCGACGCCAGGGCTAGGGCCAGGCTGGCCTTGCGCTTCATCCCGCCAGAGTACGTCGACACCCTCCTTTTGTAGAACCACTCGCCGAGCCCTAGTAGCCCGCTGAGCTCTTCAAGCCTCCTTTTAGCCTCCTTAGCGTCTACCTCCATGAGCGCGGCGTAGAACTCGTAGTTCTCGATGCCCGTGAGCTCGGCGTAGAGGCCGTAGTCCTGGGGCATGTAGCTAATTCTACCCCTAACACCCGCGTCCGAGTAAGGCTCTCCACCGTAGACGAGTAGCCTGCCGCGAGTAGGGCGCACGACGCCGGCCGCTATACCCATGAACGTGCTTTTACCCGACCCGTTCGGCCCCAGCAACGCGACGACCTCCCCCTCGCGAACCTCGATGCTTATACCCCTCAGCGCCTCTACCCTCCGCTCCCCGCTCCCGTATACCTTCCACAGGTCCTCCGCCACTAGGGCGAGCATCCAACCACCGGGGACCCGTTCTCGCGGAGCTATTTAAACCGGGGTTATACTCTTAAAAAGAGAGCCTGACCGACTAGCCTCGAGTCCGAGGGTCGAGCGGTAGTTCTCCTCGCCGGCGGGTTGAGAGTTGGTTTATAAGCTTCCACTGATCTTTAGTAGGTGGGTAGCGTGGGTCACGTATACGCGCCCGTAAAGCTTTACCACGGAGAAAAGTCGCTTGAAGTAAAGGCTCTCGTGGACACCGGCGCAACGACACTGGTTCTGCCCAGAAGCGTCGCAGAGGAGCTTGGCTTGCGCGTGCTGGGGAAGATGGATGTCGAGCTGGCGGATGGGACTGTTAAAAAGGTTGATTACAGCATCGTTGAGGTTGAGCTGAGCGGTAGGAGGGCTCCCGTCTTGGTAGCTATCGTCGAGAGAGGGGAGGTTTGCGTGGGAGTGGAGGCGTTGGAGAGACTAGGGCTTGCGGTTGACCCGGCTACTGGGAGTATTTACTCGACGAGGAGGTTTGTAACTAGGCTGTAACCCCCCGACGGTTCCCGTTTTGCTAGCGCTTGCGCGCGTCGCGGTAATTTAGACCTGAGGCTATACTTTTAAAAAGAGAGAGCGGAAGCTACTTAACCCCCCTGTATGGAAGCTCACACGTGAAGTCGAGCCTGCCTGGAGCGCTCTTCCAGCGCGTAGCCGACTGGCTGAGGCTCCTCAGGGCCGGGAACTGCGCGGTAGTATCGCTCGGAGCATACACGGGGTACGTGGCCGGGAGGGGTGGTAGCCTGCCTCAAGGAGTGCTCGTAGCCGCTTCTGCGGCGCTAGTCGCGGCTTGGGGGAACATAGTCAACGACTACTTCGACCTGGAGTCGGACGCTATAAGCAAGCCGTGGCGCCCGCTCCCGTCGCGCAGGATTTCGCCGGGCTCGGCTGTCTCGGCGTCGCTTCCCCTCCTAGCGGCTGGGCTGGCTCTGGGCTTCCTCGTCTCCCCTCTCTGCGGCTTCACTGCCGTGCTGGCCTCCGCGCTCCTCTTCCTCTACTCCTGGAGGGTCAAGGCCCTGGGTCTCCCGGGAAACGTGCTGATAGCCTTCCTCGCGGCCCTCAACGTGGTGTACGGCGCCTTGGCGTCCCCCGAGCCCTGGCGCTCCCTGCTACCCTCCGCCTACGCCTTCCTGATAATACTCGGGAGGGAGGTGCTTAAAGGCGTGGAGGACCTGGAGGGGGACGCCGCGAGGGGCGTGAAGACTGTGGCGTCGACGCTGGGGGCGAGGGCCGCGCTGAGGGTCTCCGCCGTGCTCCTCTTGGCGGTGGTGGCGCTGAGCCCCCTGCCGCTCCTGTCGGGCTACGGCGCTCTCTACGCTCTCTTCGCGTTCGGCGGCGTCGACGCGCCGATAGCGCTGGCGTTGCTCAAGGCGGGGCCCGAGCCGAGGAGGGCCTGGATCGCGACGAGGATACTCAAGGTCCCGTTGCTCATGGGGCTCCTCGCGTTCCTGGTGGGTGGGCTGGCTTGAAGCAGGAGACTCTCCGCGAGCTGAGGAGGAAGTCTATCCACGTTATACCGGGGGTCCTCGCGATACCCGTCGTCGTCTGGCTGGGCAACCCCATCGCCACGGCCATAGCGGCTTTCTTCTTCGCTCTCTACGCGGTCCACGAGGCTGTCCTGAGGCTCGGGCTACGCGTAGAGGTGCCCATAGCGTCCCACACCTTCAGGGTTATGGCTAGGAGGGAGGAGCTCGAAGGCGGCTACTTCACCGGGACCGTGTACTTTTGGTTCTCCACGCTGCTGATAGTAGCCCTCATGGAGCCCCACAGGGCGGCGGCATCAGTGATGGTGTCCAGCTTCGGCGACGCGGCAGCCGCCGTTGTAGGAAGGGAGGTGGGCGGGCCTAGGCTACCCTTCAACAGGAGGAAGACGCTCGCGGGCTCGGCTGCGATGTTCCTCGCCGCCTTCGCGTCGTGCCTCGTAGCCGGCGTACCGCTCTTCCCGTCGCTCGTAGCGTCGATCGTGTCCACGCTGGCAGAAGCCGCTACTACGAGCTCTACGCTGGACGAGCTAACGGTTCCCGCTGCGTCGGCGCTGACGCTCGGACTCCTAGCTTAGCCTCGGGCACCCCCGGGAAAAGCCGGAGAAAAAGGTGAAAGGTTTACTCTTTTAGTCCTCCCATCGTCAACCCGCTTCTGACGTAGTTCTGGGCCAGCAGGAACATCACTACGACGGGGAGGGCGAAGATCAGAGCGGCGGCCGCGAACTGGTTCCAGGACACGTTCCTGAGGTTGGTGAGCAACACGTAGATGTAGACGGTCAAGGGGTGGTTCTCCTGGTTGAGCAGCAGGTTCGCAAGTATGAGCTCCGTCCACCCCCCGATGAAGGAGAAGATTGCGACCGTCGCTATACCCGGTAGCGCCATCGGCACTAGGACCTGCCCTATGATCTGCGCGTAGCTCGCCCCGTCTACGAGGGCGGCTTCGTCGAAATCCGGGCTTATGGAGTCCAGGTACCCCTTGAGGAGCCACGTGTTGAACGGGACGCTCCCCGCCGCGTAGATCACCGGTAGCACGAAGATGTTGTTCACCAGGTTGAGCCTAACGAGCATGCCGTACAGGGCTACGAGCCCGGCTATCCCCAGTCCTCCCGCTACCTGCGTGAACATGAGGTAAGAGTAGAGTATGTGCCCCTTCCCGAAGAACTTGAGCCTCGAAAACGCGTAGGCGGACGGCACCACGAAGAGCAGGGTTAGAACCACCGTTAGGCTTGCGATTATCAGGCTCCTACTCATGTAGCCCCATATCTCTCCCCCGACCTTCGCCAGCCTTATGTAGCTGAAACTGGTAGTCTCAACGGTGCACTTCTCCGCCGAGATCCTCCCCCCGTCCTCCAGGTACAGCCTGGCGTTCTCCGCCTCGTAGACGCCCGGAGCCACCTCTCTGAACTTCGAGAGGTCGAGGGGCGCTCCGCCGGGACCACTGACCTTCACGACGATTTTCCTCGCTTCAACCGTCAGCCTTCTAGCCGCCGTTATCGTCTCCGCGGAGTCCGCGCCCACCTTCAGGTAGTCCCCGCCGACTATTATCGTGGCGTCCCTCTCACCTCTCTCCTGTCCTCCCCTCCTCTCCAGAATCTTAGCGTTGCTTAGAGTAAACTTCACGGGGTAGTCGCCGGCCACGACTCCGTCATACAGGTCGACCTCGTAGCGGTTCAGGGCATCCGATATCGTGGCGTTCTGGGCGCGGAGCGCGAAGCTCTTCACGTCCAGCGTCGCCTCGTAGTGACCCACGAGTATCTCTAGGTAGTTGTCGAGCGTAACCTTGCTCGGAATTACCTCGAGGCTCGTAGTGGCTAGGGTTCCAACGGGTTTAAGCGAGACCATGAACATGTAGTAAACGGGGAAGAGCAGTACGCCCATAACGACGAGCGCGAGCAGCGTCAGCACCGCGCTTTTGAAGAAGTCGCTCCTCCTAGCCTTCTGCTGCGCCCTCATTTCCTGGCACCCTCCTGGATCCTCGTTATCTTTACGTTCACGAACATGTACACCGCGAGGACGAGCGTTACTATCACGAGGATAGCGGCCGCCTTGCCGTACTCCGGAACCGCCGAGCCGAAAGCCTTCTTGTAGCCGTAGAGCAGCAGGAACCTGTCCTCGAACAGGCTCCCGTTGAAGAGGAACGGTACCAGGAAGTACTGGAAGCTCGCCGCGGAGGTCAGTATAGTCGCGAAGATTATCGGCTTGCTAACTATGGGGATAATGACCTTGGTGAGCCTCTGCCAGTAGCTCGCGCCGTCCACTATAGCGGCCTCGATCAGAGTGTAGGGTACCGACTGCAGGGCGGCCGTTATAACCGTCAGCATGAACGGGTACGCTAGCCACACCTCGATGATGTTGAGGGCTATAAAGCCCCACGTGATGTCCGTAGTCCAGTCAGGCGGGTTTGCGACTCCCAAAGCCCTCAGGACGCCGTTAACCGGCCCCACGACGGGGTCGAACATGAAGCGCCAGACCGTTATCGTGAAGAGAAGCGGCAGGGCCCAGGGGATTATCAAGAGGGACCTGTAGATAGCCCTCCCCCTAACGTACTTGCTGTTGTACAGAACGCTGAGGAAAATACCGGTTAAAACCTTCAGGGTCACGCTCGTAGCTACGAAGACCCATGTCCACAGGAACGCTGTCCTGAACTTCTCGTCGCTCAGAGCCCAGACGAAGTTCTCCAAGCCCACTATCCTTAGGGGCTCCGCGGTGGGGGCCTGGACGGGGAAGTTCCCGAGCTTCGCGTTGGTAAAAGCTATGAAGACCGAGTAGAAGATCGGGTAGACGTTGAAGAAGAGGAACGCCGCCATACCCGGTAGTATCAGTGTTAGAGCCGCAAGAGACTCTTTCTTCATCCCGGTAAACACCCGGCAGGTTTACAAAAAAGAATGGTTTTGAAAAATATTACTTCTTCAAGGCGGACAGAACCTCCTGCTGCGCGGCTGTCAGTGCGGCCTCTATGCTCTGCTTTCCGCCCATGATGTTCGTGATGGCAGTGTCCACGGGTCCCCAGACGGCCGCCATTTCGGGGCTCTTAGGCATCGGGATAGCGTTCTGGACGGCCTGCCCGAAGCCGTAGATCACGGGGTTGTTCTGTATCTCCGGGTCATTGAGGACCTCTTTGAGCACGGGGATATAGCCGTTGCGTATGGCGAACTGCTTGATGACGTTCGGATTCGTGGTCAACCACTCGAGGAACGTCCAGACCGCGGCCTTGTCCTTAACTCCCTTAGCTACGTAGACCAGCTTCACGCCGCCGTACGGGTGCGGCACGCTCGAGCTGTCTATCGGTGGCAACGGGGCTACGCCGAAGTTTATGCCAGCCTTCTTGACGTCGCCGATGCTCCAAGGACCGTTGATCATCATGGGGGCTTTGCCCTCGAGGAAGAGGCTTACCTGCGCGTTGTAGTCGCGGGTCTTAGCGACGTAGGGGTATACCTGCTCGAAGAAGAACTTGAAGCCCTTTATCGTCTCAGGCTTGTCCAGCCCGGGCTGCTTGGTCTTATCGTCGAAGTAGTAGCCTCCGAAGGCGTGCACCCACCCGGAGAGGAAGTAGGGGTCTATCGGCGTCGCAAGGCCGTACGTACCCTTGTCCGGGTTAGTGAACTTGGCCATTATGCTCTTCATCTCGTCGAAGGTCTTCGGCGGGTTAGGCACCAAGGCCTTGTTGTAGATCAGGGCGACCGTCTCGGCGGCGAGGGGCATCGCGTAGTAGTGCCCGCGGTACTCTATAGCGTTCTGCCCTATCGGGCTGAACTTGTTCAGCACGCTGGGAGTCACGTACTCGTCGATCGGCTCGAGGAGGCCGGCCTCTGCAAACTTACCTATCCAGTCGTGAGCCCATATGAAGAGGTCTGGGCCCTGCCCAGCCGGGATGGCCGTTTTGAGGGAGGTCTCGAGGTCCGCTTTCTGCTCAAGCTTCACGGTGATCTCCGGGTGTTGAACGTGGAAGTCCGCGATGACGTCTTCGAGCGTCTTAACTTCCTCTGGACCCATGGCGTGCCAGATAACGATCGTTACGTTCCGTTTAGGAGCGGAGGGTTTCTGCGTTAGTAGCATGGCGGCTACTCCCAGTACAACGAGGACTAGAACAACTGCTGCTACTATTGTCAGGGTCTTCTTAGAGGCTTGTTTTTGTTGTTTTTCCGTCATCGAGTATTACTCCTGCAAATTCCTACATTTATACTTTTCGCAATAATTAAACATACCTTTTAAAGAAAAAACTTACCCGTTAGCAGTGACGGACACTCTTCCTATCCCGTCCGAGGGAGTAGTGTAAGCATGGTTGCTTCCAGGCTCCCAGACCCCGGTACCGCCTAGCGGAGCCTTCAAGAACTTGAACTCTATGTACGTATTCGCCGGGACACTGGCGACGACGAACCAGTTAGGCCACGCTGGGCAAAGCATGGGTCCCACAGCCCTCGTAGTTGCGGGGCTCCAGTTGCTTAGCTCTGGGACGCTACCGGTTAGCCACAGGAACTCTCCAGGCACTGTCTCCAGGGTTGTTCCCTTGGTGTTCTGCACCTCGAATATAACGGGGATTTGTCTACCCGAGAGGTACTGGAAAGCTATCCCGTTCGACGTCGCCCCGTCGGCTCTTTTAACAATCACCGTTACGTGGTTGTCGTTGAGAGGAGTTGTTACCCCTGAGGGAACTATGAACTCTATGCTTTTATCACTCCAGTACGTAACTGTAGCGCTCCACGTGCTCTGCCCGTTCGTTATCAGGACTTGTCCCGGCTGGCTACCGAACCCTTCCCCGCTGATCACGACTACGTTCCCAGCCCTGCCCATCGTCGGGTCTATGGCTCCTACCCATGGACCGCTCGGTACTGCTTTGTACTGCCACACGGAAACGGAGCCGGGGGGCAAGGTTACCGAGAACTTACCGCCTACGACTTTGATGCTTGTCCCGTTGATAAGCCCTCCTAGATAGTCGCTGTACACCCCGTCGGGGAGGGAAGTGTAAACATTGGAAACGGCAACCGGGGAGTTTAGGTTCCGGTTTATGGCTACGAGGACCACGTTTCCGAAGAACTTTCTCTCAAAGATGTACACGTCGCTACTCACGTACCGCGTGGTTACCAAGCCGTAGGCTAGAGCGGTATTAGCGCGCCTTAACTGTGCCAAGGCTTTTATCAACTTGAACGCCGTGGTCGTAGTGTCCCAGGATGTCATCATAGGCCTGTTGTAAGGATCTCCCCCAACCTGCCCGAACTCGTTCGTTGCGTCGTAGTGTAGGTACTGCTCGTCCCCGTAGTATATCACCGGGATGCCGGGGGCGGTCATCACGAATGCTAGCACCTGGTGGAACCTCGTGATACTCTTGCTCAGCGAGAGGAACCTCGGCACGTCGTGGCTGTCTATAAAGTTAACCAGCTTGTTTTGCCACATAAAGTTACTCGTATACTTCTTGACCGCGTTGTCCAAGTCGTACATGGTCTTTGTGTCGTAGGCGAATACGTCTACTAGGACCTGCTGAAGCGGTATGTTGATAACGCTGATCCCGCTGTCGTTCGCGAACTTAACCATGTCCCAGTACATCTCGTCGTTAAAGCTTTGGTACCACTCTCCGAACATGAAGACGTTTTTTATCGCGTACACGTAGTCGGCGTACGTCTTCAGCCAGCCCGGCTCCACGTGTTTAACGGCGTCCAGCCGTATCCCCCCGATACCGGCCTTCAGGTACAAAGCCGTAGATTCCTTGAGGTATCTATCCACCCAAGGGTTCAGCTGGTTAAAGTCAGCCAGGTTGAACAGGTTCTTGTACCTAACCTCCCACCTGTCGTTCCAGTTCGTAATCCCCCCATTGTGGTTGTATATATTCGAGAGACTACGAGTTATTGGGTCAACCGTAGCGTATTTTGCATCCGTTGGATAGTCGGTGACGAACGTACCGTTATCGTATAGTGCTCCGTATTCGCCGGCATCGCTTGGGTTGCTGTGGTTTACAACGAAATCGATAATTACCGTGATGTTGTACTTCCTGGCTTCCTGTATGAGTTTGTAGAAAGTGCTCCAGGAACCGAAGTGTTCCTCTATTACTTTAAAGTCCTTAGGCCAATAGCCGTGATACCCTGCCTGCAGGCCGCTACTAGTGTTTATAGCGACGTCTATATTGTCGAAGACAGGCGATATCCATATAGCGGTAACTCCGAGTTCATAGAGGTACGGTAGTTTCGCTATTATACCATCGATATCGCCGCCCCAGTACAGCCTCCAGTTAGTCTTGGTGGGGTCGTAGAGACCCGGGCTTTTCGCAGGGTTGTTGTTCGACGTGTTCCCGTCGTAGAACCTATCGATGACGATTTGGTAGATAACCCACGTCTGGGGATCCCCCGTCGGGTAGGAGGGGCTGGGTCCCGCTGTTGCTTGAGAGGTCCCAATCAGTACTCCTAGTAGGAGAAGTATTGCCAAAATTGCGGCGATTTTTCTGCTTCTCACGGATTTGCTTCGAAAGTTTTTATTTATAAATTTTTCTGATCTAATTTAAATTATTAACGTGCGGGTAATTAGGGCCTCAGGGCTTCTTTTATGCTTGGTGGTTCCCGGCTCAGCAGGTTCTTGCCTTTCAGGATCGTTTCCTCGTATGTAGGCTTCTCCGCCTTGTAGAAGATGCCAATCGGTATTCTTCCGCTGTCGTCTACCCCGTAGTTCCACTCCTCGGCTTTCCTCATTGCCGCCTCGTAGCTCGTGTAGTCGTGGCCGGCTTCCTGGAGGTCGTAGACCCTGGCGTTGTAGTACTTGTACGTATCGAAGAACGTCACGCAGGGTTGGAGCACGTCTATCACCGCGAAACCCCTGTGCATAATAGCCTGCTTTATGAGTCCCTTTAAGTGGTCCGGTCTCGCCGAGTAGCCCCTAGCGACGAAAGAGGCGCCGCTAGCCAGGAGGAGCTTCACGGGGTTTAAGGGGTCTTCGACAGAGCCTTTGGGCGTCGACCTACCCGGGAAGCCTTTAGGAGACGTAGGTGTGTACTGACCTGTCGTTAGCCCGTAGACTCTGTTGTCGTGTACTATCACCTTTATCCCGATGTTCCTTTTAGCGGCAAATACTAGGTGTTCTAGCCCCTCTCCGTAGGCGTCTCCGTCGCCTACAAAGACTACTACCTGGAGCCTTGGGTTCGCGATTTTTATCCCCGTTGCTACGGTTATCGCTCTCCCGTGTAGCGACCGGAAGGAGTTGAGGTTTATGTAGTCTACAATCTTGTCGTGGCAACCTATACCGGCTACCACGACTATGTCCTCTCTATTCACTACCCCTTCGTTTATCAGCTCGGCGAACGCAGTTTTAGCCGCCCTCTCTATCCCGAAGTTCCCGCAACCGGGGCACCAGGTGTTCTTGGCGTACGTTCCCAAGTCTTTCAGGCTTACGAGGAGTTTCACGCCGCACCACCCCTCAGTAGGCGCTCCTCCAGTTCCTCTACGGAGAAAGGCCTGCCGTTGTACTTCAGTATCCTGCCGTCAACCCTGAAGCCGTTGTAGCTGAGCCACGTAGCCAGCTGGCCCGTAGAGTTCACTTCGACGCTTACGATCCTCCTCCCGGGATCTATAAGTTTCTTCAGCTCCCAGGTCGGGAGAGGGTACAGGCAGAGTGGTTGCACGACGTAGAGGCCGAGCCTCTCAGCTACCTCGACTACTACACCCTTCGTGGAGCCCCAGGTGACCAGGACGGTCTCGCTTCCCTCGTTGCCGTAAGTCTTTACACAAGGCTTTTCCCTCAGCTCCGACTCGATGGCCTTCATTTTCCTAAGCCTTTTCTCGTGGCCCCTGGCCACGAGAACCGGGTCTTCCGTCGTTAAGCCGTACTCGTCGTGCTCGTAGCTGTTAGCCTTCACGATAGCCCCCGGTGTTCCGGGGAAGGCCAGCGGGGAGACTCCGTCCTCGGTGAAGAGGTACCTCTTGTACTCCCCCGTACCGTCCCAAAGCTTCTCCTGCTCCACCTTGACTGAACCCTCGTCTACGATAGCCGTGTACACGCTCTCGCTGAGGTGCTTGTCGCTCAGCACGATTACGGGGACCTGGAACTTCCAGGCTAGGTTCATCGCCTCTCCAGATAGCTGGAAGGCTTCGTCCGCGTCGCCTGGGGCTAGGACCACCCTTGGAAACTCCCCGTGCCCGGCGAAAATCGCGAAGAACAGGTCGCCTTGCTCCGTATACGTCGGGACTCCGGTCGCCGGACCGGGCCTCTGGGCTAGGAAGATCACTACGGGTATCTCCGCCTGGCCGGCGAGGCTTAAGTGTTCAACCATCAAGGCGAAGCCCCCGCCAGACGTGCCCACCGCTACTCTCGCACCCGCGTAGGCCGCCCCCTCGGCTATGCCTATAACGGCGATCTCATTCTCCGGGTGGATCACCACGATCCCGAACTTGTCCTCGTTCGCGGCGAGGTAGTGCAGGATACTGGAGGACGGCGTCATAGGATATGCTACGTAGAGCTTCATCCCGGCCTTAACCGCTCCGAGAGACAGCGCCTCGTTACCAGTTACAAGGTAGCCCGGCGGGCTTCCGAGAACATCCAACTTGAACATACCCGCGTACTTCCCGGTCGACGCGTAACCCTCCCTCGCCAGCTCCAAGTTTTCTTCAACGTTCCTGCTGATAGCCCTTCGGACAACGCTTTCAACGAGCGAGAACTCTACTCCCAGCATTGACGCCAAAGCCCCTACAGCGACGCTGTTCCTCATAATTAGCGGAAGCCCCCTTCTCTTCGCCATCTCCGCCATCGGTATCCCCAGGCCCTCCGCCTTGACGCTACCCGAGTCGAACACTACGAGGGAACGTTCACCCAGCCTCCAGCTGTGCTTCTCCACGCTCTCCTGGTTCAGCGCCACTAAGATTTCTACCCTGTCTCTGTGGGCCTGCACCTTCCTACGGGAAGCCCGCACAATCGCGAAGTTGTGACCTCCCCTTATCAGGGACTGGTAATCGTCGTAGACAAAGGTCCAGTAGCCCATCTTGTTGAAGAGATTCGCTATAATCACGCCCGTCTGCCTGATGCCGTCTCCAGCTTGCCCTCCAATAAGCACCGATAGCTCTTCAACCATCGAACAGAGTTTCCAGAGGAATCTAATAAACTTTCCTTTTTAATAAATTTTGGTGAAACTATTCCCCAAATCTCTTTGAATAAACGAGCCAAAAAAGGCTCTATGACAACGGCATAGAAAAGTTAATCTAGCCTTTTGGGCGCCAACTAACCGCCGGTGGAAACATGCAAGAGAAAAAGTACAAGAAGTACAGGTGCACCGTGTGCGGCTATGTGTACTCTCCGGAGCTAGGAGACCCCGATTCCAACATACCTCCAGGAACACCTTTCGAGGAACTCCCGGAGAACTGGGTTTGCCCGGTCTGCGGCGCAACAAAGGATTTATTCGAGCCTGTGGAGTAGCTGCCTCGACGTCTTAGCGGTCTCCGGCGACTACGCTGGAGAACGGTCCTAGAAGCTTTTCTTTGACGCTTCCCGAGCGGAAGAGCACGCTCTGCGCGGGCTCTTCGAGTACGGCTTCGCTTTCGGAGTAGTTTATGGCGACGAGGATGCTTTCGTCGCCGAGTCTCCTCCTGTACACGAGTAGCCCTCCCTCGAATCTCACCGGCTCGAATGCCCCTCTCTGTAGCGCCGCGCTCCTCCTCCTAAGCGACGCCAGCGCCCTCGTAGCCTCCAGTATCGCTTTGTCCCAGGTTGACTCGTCCCAGCGCATGGGGGCCCTGGAACGCTCCATGAACGGCGAGTCCGTGTTCTCCAGGCCTACCTCGTCGCCGTAGTATATGGAGGGGACCCCCTTGTACGTGAAGAGGAAGACCAGGGCGCAGAGGTACTTGTCCCTGTCGCCCACGAGGGATAGGAGCCTGTCCACGTCGTGGTTGTCGAGGAAGTTGTACATCGCGTACTCCCCGGGGCCGTAGTACACGCTTAGAAGCTCGAGCCTGTTGAGGAACTCCTCGGCGGTTATCTCCCGGTAGGCGAAGAACCTGAGAACCGCGTCGTAGAGCAGGTAGTTCATAGCGCCGTGGAACTTGTCGAAGAGCCATATGCGCGCGTCGTCCATGACCTCGCCGAAGAGGTAGACGTCCCCTGGGAGGGTCTCCCTGAACTCCCTCCAAAGCTCGGGGGGCACGCCGTGCGCCACGTCTAGCCTCCAGCCGTCTACCCCCCTGGAGACCCAGTACCTGCCGACGCCGGTTATGAAGCTCCTGACCTCCGGGTTGTCGTGGTTCAGGCGGGGCATCAGCCATACGTCGAAGAAGCTCTCGTACCTCCGCGGGTACTTCTTCAGCTCGTGCCGCGGCGCCCCGGACCTCAGGGCTTCGAGGAACTCCCGCGGGACGACGGGGAAGCCCAGCACCCTGTAGAAGCCCTTGTACCGCGACTCCTCCCCCTTCTCCACGAGGTCCTGGAAGTACGGGTGAAAGAAGCTCGTGTGGTGGAAGACTCCGTCCAGTACTACCCTCATCCCCCTCTTCTTCAGCTCCGCGAGGAGCCTCCCGAACGCCTCGTCCCCGCCGAGCCTGCCGGCTACGCGGTAGTAGTCCACGACGTCGTAGCCGTGGTAAGTCGTGGACTCGAAGATGGGGGTAAGGTACAGCGCGTTCGCCCCCAGCCCCGAGACGTGGTTTAGCCTTTCGGCTATCTCTTCGAGGCCTCCCTCCGCGAACCTGTCCGGCATAATCTGGTAGAACACGCTTCCGTACACCCACTCCGGCACCCGGATAAGGCTTTCCAGGGACTTGACGTCTACGGAGAACTCCCCGTAGCGGTGGAGCCTCCCTCCCCCGAGAACCTCAAAGTAGTAGGATACCTCCCCGCCCGCCTCGAGGCTCGCCTCGTAGTAGTCGAATACCTCGTCGCGGGCCTTCAGCCTCATCTCCAGCCTCCTGCCGTCGACAACCAAGAAAGCCTTCTGGAGGCTCCCCCTGAGCGCCCTGAGCCTAACGAAGAGCACGCCCCCGAAGGGGTAAACGTAGGTCAAGCTCGGGTAGTGGTACAATGCCTCCTCGCAGAAGCCGTTGCAGGACGCCGGGTCGAAGCCAAGGAGCTTAGCCACGCTAACCCTCTCCTCAAACTTGTAAGCCCTCCTCGAGTAGACGGTGGTCTCGGGGTTCTCCGGGTCGACCGCGCGCCTACCCCCCAGCGAGAAGAGGTAGTACCAGACCCCCTCGGGTAGCTCTACCTCGACGACCCACCTGTCGCCCGCGCCCCGCATCCTGAAGCTTCCCTCGTTAAACGCGTTGAAGTTGCCGAGCAGGTAGGCGTACTCCCCCTCCCTCGGGGCGCTGAACTCCGCCTTCACAACCCTGCCGAGGTAGACGTCGTCCCTGAAGCCTAGAACCCTGTACACGCCTGCCCACCGCGCAGAAGCATCCCCGATTGCTTATAAGAATGCCGTATTTCGGCGCGTTTATCCCCGGCGGCGTCGGGGCGCAGGCTCCTCACGGGTCAGCCGTCTCCTCCCTCCTCACCCCTCGGCCCCGCGGGGTCAAGCAATACACCGGGCGGGGCGCCTTAAGCTTTACGCGCTAGAACTCCTCGTAAACGTCGATAAACCTCTTGTACCACTCCTCGAACTCCCTGGGCGTAGCCACGTGTAGCTCTACAGGGTCCCTGAAGCCCAGCCTTTCGTATATCTTCGCCGCGACCTCGGCTCTGCTCAGCGCGTCGACAGCCTTCTCGGTTACCACGAGGACGTCTACGTCGCTGTCTACCCTGTAGTCACCCCTAGCCGCCGAGCCGAAGAGTATCACCCTGCAGTCCCTGTCCACCTCCTCGACGCAGATCCTCTTGATCAGCCTCGCGTAGTCCCTCGCGTGGGCGAGGATCTCCCTCCTCCTACTCCAGTTCTCAAAGAACTTTGAGAGCATCCAGGATCGTATACGCTATACGAGCCTTAATTACCTTTACCCCTTCACAACCCACGGCGCAGTCAGTAGAGTAGTGTAACTCTCCTAGCGAGGCGCTATCAAGCACCCCGCCGTTCTACGTCTGCGTACCGGGCCCTCCGATGCTCCCGTGAGCTAACCTTAAGAGCATGGAGCCCGGTATACAGTTGCCGGGTGATGAGCCTCGATTCCGGGGGCACGGCGGGTGCCCGGCCGCTGTCCCCGGCTGACGGGAGGCGCTACAGCTTCTCGAGCCTCTCGGCTACGTAGCCGTAGCACGGGGAGCCGGCGTGCGGTACGAGCTCGTCGCCCACGACGTGCACCACCCTGAAACCCCTGGCTACCAGCGCGTCCGCCACGAACTGCCTGTGGCAGTGCTCGGGCTTCCTCTCCCTGCACAGCAGGAGCGGCCTCAGCCCCCTCGACGCCATCTCCCCGATCCTCGAGAGGGCCGCCAGAGCCCCGGGGTCCGAGACCAGGTAGGCAACGTATACCCGGAAGGTCGGGGAGTCCGTGCACGGGGCCTCGCCGAGCTCTCCGCGCCGCCTAGCCATGCCTAGCGCTCCTAGCTCGCCCATCCACTCGTAGCCGACGCCTGCCTCCGCGAGCCACGCGGACAGCTTGTCGCCCGAGAAGAACTCCACCTTCGACCTAGGGTACCTCCTCACGTCCACCACGACCCTCACGCCCAGCGAGAAGACTTTCTCCGCGAAGCGCTCCGGGCTCAGCCCCCCGTAGCCCAGGGTGTAAACCTCGCCCACGCGCCACTCATCCCGGCGAAACGTATATGGCTTACTCCCGCCTTTCCCCTAGCGGCGATGAAGAGGGAAGTTTCAGCCGAGGCATGAGGCCTAGCCCCACCACTGAGCCGCGCAGCTTAGCGTGCCTAAAAGTTTTCACAGGAAATTAGGCAAGAAGTTTCAACGCCCGTCAGCCTTAATAGTGCGCCCCCATGGTATATTATGGGCGTGAGGTGTGGAGAGGTACGCGGACATAGTCCAGGAGTTGAAGCGGCTGCGGAGGTCGAGGAGGAGGATAAAGTTCATAGGGTACATCAGGAAGACAGGGAGAACTGCTAGCTACGTGAGGGTAGATGGGGATAAGGGTAAGGGTTAGGATAGTGGTGGGGGAGCGATCTCTCGAAACGTCTGCCCTGCTGAACTCGGGCTTCGAGAGCGATGAGCCCGACGTGTGCATACCCGTCGCCCTGGCGAGGAGGCTCGGTTTATGGCCGCCGCAGGAGGTGAGGGGCGAGGATGCCTTTACGGCGGGAGGCGAGGTGACGCTCTACGTTCTCAGCGCCCAGGCCCGCATCCAGCTACTGGCTGGCGGCGAGGTGAAGAGTGAGGCCGCGTGCGTGCTGGTAGTGAACCCTTACGTGGACGAGGTCTTGCTCAGCGACTACGTTATGGACGAGCTCGGCGTAGTAGCTTTGAGCTTCAGGAGGGGTCTCTGGAGGCACGCTAGCGATCCCCCCTCGACCGTCAGGGAGAGCGAGAAACCCGAGTACTGGTAGCCCCTCCGCGCGACGGTAAGGAAAACTAGATAAAATGGTTTCCTTCAACTGGTGTGATGTCCCAGCAGGTTTACGCCGTGGAGGCTGTCGACCTCTACAAGAGCTACGGGGATACCTGGGCTCTCAACGGGCTTACGATGAGGATTGGTCCGGGCGAGATCTACGGGCTCTTGGGGCCGAACGGGGCCGGGAAGACTACTACGCTGAAGATCCTGGCGGGGTTGCTTAAGCCGTCGAGGGGCTACGCCAGGATCTACGGCGTGGAGGTCTCCAGTAGGCGCGTCGAGGCGTTGAGGCTCGTCGGCTATGTGCCGGAGAACCCCGTCGTCTTCCAGAACTTGACTGTAGAGGAGTTCCTGAGGTTCGTCGCGGCGCTTAGGGGGCTTGACTGGCGCGAGGTTTCGGGCGACGCCGAGTACTACCTCGAGGTCTTCGGGCTTGCCGGTAGGAAGGACTCCTTCATGGGCGAGCTGTCTAGGGGGATGGTGCAGAAGGTCCTGGTCTCCGCGGCGTTCCTGGTTAGGCCGAAGGTCCTCCTGATGGACGAGCCGACGGCCGGGATGGACCCCGAGTCCCAGCACGTGTTCAAGGAGGAGGTTAGGAGGCTCTCGTCGAAGGGTGTGACGTCGCTGATCTCGAGCCACCAGCTCGACTCCGTGGAGAGGCTCTGCACCCGCGTGGGGATAATCTACAAGGGTAGGCTGATCGCGGAGGGAACCGTGGAGGAGCTCAAGAGCAGGGTCTCCGAGAAGCCCGGGAGCACGCTCGAGGAGGCCTTCCTGAAAATAGTGAAGTCGGGGGAGTCCGGGGGGTAGGCGTGGACCCCGCCAAGGCGCTCGCGCTCTTCAAGTACCTCGTGAAGAACGACGTGGTCAACCCGTTGCTTAAGCCTTTCCGCAGGAGGATGTGGGTTCTCAAGCTACTCTTAGCGGTGCTTATTGCCCTGCTGGTAGCACTGGTGCTCCTCCCCAAAGTCGGGGCCCCGCAGAAGACCGGCGAGACGTCAGGAGCTGGGCAGATACGCGGCTTCCTGCGCTCGCTGGGTCTCGACAAGGAAAAGCTGATAGACATTCTCAGCGCGCTCACGCTCCTGTACCCGCTCGCGAGCATAGCCTTCATGCGCCCGCTAGCTCCAGGGAGGCGGGACGCCGTGCTCATAGTCAGAGAGGCAGAGTACGAGCTCGTGCTCTCGCAGCCCGTAGGCATGGACACGTACATCGCTGGACACGCCCTCTTCGACGTAGCCGCGTCCGCCCTGCCGATAATCAGCCTCGCCGGCCTTATACCCCTCGCCCTCGACGTAAGCGGGGGCTCTGCGAAGGCTTTCCTTCTACCACTCTCGGCACTCCTTCAGGTGCTTTTCCTCTCGTACTTACGCTTATCAGTCGGAGTGTTGCGGAAAGCGCTCAGCTCCAAGGGCTGGACTCTCCCGGCTAGGAGTATAGCCGCGGCGTACGCCGTGGGAGGAGTCGCACACTCCCTGGTCGAGGGTCGCGTATCGCCGCTACTCTCGCTACCCCTTAGGCCCGTCTGGGAGTGCGTTATCTACCCGTTTACCCGCGCGGAGACTGTGGCGGACCTCCTGCTAGCCTTAGCGGAGACCGCGCTGGTAACGCTTCTCTTGTTCGCTGCCGCGGTACGGCTGAGCGTGTACGTATCCCCCGAGGACGTGCTACCGCTGGAATACTTGTTCAGGGAGGCCTCCTCGAGGAAAGGGATAGCGCGGGGGCCTAGCCTCGACTTCAGCTCCCCGGAGTCCGCGGTTAAGTCCTTCGTGCTCCGGAGGAGCTTGCTGAGCCCCGGACACCTCAAGGGCTTCTCGGTTCTCCTCGCCGCCTCGGTAGCCGTGGCGCTGGTAGCTGTGAGATTGCTGGGCCCGCTGAAGGGGGAGGCGCTAATGCTTGTACCCGTGTTTCTGGTCTATATGGCGATGATCCCGCTCTTTGGCTTTCTCTCCCAGAAGCTCGCGGAGGATGTCCAGGCGTACTGGGTCTACAGGGTGTACTCGGCGAGCATGGAGCACGTTGCAGGCGCCCTCCTGGTGAAGTACGCTGTCCACATGGCCGAGGGAGCCCTCGTAGTCTCGGCTGTCCACGCTGTTCTGGCGTGGAGCCCCTTGCCCCTCTTGCTACCCCTGGTGGCGGCGCCCGGCTTCGTTGTGACAGGATTTCTGTCGCTGGCGTCCACGCTTTACTTCGCCTCGAAGAGGAAGGTCGTGAGGTACTCGTACGGCGGTACCACGGTGCTGGAGGGCCTCGCCTCAGGCGCGGTGATGGTCATTACGATCGTATTCCTGATACTCCTCGAACTCGCCTTCTACCTCTTCACGTCGCTCAACGCCTGGAGCTGGGCTTCTGTCCTCTCGGCAGCCTCCGTCGCGACTTCGGCGCTTCTCTACGCCCTGCTCAAACGCGCGCTGTCCGAGATGGCGGAGGAGTACGACGTAGCAACCTAGCCTTCGCAGCGCGCTGCGCCGCCTTCAGAGACCCTCTCCAACCTGTCTGCGAGCGTCCTCAGGTACGCTATACCCTCTTTGAGTAGCCTCCGCCCCCGCTCGGTTATGCGGTAGTACTTCCTCCTGTCCCTGTAGTAGCCCTCTATGAAGCCCTCCGCTTCCAGCTTGCCCGTAACCACGTAGAACACGACCTTTCCGGCGTCGACCCCGAAGTCCTCCAGGACTGCCCTGCGCAACGCGTAGGGGTAGCAGTCCCCCTTGGCGAGCTCTGCGAGAACGTAGAGCCAGAGGTTCTCCACGCCCGTCTTCTCCCTCAGCCTCCTCATCGGCTTCGAGTCTACCTCCACGCCCGCGAGAACGCGCTAGGGTTTAAAAACCTTGAGAGCCTTTGTTTACCCATGCTCTACGGGGATTTGAGAAGAGAGGTTGCGGACGCCTTCAGGCGGCTCGAGGAGCTCGGGCTGAACTGGGGGTACAGCGGGAATATCAGCGTGCGCGCGGGGCAGGGCGTCTACGTCGTGTCGCCGAGCGGCGTCTTGAAGTCGAAGCTTAGGCCCGAGGACGTCCTCGTCGTCCGGGAGGACGGGTCGGTGGTCGACGGCAGGGGGAAGCCCTCCGTGGAGTTTAAGACCCACCTGGCGGTCTACAGGGCGAGGCGGGACGTGAACGCGGTTGTCCACGCGCACCCCGTCTACTCCGGCGTCCTGGCGGCGCTGAGGGTGGGGCTTAAGCCCGTGCTGGAAGAGCTCGTACTGTACCTCGGCGGGCCGATAGAGGTCGCGGAGTACGCCCCTCCCGGCACCGAGGAGCTCGCGAGGAACGTCGTTAAAGCTCTGGGCGACAGGTGCGCGGTCTTAATGGCTAACCACGGGGCGCTCGCCTGCGGCTCCACGCTCGAGGAGGCTATAGCAAACCTGGGGTACCTGGAGAGGGCGGCGAAGGTGGCCGTGTACTCCCGCATCCTCGGCACTCCGTTCGAGCTACCGGAGGAGACTGTGGAGCTGGAGAGGAGGCTCTACCTCGAGAGGAGGTTCGGGAAGGCCTAGGCTACTTCACGACGAGGACCGGTACCTTCGACTCGGAGACTATCTTGCTGGAAACGCTTCCGATGAAGATACGCTTCCAGAGGGACAGCCCCCTGGACCCCGTGACTATCAGGTCCGCCTTGACCTCCTCGGCGTACCTCAGGATCTCCGAGGCTGGGTCCCCTTCCAGCACGTCTCCCTCCGCGTCTACGCCCCTGCTCTGCGCAAGCCTTAAGCACTCCCTGACGTCTACGCTAGCCTTCGACTTTATCTCGGCTATAACCCTGCCGACGTCGAGGGAGGGAACCTCCCTTAGGCTCGACGTGAGGGACTTCGAGTCGACGACTTCGACTACGAACAGCTTGGCCCCGTACTTGGAGGCTAGGTCTACGGCTACTTCGAGCGCTTTCCTCGCGTGCTCCGACCCGTCGTAGGCGACGAGTATCCTCGCGAACATGCCTCCTTCGTTGCTAAACCAGCTTATACGCTTTCCGGGGATGAAGCCGTAAAAGTTGCAGTGAGGTAGCCGCGAAAGCCGAAACGTTTACGGTGGAGGCACAGGCTTTAGCCCGTGCGACTCCCACAGCTTCGAGTAGACTGCGTCCAGTCTTCGGAGCGCGTCGCCGTCGAGGAGTGGCGGCTTGTGCTCGGCGAGTATCCTCTCTACCTCTCTGTGCGCCAGCTCGGCTAGCGGCACTCCCGTCGACTTCGCCCTGGGCGCTAGGTCCCAGACTTTCGGTACGAGTATCTCGCTCCTGTAGTGTTGCCTCGTGTGCCTCAACGCGAGGAAGTTGCCCTTCTTCTCCAGCACCCCCTCCTTCAGGGCGTCGAGGGCCTGGGGGTCTACCTCTACGCCTCTCGCGAGCCTCTCGGCGATGAGGCACGCCTCGTTGTCGAGCACTAGCTTTTCGAGCGACTGGACGCTCTCGTACTCCAGCATCCCCGCACCGGATATCACGTCGAAGCCTGCCAGCGCGGCTAGCGCGGCGGTGTAGGCCGTCTCGGCGCCCGCCTGGTAGTCGACGGTCTTGGAGTCGCTTAGCCCCATGTACGTGTGCGAGGGAAGGTCGAGGTAGCGGGCTAGGTCCCTGTACGCCAGGCTTATGAGGACGGCTTCGGGGGCCGTTATCGAGGGGGTCCCGTAGTAGGGGTGGATCATAGTCGGGCTACCCCCGTAGATGACGGGTGCCCCCGGCTTGACGAGCTGGGACAAGGCGATGCCGCTGAGCACCTCCGCGTGGTGCTGTATGATCGCGCCGTAAACCGTGACGGGAGATGTCGCCCCGAGCCCAGGCATCGATATTATCTCCGCGGGGACGCCCAGCCTCGCGAGGTCGACCAGGTTCCTTGACGTCACGGTGCTCCAGGAGAGAGGGGGCGTGGGGCAGACGTCGAAGATCGCGAAAGGCTTCTCAGCGTAGTCCTCCCTCACCGCCCCCAGCATTTCCACCATGAGCGGGAGGTTTTCGACTGTGAACGCCCCGGTGACCACGGGCTTCCCGGAGTACTTCAGGACGACGTACAGCCTGACGGCGTCCTTGACTTCGGCGGGGACCTCGAAGGGTACAAGCGCGGTGCTCTGGGCCTTCAGCCCCTTCAGGTAGTCTGCCACTATGACTAGCTTTTTTAAGTCCTCCAGCGTCGGGTTCCGGGGGGTCTGGGAGCCGTGGTCCAGTATCCTTATCGCCGCCGATCCGGGGTTGAATATCCTCGCGCCCTCCCCTAGGACGGCGACCTCCCTGCCGTCCCTGTCGTAGAGCCTGATCCTCCTCGGCGCCGTCCTCAAAGCCTCCTTGACGACGTCCTCGGGTATGAGCACGCGCCCGTCCTTTAGCCTCCCTCCCCCCTCCAGGGCTATCCTCTCGACGCCCTTATCCTCGAAGAAGACGCCCACGGTCTCCAGGACTCTCAGCGCCTCGCCGGTTATCTCCTCTGCCTCTCTCCTGCTCAGAACGCTTACCGACGGAACCACTACCCCTCACCCAGCATCCTCTTAACTATCTTCACAGCCTCGAAGGCGTCTCTACCCCAGACGTCGGCGCCTATCTCGCGGACCCACTCCTCCGTTACAGGCGCGCCGCCGGCTATCACTATGACCTTGTCCCTGAGCCCCCTCTTCTTCAGCTCCTCGATGACGTTCCTCTGCTCCAGCATCGTCGTCGTCATGAGGGCGCTCATACCGACTACCCTGGCGTTGTACTTCTCGACCGCCTCGGCGAACTTCTCGGGCGGAACGTCTACGCCCAGGTCTACGACGTGGAAGCCTTCGGCCTCGAATACAGCGGCCGCGAGGTTCTTCCCGAGCTCGTGTATGTCGCCCCTCACCGTCCCGAAGACGGCGACCCACCTCGCCGGGGACTCGCCCTGCCCCCTTATCAGCGGCCTCAGGACCTCCATGGACCTCCTGAAGGCCTCCGCGGACATCACGAGCTCCGGTATGAAGTACTCGCCCTTCTCGTAGAGCTCGCCGACCCTCCTCATCGCCGGCACAAGCACCTCGGAGACTATCTCCCTAGGACCCAGCCCCCGCTCGACGAGGCGCCTCGTGTACTCCTCCGCCGCGGCTTCGTCCCCCTCTACCACTGCCTGGAAGAGCTTCTCCCTAAGCTCGCCCACGTCCCCAGCCATCCCGGGACCCCTTCATCCCGCGCTTTTAAGCGTTGTTCTCCAATTACCCCCATTAATCATTTATCCGGCTCCGCGGCTCTACAATCGTGGCTAGGCTCCCCGACGAGTTCCTGGAGTGGAACTACTACGGTAGGCGGAGGCTCCTGGAGAGGCTGTTGTCCGGCGGCGCCGGCCGAGACATGGCCCTAGAGTTCACCAGGCACACGCCCGTGCTCGTCACCGCGGCTGAGGTGGACGGGAGGATCGAGGTGAACGGGAAGGTCGTGGGGTGCGGCTACGTGGCTTCTAGGGACTACATCCGCGAGAAGATAAGGGTGTTCAGGGAGCACGTCGAGGAGTCCGACGAGAGGCTCTCGGAGGGCGCCAGCATGGAGGAGGTGGAGCGAGAGCACCTGGAGAGGGGCGTGAGGCTCCTCCTGGAGCACGTGTACCTGGAGAGGGAGAGGGCGGAGAAGGAGATGGACTTCGAGGTCCTCGCGACTGTGGAGCTCGCGAAGCGGGTTCCCTGGTCCTCGAGGCACACGTGGACCCTCATCCAGAGGAATCCCAGGGTCAGCCTGGTGTTCTTCCAGCCGCCCAGCCTGAGCTTCGAGGTGAAGGGGTACGCGTCGATACACCTCGACGACGAGTACCACGAGTACGTGACTCTCGTCCACGACGCTTTCCACTACACCCCGCCGGAGCGCAGGGGCGATAGGCCCGTCTACCTGGTGCACGTGGAGGAAGTCTACGACAACAGCGCCTCTCCGAGGGGGTTCGGAAGGAGGATTGCCTGAGCTACCCGGGCGCGACGTACCTCCCCTTGATGGGTACCGGCTCGCCGCACCTGGGGCACTTGTACCTCCCGCCCTCGAAGTCCAAGTTGAACTCGACGACCCTGTACCCCTCCCTCCTGACAAGGGTCTTGCCGCACCTGGGGCACCTCGTCGACTCGAGCTCGGGGTCGTGGACGTTGCCGACGTAGACGTACTTCACGCCCTCCTTGACGGCGTAGTCCCTCACCTCGAGGAGCTTCCCGAGGGGGGTCGGCGGCTCCCTCCAGGCCCAGGCGGGGTAGTACCTGTTCACGTGGAGCGGGACCTCGGGCCCCAGGGTGTCCAGGAGGGTCCCCACCACCCACTCGTAGCACTCCTTGGAGTCGTTGGCGCCGGGCACGACGAGGTAGACTATCTCGACGTGGGCCCCGCTGTCCAGAGCAACCCTCGCGTTCCTGAAGACCACGTAGTGGTCGACGTTCGCGAGAACCCTCCTCGCGGAGGGGCACCCCTTAACGCTAGCGGCGAAGCCGTCGACGCCCGCCTCCAGTACGAGCCTGAGCGAGCTGGTCGTGAAGTACATGTTGGTAACCATCATCGAGTACAGCCCTCTCTTCCTCGCGGCCTCGGACGCGTCGACGACGTAGTCTAGGTTCGTTATAGGCTCGTTGAAGCTAGCCGAGATCCCCTGGGCCCCCGCCGAGACGGCTAGGTCCGCGAGGGCCTCGGGGTCGACGGGCTCGAGCCCCTCGGGGGGCAGGGAGAAGCTGAGGTGGTGGTTCTGGCACCAGGGGCAGTGGAAGTTGCAGCCGAAGTTGCTGTAGGTGAGGGCCAGGGAGTTCGGCCAGTAGTGGAACAGCGGCTTTATCTCGATGGGCCTCAGCTCCACGGCGCTGAGCTTCCCGTAGCCAGCGTGCCAGAGCACGCCGCCCACGTTCGCGTAGTTCCCACAGGCCCCGCGGGCGCCGGGGCGCACCCTGCACCTCCTCTCGCACGCTAAGCACGCGACGACCCCGCCTCCCAGGGGCTCCTGGAGCCTGGCCCTACGCAACCCCTTCACCCGTCTAGCCTGGCGCTAACCTTCCGCAGGCAACCCTCCCTGAAGCACGACGAGAAGCCTCCGCCCTCCATCAGTATCGTGGCGCAGGACTCCGGGTCCACGACGACAGCCGTGTTGATAGTCTTCACGCCGTACCTCCCGAAGACCTCGGGGGCTAGCGGCGAGCTGGGGCCTACGAGGTGCTTCTCGGCGCGCGTCGGGGCTGTTAACAGGTAGTTGATAGTGTGGTTAACTATCGAGGAGCCCGTTATCAGCAACTTGTCCGCGTCTCTAAGCACGGCGGCGTAGGCCCACCACGGGTACACCTCGACGCCCTCGACCACTACGCTCGCGAACTCCAGGACGGCGAGCCTCCTCACCCTACCCCTGAGCGCCTCGACGTACGGCGCGAAGTAGCCCACCAGGACTACGGAGTCGCCGGGCGCGACGCCTACCTGTTCCAGCGCGTCCGCCTCCACCACCCCCTCCCCCGCGGCGTTCAGCAGAGCGTTCACAGCCGCCAGCCCCACGCTGACCTCGAGCCCCCTGGGGGACAGGAGGAGCCCCAGGGCGTCGGACACATTCATGCCCCTCAGCCTCCCCGGGGTAACGCTGGAGAGGGGGCCCTCCCTGTTCGTGTAAGCCACGCCCGCCCTGCCGTCCTCGAGCTCTACCAGCGTCGCGTGCACACCGATAACTACGCGCTTAACCCTCTCCGAGCCAGCCCTGGAGAGAGCGTACTCGTATATCTCCTCGACCACGCCCACAGTACTAAGAGCGGGGCCCCGGTACATAAGGGTTAGCCGGGCCCCCTCAACCTACGAACTCCAAGCCCAGCGCCTCCCTGATGGCGCCTGCCCTCTCGGCTATCTCCTTGTCGAAGGATGCTACCGCGCTCGCCCCGAGCATCCTGGCGGCGACTACGTGTAGTAAGTCGAGGGTTCTGAGCCTCAAGAGCTGGGCGTACCTCAAAGCCTGCCTTGAAACCTGGTTAAGGTCCACGTCGACGAGCGAGGCGCCCACCACCCTCAGCGAGTACACTGCGAGCGAGACGGGGTTGGGGAGCCCTGCCCTCGAGTAGACTGCGGCGAGCTCTAGGAGCGTGAGCTGGCTGGCGACCCTGTCTTCCATCAGTCTGCCCAGCAGCTCGACAGCTCTCCCGTGGTTCGGGTCCTCCTCGTCCACGTAAGACACGATCACGCTCGTATCGAGGTAGATCATACCTAGCCCCCGTTATCCGGACACAGAGCCCCTTCAGGGCGGGGTGGACGACCTCTCCCTACCCTCCTCAAGTAGCCTGCTCAGACCGCCGTGCCTCAGCCTGAACCCGGACTTCTCGAGCTCCTCCGCAGACCTGTAGACCTCGTCCCAGAACGCAACCTCCCTTTTGACCTCCTCCAACCCCCTCTCGATCATTATGTTGAAAGCGTGGGACCTATTCCTGGCGAGCCCGTACCTCACCATCTTCTCGGCCAGCTGGGCTACCTCCTTGCGCACCTTTATCGAAACAGTAACGCTCATACTGGTATACCAGGTATACCTAGAATATAAGGATTACCAAATGCTCGAGCCCCTCCGCCCAGTGTCGCTACAACCCTGAAACAAGCTACAGCTAAGCATGGTCCTCAGGGAAAATACCCGTACTTCCCCGATTCGTTTAGCAACTCTTTCCTGGAAAAACCTTCTTTGCACATGGACTAAGCTGAAGTCTTCTTATCTTCTTTGGCTACTACCGCTACTTTTCCAGCCCCCAGTGCAGGGCGCTCTTCAACGCAACCCCCGTCCCAGCGATCCACACGAAGGTGACCAGGAGGGGTACAGCGGGATCCATGCAACCTAGCCCGGCGACCCACCGGGCGAGCTCTGCGAGGGCGGCGGTCGGGGCCAGGAGGGCCGGGAGCCTCGCTACCTCTGGGAGAGCCGAGAGTGGGTACCACACCGGCGGCAATATGATAGTTACCGTGACGAGGGGGTTCGTTACTGCGCTGATGTTCATCGGGTTCTTTATCCTCAGCACGACGGCTAGGGAGAGGAAGCTACCGAGCACCAACGAGGCGAAGGAGAGAGCGTACAGCGCGGCCACGCCAGCCGGCGACACCTCCAGCCAGAGGGCGAGCAGCGTGAATGCCGTATACTCCGTAAGGAAGTAGGGAATCTGCCCCAGCACTGTGCCCACGAAGTAGTCGGAGGGGCTTAGGGGAGAGGCTACGAGAGCCTCCTGTATCCTCGAGACCCTCTGCCAGCCAACCGTCTGCCCGACAAGGTTCACCCCCACCGTCCAGCCCGTCGCTACGAATGAGGCGACGACGAGGCTCTTCAGCGCCTTCAAGCCTCCCCAGAAGTAGAAGATAAGAGGTAGCGAAAGGGTCCACACGGCATCCTGGGCAATCCACATCCACTGCCTTCTCCAGAGGATCAGCTCAGCGTAAGCGACGCCGAGGGGCCTCCAGAGCCTGGACCGCCTCACCTCCCACCACCCCGTAGCAGGAAGAGGTACGCGTCCTCTAGGCCCACGCTGCCGGCTGATACGAGGAGCCCGGGGTCGCTGAGGGAGGATACGAACTCGCCGAGCTCGGACCTGCTGCGGAAGTACACGATGGCTCGGTCTCCGAGATCCACGGCGTCGGCTGGTAGCGGGGAGCCCTTCTTGACTACGGCCCGGTACCGGTAGGGTACCTTCTCGACGAGCGCCCTGGGGCTCTCTTGGCAGAGCACCACGCCCGAGTTTATCAGGGCGACTCTGTCGGCGACGACCTCTGCCTCGCCCATGTCGTGCGTTGTCATCAGTATGCTAGACCCGTCCCTCAGCCTCTCCCTCAGCGCCCTCCACACCTCCCTCCTCACCTCGACGTCCAGCCCTTCGGTCGGCTCGTCGAGGAAGAGAACCTCCGCCTCCGTCGCGAGTACGGCGGCCACCACGGCCCTTCGCACCTGGCCCCCGCTCAGCACCCTGATGGGCCTTCTCGCGTCGGAGAGTCCCAGCGCGTCAAGCCACCTTTTGGCCTGGGCCCTCGCCTCCCAGAAGGACCAGCCCCTCATCATGAGGACTGCAGTGACGTACTCCTCGGGTGTGTGCTCCCAGAAGGGCTCGAAGCCCTGGGGGATGTAGGCGATCCTCCTCCTAACCTCCCTGTACTCTCGGACGACATCGTAGCCGAGGACTCTCGCCTCGCCGGCGTCGGGCCTGAGGTTCGTCGTGAAGATCCTGACCGTGGTGGTCTTACCGGCGCCGTTGGGGCCTGCCAGCACGAGGAGCTCGCCTTTCCTCGCCTCTAGGCTTACGCCGCGGAGGGCTTCAACGTTCCCAAACCTCTTCACTAAACCTTCCGCTTCGAGAGCGTTCATTGCTGTCCCCAAGTATAACATACGGCCTAAATATATAAGCTTTACCTCATATATTCTTCCAGACCTCATATATTCTTCCAGCGATCTAAAAGCGCCCGGAAGGGGTAACCCTTCGAGCATGTTACACGCATGATTGTGCAAGTAGGATAGAAGTAAGGCTGCTGTAACCAGCTCGGAGAGAGCCTTCACGTAGTCGGGGACAATACGCGCTCGCGTCATAGAGGCCTTCACGCTTCTGAACCTCTTCACCAAACTCGCAAGCTTCAGGAAAAGTTGACAAAGCCACCGAGCCCAAAGGCTCACAATGCTTGTATACCCATAACTTCGCGTGCAACTCCAGCCATTCTCCGCAACGGGAACGTAGTCCTTGACGATAAGCACGCAGGCTCCAAGCCTTCTCGCCTACCACCTGTACTCTTTGCCGTACAATGTGCGCAAGAAATATATAACCACGTTTTGTTCTATTTATCGCTATGGTGAAAAGAGTTAGCATCTTGGCGCTCCTCGCAGCTCTACTCGCAACTTCCGTGCTTCTTTGGCTGAACCTCAGTGCAAGCAAAGCTCCTCCTCAAACGCTCCCTGAAAGCCTGGGCCCCCCGCGCGAGCTGTACTCTGCGAGTAAAGGGTGCCTCAACGGGGTAGCCGCTCCCTCCTCGCCGGAGGAGCCCGCCCAGGCTACATTGCCCGCCGGCGTGCCGAGCGGCCTCGGCTACCTCGCGCTCGTCGAAAAGTGCCCGGGGGTTGCGCTGAGGGAGGGCCAAACCCTCGTCCTCGAGTACTCGCTCGGCCCCACGCTCCTGTTCGTCGAGGCTGAGGAAGGAGGAGACGTCAAGGCGGAGCCCGGCAACGCGCGCCTCGTGGTCTCCGTGTCCAGGAGGGGAGGGGTCTACGCGGTGAACTTCACTCTGGCGCTTAGTGGCGCGCCGTTGCGCGGCGGGGGCAACATGAGCCTGGTGAAGACCCTGACGCTCCTCTACGACGGCGCGGCTTACTACCTCCCCAACGGTACGCGCGTGGGGCTCGTGTTCCCGCTCTTCGCTAGAGGGAGAGAGCTCGAGCTGAGCTTCCTCTGGGCGAGGCCCGGCGAGCCCTACAAGCTCGAGAGCCTCAGGCCTGCTACCGCCAGGATGAAGTTGTTGACCGTGCTGGACATGGAGAGGATGCTCGTAGCCGAGGTAAACGTGTCGTCGGGCGAAGTCGTGCTCGCCAGGCCCCTGAACCGGCCGCTGAGCCAGGAAGCAGAGCTAGCAAGTGCGCTCGCCGCGCTGGGAGGCTGCCCCCGCCTCTTCGCGCTCGCAACGTACAGTAGCCGCGCGCTCCCCCTCCACCTCGTGGTCGACTACGCTTCGGGGATCCCGGTGTTCGCCCTAATGCGCGGCGCTCAGCGGACGCTACCCACCTCGAAGGTCGTGTGGGAAGGCAGGGTGCTAGATGAGGTGCCAGCGTCGACGCTCGCCGCGTTGCTCGGGGTGCGCAGCGACCTCGCCCTGACGCTGGAGCGCGTCCAGCTCAAGGATTAGCTAAAAATTATTTTTTCTTTTCTGGTTCAGCCTCCGGCTAACAGTACAGGGGCTACTCGGGCCTGCTGGCCTCAGTACGTGCGTGATACACTATAGCGTCGAGGGTTACCGCGCGCACAGTGCTTCCTAGCTACCGCGCCGCTAGGCGTAGTCCTCCAGGAAGACCGCCCCGTACTCCCTTCTCAGCTCGTCCAGGTGCTTCGCCATCTCGCCCTCGGGTCTCTTGAACAACGCCTTGCAGGCGTAGACCCTAGCAACAGCTAATACGTAGCAGTCCGTCAGCGCTACCCCGTACCTCGCCTTCACCCTCCCAGCCTCTACTGCGAGCTCTACCCCACCCTCCGGCACGCTCACGGATGGAAGCCTGTAGAGCCAAGACACGAGCCTGGAAGCCGTCCCCTCAGGGTCCCCGGCGCCCAACGCCCGGTAAAGCCTCGCCGCAACGTAGTAGGTCTCGGCTAGGACTGGGTGCGGAATCAAAGCCTCCAGCCTACCCGACAGTAGAGCCGAGAATACGAGCTCTGCCTGCCTGTGCAGATCGCCCCTCGCGTCGATGTACTCCACTATCACACTGGTATCCAGCGCCACCCTAGCCTTCCTCGACACCCAGGTCCCTCAGGAGCCTCAGGGCCTTATCGGACTCAAGCTTCGCCTCGCGTAGAAGCCTACCCGTAACCTCGGGCCCAGCCTCGACGAAAACCTCGCGGGGAGGCTCCTCTACCGGCTCCAGGACAACCCTCTTCCCCTCGACGCGCACCCTCAGCACCGTTCCCGGTACGAGGCCGAGCTTCTCCCTAACCTCCTTTGGGATAACCACCTGCCCCTTCCTCGAGACAACGGTCTTCACGTGAAGAGTAAAAAACAGGTCTTACTTAAATCTTACCAAGGGGGCTAGGCTTCTCGCTACGAGGAATATTTTTCTCCAAGGGTCTAACTACTGCTCGTTAATAAAAGAAAACCTTAAGACTGGACGGCTTTACACTCGACCTTAGAGGAAAATATGGCTAGCGACACCGCGGTCTACGTGATCCACGCGTCCCTACTACTCGTATCCGTGAGCCTAGCGGCTAGCCTCCTGGGCCGCTTGATCTCGAAGCTCGTGGTCGATTGGCACAGGAACCCCCCGGAAGCCCTGGCGCTCATCGAAGGCAGGGTTCTAGGCGCTCTCCGCGTAGACACGAAGCCTAAGACGAGCTGGAGGGAGTACCTCGCCTCCCTCCTCGCGTTGAACTTCGCGTCGATAGCGCTGGCAACGCTGGCGCTGTACCTTCAAGGCGTAGTACGGGCGGGGCCCCCGGTCTCCCTGGACCTCGCCTTCAACACCGCTGTCTCGCTGGTAACGAACACCGGCCTCCAGCACTACGTGGGGGAGCGGGACCTCTCGGCCCTGCTCCAAGTGCTCGTCGTCATACCGATGTCCTTCGTAGCCTCCGCCACCGGCCTCTCGGTCGCAGTAGCCTTCATGAGGTCTCTCGTGGTGGGCGAGCCCGGGAACTTCTTCGCCGACTTCCTAAGATCCCTCCTCGTCGTCTACGCCCCCATCTCGGTTCTAGCGGCTCTCGCGCTGGTTGCAGCCGGGGTACCCGCCGGGCCCGTCGCTTCTCTAGTGGCGATAAAGCTCCTGGGAAACGTCGGTGCAGGCTACTTTGGGGCGAACTCCGCCCACCCCCTCGAAAACCCGAGCGCGCTTACAAACTTCTTCGAAGCCTTCCTGATGCTCCTCGTACCCCTCTCCCTGCCCTTCGCGTACGAAAGGATCGCCGGGCGGGGGAGGGGGTACTCCCTCTACGCCATAGACCTGGTGCTCCTCTCCCTCCTCCTAGCCATAGCCCCCCTCAGCGGCTTCCCGCTCCTCGGGAGAGGGGTAGAGCCGAGGCTGGGAGGTAGCCCGACTCTCATATTCAACGTCGTCTCGGCCTTGACGAACACGGGAGCCACTTCCTCGTCGCTGACCCCGATGGGCCCCTCGGCCGTATCCTCGATACTCATGGGCATGTTTATCCAGTCCGCGCCCGGATCCGCGCTGGGCTTCGTCTACCTCACAGTCTACGTAGTGATAGTAGTCTTCATAGGGTCGCTCATGGTCGGCAAGACTCCGAGGTTCCTAGGGCGCGCCGTCTCCCCGAGGGCTATCAAGTACGCTGTAGCGCTCTTCCTGGTCCACCCCGTGATAATACTCGTGCCGACAGTAGTAGCCCAGCTAACGGGGGCGTGCGGCTTCCTCGGACCCCCCGGCCCAGCGACGTTCACGAAGGTATTGCTGGAGTTTTCATCGGCCGCCTCGAACACGGGTATGAGCTACCTCGGCGACGCGGCGAACACGCCCTTCTGGAACGTATCCACAGCCATCGTGATGCTACTGGGCAGGTACGTGCCGATAGCACTGATGCTGCTAATAGCCGAGGACCTCGCCGGGACCCCCCCGGTAAGCCTACCCGACCCCGTGGAGACCAGGGGGCTACTCTTCGTTGCCTTCTCGACCCTAATGATCCTGGTCCTATTCCTCCTGACGTTCTTCCCGTTCATAGCCATAGGACCGCTAGCCTCCGGGTGAACCTCCATGCCGCCCGACGTGAAGATTCAGTGGACCAGCGTGCTCTGGGAATCGGCCAAAAAGCTCAACCCGGCGTACCTCTTCGGCGAGAACCCGATAATGTTCGTAGTGGAGCTCGGCGCCTTCTTTACGGCCGTCTACGCGACCCTCGAGGGGCTCCGCGAGGGCGCCGCCAGCGCCCTCCACGTGCAACTGCTAGTCATACTGCTCGCAACGGTCTGGTTCTCCACGCTCTCGGAGTCCATCTCGGAGCACCAGGCGAGAGCGAGGGTCGACTACCTCAGGAGCCTCGAAAAGGACGTAGTAGCGCATAAGCTCGTAGGTGACCGTGTCGTCGACGTGCGCTCCTCGGAGCTTGTGCCAGGCGACGTCGTGGTGGTTGGCGAGGGGGAGTACGTACCCAGGGATGGCTACGTGCTAGAAGGCATAGCGTACGTAGACGAATCCATGCTGACGGGCGAGTCGGAGCCCGTCGAGAAGAAGAAGGACGACAGGGTGATAGGCGGCACCAGGGTCGTTAGGGGGAGGATCAGGGTGGAGATAGTCGCGGAGCCCGGTAAAAGCTACATCGACCGGCTCATGGCGCTGATCCAGACGGCCAAGAGGCCGAAGATGAAGAGCGAAGTCATGCTCTCGATACTCCTCGGCGGACTCTCGCTAACGTTCCTCGTGATAACCGCTTCGCTGTACTTCGCCCTTAGATCGGTGGGCGGCTGGGCAGACCCCGTGCTCGCGGTCGCATTCCTGGTGGCGCTGATGCCGACGACTATAGGGGGGCTTCTCCCGGCGATAGGCGTGGCTGGGGTCACGAGGCTGATGGCTGAGAACATCGTAGCTAAGTCCGGGAAGGCGGTCGAAGCCGCGGGGGACGTAGACGTGATAGTATTCGACAAGACGGGCACTATAACCGAGGGCTCTAGGAGCGCGGTGGCTTTCATCCCGCTAAAGAACTACACCGAGAGAGACGTCGCGGTGGCGGCGTACCTGGCCTCAGTGGGGGACAGGACCCACGAGGGGATCTCTATCATAGAGCTCGCGAAGTCCAAGGGCTACGTACCGGAAGACCTGCTGGTAAACGAGGCTCTCTCGGCCAGGAAGATAAGCTTCGACGTGCGCACAAGGTTCAGCGGGGTGGAGTTCTCCTGGTACCGCAGGAAGAGCCCCTTCGCCGGGACAGTCACTCCTCTAAGCGAGGTGTCGAGGCGCATCCTGGAGGCGAGGGAGAGGGGCGAGAGGGTAACCGTGATAAAGGGCTCCGTGGACTCGGTGTTGGAGGTAGTGAGGGAAGATAGGGCTACTAGGGAGGCTATAGCCCGCATAGTCGAGGAGGTGGGTAGGAGGGGCGAGACCCCGCTACTCGTCGCGTTGAACGACGAGGCTGTGGGGGTAGTCGTACTGAAGGATAGGATCAAGGAGGGGGTGAAGGAGAAGATCAGGAGGCTGAAGAAGATGGGCGTAAAGCTCGTAATGATAACCGGCGATAACCCGGTGACGGCGGAGGCTATTGCTAGGGAAGTGGGCATAAAGCACTACGTGGCCCGCGCGAAGCCCGAGGACAAGCTGAGGAGAGTAGAGGAGGAGCAACTGGAGGGGCACGTGGTAGCCGTGCTGGGAGACGGCACGAACGATGCCCCCGCGCTCGCCAAGGCGGACGTCGGCATAGCGATGAACAGCGGTACGCGGGCAGCCAAGGAGGCGGCGAACATGATAGACCTGGACTCCGACCCCACCAAGGTGGTGAGGGTAGTCGAGGTGGGCAGAGAACTGCAGACGACGAGGGGGGCGATAACGACCTTCAGCATAATGAACGATATCGCCAAGTACTTCACCATCTTCCCGATGATCGTCGCCCGGAGCTTCCCCCAGCTCTCCTGGCTGAACTTCATGGGGCTCCACAGCCCCGAGTCCGCGATACTAGCAACGATGATATTCAACGCCGTCATAATACCGTCGCTCATACCGCTGGCGCTGAGAGGTGCAGGCTTCAAGGTAGCCTCCTACAGCGAGCTACTAGCCAGGAACCTCCTCGTCTACGGGCTCGGAGGAGTCGTGACGCCGTTCGTAGCGATAAAGCTTATCGACGTGCTACTAGTATACCTCGGGGTGGGATAGGATGCAGCGCTACGTAAGGCTCGCCGCGGCCTCCCTGGCACTCTCCGCAACGCTAATGCTAGTCCTCGGCTTCGCCTACCCAGCGCTCGTGTGGGCGCTATCACTGGCAGTGCCGAAAAGCGGCCCAGAGCTCGCCTCCTGCTACGGCGAGAAACCCCAGTTCTTCAAGCCGTTCGCCCCGGAAAACACTTCGTCGGGGTGCGACCCCTTCGTGCCCCTCGACTACGCATTGAGGCAAGTCCCGGAGGTTAGCAGGAAGACAGGCCTCCCAGAGGAACTCGTCGCCCGAGTCCTCCGGGAGAACGCGGAGAAGTACAGGGCGGCGAACCTCTACGTGCTTGGGCCCGGCTACGACATCGTAAACGTAGTCGAGGTGAACAAGGAGCTCGCAAAGCTCGCCGAGAGGAAAGGCGGGGGAGGCGGGTGACCGTAGAGGACGCGCTCTTCCTAGCGTTCATCGCGATCTCACTGATAGCCTTGCTTAACTCGCTCAGAGAGGCCGGGCCCCGGGAAAAAGCCCGCGGACGTACGAGAAAAGCTTAAGGCCTGGGCCAGGCTTAGAGGGGCGTGTGCAGGCAACTGATAGCTGTCGGTAACCTCTCAGAGCTACCACCCGCCGTTCTTGAGGCTTTCGCGAAGGCCTCGGCGTGCGACCCGCTGATGCCTAGCGTCGCGGGCACCGGGAAGTGCGGGAGGCACGGGGACGGATGGGGCTTCGCCGCGGTGACGCTCGAAGAGTATCAGCGGGTGGAGCACTACAGGTCGACGATACCCGTGTACGAGGACGCCTGGGGCTTCGAGAAGCTTAGGCGGGCGCTCCGCGGAGAGGGGGTTCTCGTCGTTCACGCTAGGAAGGCTAGCGCGGGCTCCGTGAGTGCCCGGAACACTCACCCGATCCACTACGGGTGGAGGGGCTACGAGATGTTCCTCGCGCACAACGGGTCGATGAGGGCGGGGGACCTGGCGGCGAGCCTGGGCGTCCCCGTTCTCCCGGACGTTACCGACACGTTCTACCTCGGCGAGTACGTGTACAGGAGGCTGGACCTGCCCGGGGCCGGGAACCTCGCGGAGGCATTCGGGGAGGCTGCGAGGTACACGGAGACGGCGATGAACGTCGCCGCGATGCTGTGGGGCTCCTCCCTGCTCGGAGTAGCGGTCTCCTACCTCTCGCCCGGCCTGCTGGGGAGCGAGGTGCACGAGAGGTACTACAGGTTGCTCCTGCTACGCGGGGACGGGTGGGTGGCAGTCTTCTCGTCGACTCTGGCGGAGTACCTCGGCGGTGAGGGATTCGAGGAGCTACCGTTCCAGTCCGGCTTGGCGCTGAGCGTCGAGCGAGGCGGCGGAGTGCGGGTCAGGGCTTTTAGAGTGGGGTAGCCTGCGGTGTTGTTTTTATCGGCATTCTCTGCGGAGAGGCAGACTTAAGCCGAAGAACGATGCCGCACGTCAAGCGCCGGGCTTCGCTTGCGTCTAAGGCGTAGCGCGTAGATGGCAATGGCAACGGCGAGGGCGACGGCTACAAGCAGGGCTACCGGGATTCGCGGGCCGGGGGCTGGGTACACGGGTAGCGACTCGTAGTCCAGCTCTGGGTGGACTGGGCAGGCGCTCAGCGGCGTGTACATCTTGGTGGTGTTGAACGGCTTCCACTCGCCGTCCTCGTAGACGAGCCTGAGGTCCCAGCCGGCGTCGCCGAGGCGCGCCCTAGAGGCGATAGCCTCGATATCCCCCGCCGTGAGGCCTCTGAGCACTCCCTGCGACGCGAGCCTCTCGAGCTCCTCCCTCAGCACCGCTACGACCTCGCCCTCCCCGACCGCGTAGAGGGGTTTCCCGCCGGCCACGGGGACCTGAACCCTGATGAACGGGTAGCTAGCCGAGATCCTCGTATACCCCACGAGGACTACCAGCCTGTCGTCGAAGCCGCTCCTGTAGCCAGCAACCTCGCCCGAAACGCTCCTAGCGTGCCCCGAGCCCAGGAGCGCGGCTAGGTTCAGCGATACCCCCGGCTTGTTCAGGACGACCTCCACCGCCAAGGAGTCTTCCAGCGTTATGCAGGACTGCGCCACCACGCCCAGGGTCGCCGCGAGCACAGCGAGCGCGCAGGCAAGCAGCAAGACCCTCCGCATACTGCATTTTAACCCCGCGCAACCATTAAAAACGTATGGCAGGTGACGAGCTACACCTTCAGGGCGGGCGGGCGCTACTCGTGGAGGTCGACGGGAGGAGCGTCGCGGATGCCCTCAGAGAGCTCCCCGTGGACCTCGACGTCGCGGAGCTCGTGGCTAGAGACGCGGAGAGGACGCGCGTAACGGCGTACAAGGACGCGCTTGTGGTCGTCCTCGGCTACCCCGGTAAAGGGCGGTTCGCCGCGTTGCTTAGAGGCGACACAGTAGCCGTTGCGGCGCCGCGAGGCCTGCTCGCCAGGCTCAGGGAGGACTTCGAGAAGAACTCCTACGGCTGCAGGAGTTCCCCGGACGCTTTCCTCGCCCTCTCCCTGCTGAGGCTCATCGACGAGTACTACGCCTACTACGACGCCCTGGAAGACGAGATAGACGGCTTGGAGGACAGCGTGGCCGAGGACCCGACGCGGGTCGACGTGGCGCGCTTTAGGCGCGTGCGCGGGTCCCTGGTGGAGTTCCGGAGGGACCTCTACTCGCTTAGAGCCGCCGCCTCGCTACTACTCGGGGAGGGGGTCTACGACCTCTCCGAGGGCGCGAAGAGGCTCGTACAGGAGGTCTACGAGGACGCCGTGCAGCTACTCGACATGGTGGAGTCGCAGAAGGAGAGGCTGGCGGACATAAGGGACCTCCACCTCTCCGCCCTCTCGCTAGCCCTCAACGAGGTAATGAAGAAGCTTACAGCGATAAACGTGATAGCGCTACCACTCCTCGTGATAGCCGGTATCTACGGGATGAACCTCGAAATCCCCGAGGCGAGGTGGCCGTACGCATACCCAGCGGTCCTCACAGCAATGGCAACGCTCACCGCAATACTAGCCTACGCGCTACGGAAGAGAGGCTGGCTGTAGATTAAAAAATTTATAGAAAAGCTTTATAAGCAATGATAGTATAGGATACCGCGCTATGAACAAGAAACTACTCGGATTTGGAATCCTAACAATACTGGTCCTAGCAGTCGTCAGCGTTGCAAGCGCAAGCGTGCAAACCCCGCCTCTAAATGTAGAAACTCAGCAGTACGAAAACACTCTAGTCCTGATAACGCCTAGCAATACGCTGCTTTTAAAGGCTGTCACAACAGCGTTTAAGAACTATGCTAAGAACAAGCTCGGAGTGGACGTAGACGTAAAGCTCATACAGGCGGGATCCCCTGAATGCATGAACAGGATTATAGCCTGGAACGGGAAACCCGAGGCGGACATCTTCTTCGGAGGAGACCTCATATACCACTGGAAGCTGAAAGAGAAGGGTCTCCTAGAAAGCTATAAGCCCAAGTCTCCGGGCTACGACGCTATTCCGTCCACGTTCCTCGGCTTCCCACTCAAAGACCCCGATGAAATGTGGCACCCCAAGCTCTGGTGGGGGCACGGCTTCATGTACAACACTAAAGTTCTCGAGAAGCTCGGACTTCAACCCCCGAAGACCTGGGACGACCTGCTAGACCCCAAGTGGAAGGACCTGATAGTCATGTGTACACCGTCTAGGTCGTCGTCCACGTACATCAACGTCGGAATAATAATCCAGAACAGAGGGTGGGATCAGGGATGGGCCTTTTGGAGGAGGCTCGCCGCCAACGTAGGCGCCTTCGTGCAGAGAAGCGCGGACGTCGTAGACTTGGTCTCTAAAGGTGAGTATGCCGTAGGCTTTGCATACAGCCAGGGGGCCATTATCAACAGGTACAACGGATACCCCGTTTCGATGTACATGGATCCCACGGGTTTCATAGTTTCAGGTGTATCCCTACTCAAGGGAGCGCCTCACCCGAACATCGCTAAAGCCTTCCTCGACTGGTGGTACACAGAGGACGCCCAGCAAGCCGCTCTAAGCGCGGGAGGAATACCCGTGCTTCCCACAGTCAAGATAGCCGGACCTCCAAACTCCACGGCTGCTATCCTCAGGGAGTACCTCGGAGGAAAGGACACGATATACGACTACCTCAAGACCTTTACCAACGTGAAGTTCTACAACTTCACCTTCGCTGAAGCTATGTACACGAATATCAGTAAGATTTTCGACAACACGATAGTCGCTAAGCACTCGGAGCTGAAGGACGCTTGGAGCACTATTCTAAGCGTTCAGGCAAAGGTAAAAGGAGTGCCGGACGCGGAAGCCAAGCTGGCCCAGGCTATAAGTGCGTTCGACAAGGGAGACTACGCCACTGCCAAGGCGCTAGCTCTGGAAGCCGCGAAAATAGCGGAGACAGCGCCTAAAGGGCCTTCCGCCACGGAGATCCTGGTCTACGCGGTCATCGCCCTAGTCGTGATAGCTGCACTTGCATACCTGTTACGCGGAAAGCTAGGCAAGAAGGCTAAGCAGTAAATCGGAAAACTATTTTTTGATCCATGTTTTTCACGAGGGGATCGACGTTGGTCTCCGTTAAAGTCGAAGACGTGTGGATGACTTTTGGGAAGGTTGAAGCCCTTAGAGGAGTTAACCTGGAGGTCGCGGAGGGAGAACTCGTAACCCTGCTCGGCCCCAGCGGTTGTGGTAAGACGACGTTGCTGAGAGTCATAAGTGGGCTTTACCGGCCTACGCGTGGAAGAGTGTACTTCGACTCGGAGGACGTTACGGAGAAGAACCCTTGGGAGAGGAACGTTGGGCTAGTCTTCCAAGACTACGCGCTGTGGCCTCACTTGAAGGTCTACGACAACATTGCCTACGGACTACGCTTAAGGAAGATCCCCAAGGACGAGATAGACGAGCGCGTCCATAGGGTCGCGTCTCTGCTGGGCATTGAGGATCTACTGGACCGCTACCCGCACCAGCTGAGCGGCGGGCAACAGCAACGCGTAGCGCTCGCGCGGGCTGTCGTCATAAACCCCAGCGTGTTGCTCTTGGACGAGCCGCTGAGCAACCTCGACGCCAAGATCAGGATTAACGTCAGGACGGAGATCAGGAAGCTTCAGAAAGAGCTCAAGATCACGTCTATCTACGTTACCCACGACCAGGAAGAGGCCCTCGTCATATCCGACAGGATAGCGGTTATGAACAAAGGTTTCATAGAGCAGGTAGGGTCGCCCCTAGACATCTACTATAGGCCTAGAACGCTCTTTGTGGCGGACTTCGTTGGGCAGGTAAACATCGTGAAAGGAAAGGTTGCCGAGGTAGCCCCGGACACCGGGGAGCTCGTCGTAGAGTCGGAAATCGGGGAGCTACACGTCTCTGCGGACGAGAAGGCTTCGAAGGGAGAAGAGGTTTACCTCGCGTTCAGACCCGAGAACGTGGAGATACTCAGAGCGCCGCGCGGCGGGAGCGCGGGGCTCCTAGAGGGGAGAGTGGACTCGGTGCAGTTCCTCGGGAGCCTGTTGAGGGTAGACGTGGAGGTAGGAGGGAAGAGGATCAGGGCAGAGATACACAACCCCGCCCGCGCCGGGCTCTTCAGCCCCGGAGAGAAGGTGTACCTAAGAGTGGACCCCGGGAATATCAGGGTTCTCAAGGGGTAGGTGCCGTCTATGCGCGTAAGCTTCACCTCGGTAGCCAGGCTCTTAATCCTCCTGTACGTAGCCGTTTTCATCCTGTACCCCCTCGCGTACCTCGTACTCTTCGTAGTTTCCCCTAGGAGCCTGAGCGAAGTAGTAGCCTTCCTGGAGAGCGACCTTTTTCTATCCTCGCTTAAAAACAGCCTCTACGTCGCGCTTGTAACCACGCTGTTAGCCACGCTGATAGGCGTGCCTTACGCCTACGCGTTACACAGGTACAAAGTCCTCGGGAAAAACTACGTCCTCTCGGCAACGTTTATGCCGACGATGGTTCCACCATTCGTGGGCGCCCTATCGGTCATCTTCCTGCTCGGAAGGTTCGGAACGGTAAACCTACTGTTAATGGAGTGGGGGCTGATCGAGAGACCCATAAACTTCATCTACGGTCTTCACGGCGTCATCCTCGTACAAACGATTACGCTTTTCCCGTGGATAGCTATAAACGTGTACAATAGCCTGCTGAAGCTGGACAGGAGCCTGGAGGAGGCGGCGGAGTCCCTCGGAGCCCCGCCGATAAGGAGGTTCTTCACGGTAACCCTCCCAGCGGTGACTCCCGGGCTTATGACGGGTCTCTTCATGGTCTTCTCCTTCGCGTTCACCGACTACGCTACCCCGATAGTCCTCGGCCAGTACGAGCTACTAGCACCCCAGGCCTTCGTAAACATCCAGCAGGCAATCGACGAGTCAAGGGTGAGAACCGGGACGTACATGGTCTTCTTCATGCTCGTAATAGTCATCGGGCTGTTCCTAGCCATGAAGAAGTACATTTCCCTCAGGGAGTACGCCAGCCTAAGGCTCCCCAGGCCCGTAGAAGAGGTGGAGCTGAGGGGGGTGCGCAGAGTGCTAGTACCCTTGCTCATCTACCTAGCGCTTTTCGTGGGGCTCCTTCCCCACGTTTTCGTCTTCGTGATAAGCCTTTCGAAAGCGTGGAGCCTTACCCCGCTTCCCACGAGCTACTCGCTCGAGAACTTCGCCACGATATTCCATAGCCCGACGCCGTTCGTGAACACGGCGATCTACGCGGCGATAGGGACTGCTATATGCCTCCTTGTTGGAATGTTCGGAGCCTACGTCGTGACGAGGACGAACCACCCGCTAAACGAAGTCATAGACTCGGCTCTCTCAATGATGTTCGTGGTTCCCGGGATAGTCGTTGGAACAAGCTTCCTCTTCGCGTTCAGGAAGGACATACCGGTAATGGGGGTTCTGGGCTCCACGTGGCTAATAATGCCCTTAATGCTCGCCACGCGGAGAATAACCTACACTATCCGCTATGCCTACGCTACGTACGTAACGATAAGGAGATCCTTGGAGGAGGCGGCGTACGTATTCGGGGAAAAGCCTCTCGGAACGTTCTTCAAGATAGTAATGCCCAACGCAATCTACGGGATACTGGCGGGCACTCTCTTCTCCTTCATAGAGATAGTGAACGAGCTCACAGCGTCGCTCTTCCTCTACAAGCCCGGCTGGGAGACCGTTACGATACAGATGTTCATCCAGATAACGGCCGGCCAGTTCCCGGTGTCCGCCGCCTACGCCGTGGTGCTCTTCGTAGTGTCCATAGCGCTAGCCACGGTCGCCATGACGCTCGCCTCCAAGAAGAGGTAGAGCCCCGAGGCTTTCACCTCAGGTGCTCCACGTCGCCGGCGTCTACGGTGACCCTTCCCCCCGTGTCTTTCTGCACGACGAGCTCCCCCCTGCTCGTAACGTCCACGGCTACCCCCTCCACCACGCCGCCGCCCACGATCGATACCCTTACGCGCCTCCCGAGCGTTGAGGAGAGCGTCTTCCACTCCTCTACCACCCTGCCGGGCTCCCCCCGCTTGAGCGCCGCGTAGTACCCGTCTAGCCCCGCGAGTATCGCCTTGAGCAGGGGGAGCCTCGGCACGGGGTGCCCCAGTATCTCCTTGATGCTCGTAGCCACGCCCTCCAGCCCCTCCGGGACCTCGTTGTTCACGTTCACACCCACGCCTAGCAGGAGGTACTTCAGCGCGTCCGCCTCCGCCTTGCCCTCCACCAGGATGCCGCAGAGCTTCCTCTCGCCTACGACCACGTCGTTGGGCCACTTGAGCCTAGCGTCTATCCCGTAAAGCCCCCTCACAGACTTGGCTACGGAGAGCCCCGCGGCTAGGGAGAGTAGCTGGAGGTGCTTCATTTGCTGGGGGCGCAGGATCACCGTGAACCAGAGGCCCCCGGGGCCGGCGAACCACCTCCTCCCGAGGCGCCCCCTGCCGCTAGTCATGGACTCCGCGACGACCACCGTCCCCTCCTCCGCCCCCTGGGATGCCAGCGCGTCGGCAACGTCCTGCGTGGACCCGCACGTCTTGACGTAGTACGCGGTGTACCTGAGGGTCCTCCCGGCACCTGCGACGACGGCGTTCGCGTCTGCGAGGTTGTCGGAGGAGACGAGCCTGTAGCCCCTGCGCGGGTGCGACTCCACGACGTAGCCCATCTTCCTCAGGCCTACGATCGCCCTGTGAATGGCTACCTTGGATACTCCCAGCTTCTCCGCGAGCTCGCCGCCCCTCACGTAGCCACCCCTCCTAGCCAGTACCTCCAACACTCTGCGCCTCAGCTCCTTGCCGTCCACCCCGCGACCACCCTCCTGGTATAGAGCGCTTCCAGCATATATAGCGTGTGCAGGGCCGTCAGGTAGGTCAGGCTCTTCGAGAGGGCTACAAGCCTCCTCGCCCTCCGGCCCCCGAGGTTAACGCCGTAGAGCTCGCCGAGTTGCCTCAGCGTTAGGCTAGCGGTGTAAGCCAGCTTGTACGCCAGGGCCAGCTCCGCGGCGAGCCCCGGGCTCAGCCTGCCTACGAGCCTCAAAAGGTCCGCCACGCTCACCGCGGAGAAGGCGGTGTAGGAGAGGAGGACGACCGAGAGGTGTCTCGCCAGCGTGGAGGCGGCGTAGAGGGGGTCGAAGAAGCCCAGCAGTAGCTGGGCGGCCGTAGAAGAGACGGCGTAGAAGCCGAGGAAGGGCGCGGAGAGCAGTATCGCCGCGGCCGTTCTGCGCGCGCCGGCGACGGTCAAGGAGAGGAGCGCTGAAGCCGCGAGCACCAGGGGTAGCGAGGCGGCTGGGGCTAGGAGCGCGGCCAGAGACCCCGAGAAAGCAGCGGCTAGGGCTACGGCTGGGCTAAGCCTGACCCTGCCCGCGCCGGGCGCGGTTACCTCACAGAGCAACCTACTCAACTTCCTCAAGGACGCCTCCCCTGAGCTCCAGCACCCTGTCCAGTAGGCTCGCGAACGCGAGGTCGTGCGTAGCGACAACCACGCTGGAACCCCTAGAGGCGAACTCCTCCAGCATTTCGAGCAAGGCCCGCTTGGATGGCGCGTCGAGCCCAAGGGTCGGCTCATCGAGGAGGAGCGTCTCCGCGCGGGAGACGTACGCTAGCGCGAGCGAGAGCCTCCGCGACTCCCCGGCGCTGAGCTCGTAGGGGTTCCTGCCGCCGAGCCTCTCGAGGTCGAAGAGCTCCAACACTTCGCCGACGTCGCCCCTAAACCCCCAGGCCTCCGCGAAGAGCTCGACCTCCTCCTCGACGCTGGCGGAGGAGTACCAGTAGAGCGGCGCGGCGGGTACGAGGAAGACTGGCTTCTCGACGAGCAGAGTGCCGGCTGAGGGCTTCAGGATGCCTGCCAGTATCTTCAGCAACGTCGTCTTGCCGGAGCCGTTCCTACCCGTCACGGCGACGCACTCCCCCTCCCGCACCCTCAGCGAGGCACCGCGGAGCACGGGCCTCCCCCTCTCGTAGGCGTAGGCGAGCTTGTCCGCGTAGACCTTTACCCTCGCCCCGGCCCTGCCGGCAACCCTCGCGGGCGGCGTTGCGCCGGCACGCGCGTCGCCGAGTGTTATCACCCTGCTGGCATAGCTCTTCACGAGGTCCACTCTGTGCTCTACGAGTAGCGTGGTTAGGCCTCTCTCCTCGCCGAGCTCCGAGAGTGTTTCCAGAACCTCGCCGAGGCCCCACGGGTCGACGCGGGCTGTAGGCTCGTCTAGGAGTAACAACTTGGCGCCGCCGGAGAGGGCGGTCGCCGCCAGGAGCCTGTAGAGCTCACCGTCGGAGAGCTCGTCGATCCTGCGCGACGGGTACCGGAGCAGGTGCTCCGCGAAGCCCGCTACGCCACCGGCGAGGGCGACCTCCTCGCCTACCGTTACCCCGAGGAAGTAGTAGTGGGGGTCCTGGGGTACGTAGGCGACTAGCCCCCTCCCGGCTGCCTCCAGCGGGTCGAGGCCGTACACCTTCACGCTACCCGTAACCCTGTAGGAGTCGTAGAGCCCGGGTATCACCCCAGCGAGGACTTTGAGGAGCGTCGTCTTTCCGCTACCGGTAGGCCCCGTTACTACGGCGAGCTCCCCCTCCTCCACCTCGAAGCTCAAGCCCTCGAGTATACTCTTACCCCCCACGGACACGGATAGCCCTTCAACGCTCACAGCCCTACCCGACACGTATACCCCTCGCCTTCAAGAGCCTCGCGACCTCCCTGGCGGCGAGCACGGCTACCACGTGGTCCATCAACAAGTCCTGCGGCACAAAGACAGCGACCGAGGCTACGAACAGCACGAGCCAGCCAGGCGCGCCGCCGAGCCCCAGCCAGCCCGCCACGCCGGAGGCCCACGCGTACAGCTTGGATCCCGGCACAGCGTAGAGCGAGAAGACTAGGAAGCCCAGCAGGTACGTTGGCGTGACGGCGACTGCGGAGAGAGCAAGGAGGACTAGTAGGTCCCGGCGGTTCGCGGAGTCCAACCCCCTACCCCTGAGGTAGAGCCTTGAGAGTACGGACATGAGGAAAGCCGACGGCACAAAGCCCAGGAGGTAGCCGCCCGTATACCCGAGCAGGACCGCTAGGCCTCCCCTAAGCCCCGCCGCTACAGGGGCCCCGAGAGCTATGAGTAGAAGGTAGACGAGCATGGAGGTAGCCGCGTCCGCCGGGTCTAGGAGTAGCCCTGCAAGCACGACCCCCGCGTTCTGCATAGTGTACGGTACGGGGCCGACCTTGAAGCTCACCTGGGCAAAGGCACACATGAGAGCCGCGGCGAGCGCGACGAGCCCCATCCTGGTGTACCTAGCACGTACAGCCGGAACGCTTGCCGTGCCCATTGTGAAACAGTTTCTAAGGCCTCTCTAATAAATCTCTCCAAAACATATGGAAACTGTTTCCAAAAGCTCGTACGACGACGGTACTACGGTCAATGGTGTCGGATCACGTTATTGAAGCCTACTGGAAGGTTTTAGCTGTGAGTAGCGTAGCTACCAACGTGAGGAAGAGTCTCCAAAAGCTAGCTTTGTGGATCGTTACCTACGTGGTTGTAACTGCAACTGTGTTCACCGCTGTACCGTACTTCTTCCCCCTAGCTAAGCCCGTCATAGACGCCTACGCTACCTACATATCGATAGGACTCAGCCTGTTCTTCGGCTACATGATAATCAGGGCCTTCGCGGACACTGTTTACTGGACGCTCCGCGCGAAGTACCCCCACCCAACCGCGGCCGCTGTTAGGAGCCTCTTCACCATACTGGGTATAGGCGCGCTACTGGCCGGCATAGCCGGCGGGACAGCGGGTGGGGCGGCAGGCGTCGCTCTCGGAGGCTTCATCGGGATGGTGGTAGGATTCGCCTCGCAGCAAGTCCTGGGGCAGGCCCTCGCCGGCCTCTTCACGCTGATAGTAAGGCCCATAAGGATAGGCGACAGGGTTAACGTGGCCGGGGAGGAGGGAGTAGTCGAGGACATATCCACCCTCTTCACGGTTATAAGGAAGAGCGACGGGAGCCTCGCGCTCATCCCCAATAACATGGTTATAGGGTCGAAGATCTACGTGCTCCAAAGGGCGGAGGCCTAGCCAGCGCCCAGGTACGCGAATAGAGAAAGTAGGCCCCGAAGGCCTGCCGGGAAAAACCTTTTTTAAAGCTCGACGTGCCAGTACGGTTACGGGTACTCCACGTAGTCTCCAGGCTTTAGGACTACGACCTTGGTGCGCGTTGTCGCCTCGACTAGCTCCTTGAACTTTTCGGGGTCTGCCCTTATCTCGGGGAAGGTGTTGTAGTGCATCGGTATCGCCAGCCTCGGTCTTAGCAACTCGACGGCTTTCAGCGCCTCAACTACGCCCATCGTGAAGTGCCCGCCTATCGGTAGAAGCGCTACGTCGGGCGCGTAGAGCTCCCCGATCAGCCGCATGTCCCCGAAGAGCCCCGTGTCCCCGGCGTGGTACACCGCGGTATCCCTGCCGCGCACAACGACGCCCGTCGGTGCGCCCTTCGAAGAGCTGTGGAGAGCGGGCGTGAAGACAGCCTGGATGCCCTCCAGCGCCAGGGGCCCGCCTATGTTGGCGCCGACAGCCTGGACGCCCTCCTTGGACAGCTCCTCCGCCAGCTCGTACACCGCTACAACCTTGGCGCCCGTAGCCCTTGCTAGCTCCACCGCGTTGCCCAGGTGGTCTCCGTGGTCGTGCGTCACGAAGATGTAGTCGACCCTCGCTCCCCTATAGTCGGAGGGCTTCACCGGGCTGAGGGGGTTCTCGAGCCAGGGGTCAAGCAGGATCCTCCTCTTCCTCCCGTCGAACCCCTCGAGCTCGACGTCGAAGGCCGCGTGCCCAAGGTACCTGAGCCTCGCCACGCCTCCTAAACCTCCGCAGACCCGCAAAAACTTTGCGCAACGGTAGGGACAAATACGGGCTCCGCGTTACCTACACGTGTCTAGCCTGCTACGCGCGCCAAGGGGGCTTGTGAGGGGAAGGGGCCCTGGGCTCTCGCTCGAGGAAAAGGCTAGCCTCGTCGTCGGCTGGGGCTCTTCCAGGCGCCTACCGGGAGCCGCCGGGGAGACGCGGCCCGTCAGGGTACCGTCCATAGTGACTGCCGACGGCCCCTCTGGGCTCAGGGTTGAGCCTAGCGGGGGGCGCAGGTGGTTTGCGACAGCCTTCCCGGTGCCGACAATGCTGGCTGCGACGTGGAACCCCGAGGTCGTGGAGAGGGTGGGCAGGGCTATAGGAGAGGAGTGCAGGGCTTACGGCGTGGACGTGCTCTTGGCTCCCGGGGTGAACATGCACAGGCACCCGCTGTGCGGCAGGAACTTCGAGTACTTCAGCGAAGACCCTCTTCTCAGCGGGGAGATGGCGGCCGCGTACGTTAGGGGCGTGCAGTCCGTGGGCGTCGGTGCGACGTTGAAGCACTTCGCGGCTAACGACCAGGAGACTAACAGGACGGTTATAGACACCGTGGTCTCCGAGAGGGCTCTCCGCGAGATCTACCTCAAGCCCTTCGAGATAGCGGTGAAGAAGGCTAAGCCGTGGTGCGTGATGAGCTCCTACAACAAGCTCAACGGGAAGTACTCCTCCCAGAACGAGTGGCTCCTAACCAGGGTGCTCAGAGAGGAATGGGGGTTCGACGGGGTAGTGATGACGGACTGGGGGGCCGGGGACGACTCGGTGGAGCAGGTCAACGCTGGGAACGACCTGATAATGCCCGGGAGCGACGAGGCCGTCGAGAAGCTCTTGGAGGCCGCTAGGAGCGGCAGGCTGCGGCTAGAGGCTCTCGAAGCCTCCGCGGAGAGGGTTCTCAGGCTTGTGAGGAAGTCGCTAACGTACAGGGGCTACAGGCCTAGAGGCGCGCCGGACCTAGATGGGCACGCTAGGGTAGCCTACGAGGCGGCATCCGAGGGGGTCGTGCTCCTCAAGAACGAGGGAGCGCTACCCCTGGGCCCCGGCGCCAGGGTGGCTTTATTCGGGACGGGGCAGGTTGAGACGCTGAAGGGCGGGATGGGGAGTGGTCACACGCACCCGAGGTACGTGGTCACGGTACTGGAGGGGTTGAAGAGCGGGGGGTTGCTGGTCGACGAGGAGCTCTCCTCGATCTACGAGCGCTACGTGCGCGAAGCGAGGGGGGAGGAGTTCCTCGAGAAGCTCTACCTCGACGAGGTGTACGCGGACCCGCTACCCCAGGACATCGTCAGCGAGGGCGACGCGGCTAGGTTCGCCGAGAGGAACGACGCGGCGGTGGTCGTGCTCTACAGGGTCTCCGGGGAGGGGTGGGACAGGCGCCCGGTTAGGGGCGACTTCTACCTCACGGAGAGCGAGGAAAGGTTGCTGAGGCTCGTATCGCGGGAGTTCCGCGGGCGGGGTAAGAAGGTGGTAGTCGTGCTCAACGTGTGCGGCCCAATCGAGGTTGCGAGCTGGAGGGACCTCGTCGACGCGATCCTCGTAGTCTGGCTACCGGGGCAGGAGGCCGGCAGGGTGGTAGCAGACGTGCTGGCAGGCAGAGTAAACCCGTCCGGGAAGCTCCCTATGACGTGGCCGCGGGACTGGACGGACGTCCCGGCGGCGAAGGCGCCCGAGTGCTACCCGGGGCTACCCGTGGAGGATCCCCGCAGAGTCGTGTACTGCGAGGGGGTCTACGTCGGCTACCGCTACTACGATACCTTCGGCGTGGAGCCAGCCTACGAGTTCGGGTACGGGCTCAGCTACACGAAGTTCGAGTACAGGGGTCTCCGCGTCGCCTTGTCGCGCGGAGCCCTCAAGGTGTCCTTCGAAGTCGTGAACGCTGGGAGCCGCCCGGGCAAGGAGGTAGCGCAGGTCTACGTGCGGGCCCCTCGGGGCAGGATCGACAAGCCGTTCCAAGAGCTGAAGGCATTCAGGAAGACGAGGCTACTGGAACCCGGGGAGGCGGAGAGGATAAAGCTGAGGGTTAGCCTGAGGGACCTAGCCAGCTTCGACGAGCGCGAGAAGGTATGGGTAGTCGAGCCGGGCGAGTACGAAGTCAGAGTGGGCTCGTCTTCGAGGGACATCAGGCTTACTGAGCACTTCGAGGTAAAGCAGGAGCTGAGATTCGCGCCCTGAAAATCCCGGTAAAAGTCCTGGATACACTAGTGCCCAGCAAGCATCTCTTCGATCCTCCTCGATGCGACTCTGTCAGCCTCCTCCTCCACTTCGCGCTCTATTTTCTCCAGGTTCACCCTCTTCTCCCTCACCTCCCTAGCTATCGCCTCCAGGATCTTCCTGGCGTCCAGCTTCCTCAGGGCTATGGTGTCGTCGCTCAGCTCAACGAGCAACAGCCTGCTACCCTCGGCTAGCCCCAGCCTCTCCCGAACCTCCTTGGGGATGACCACCCTGCCCTCCGCGTCCACCACTACTACTTTGGCCATCTTGCCCACAATTTTCACACGGCCCACGATTATTTATATTTGCCCTTCCTAAAGGAAGAGCCAGGCGTCCGTTTCCTTCAGCTTTCGCTTGCCGTTTTCTCTCCCTTCAGCCACACCTAGGAGCTTAACGCGCCTGGCTGTTCTCGCGCGCAGATAGGCTGGCCGGGAGGGTTCCACTACAATGACTTCCCGGTTTCGGTCCGAGTGTAGGCTAAGCTTGTCCCACGCGCTCTTTCACGATGCTCTCAAGCTCCTTGATTGTCTCCTCGACTTTCCCGAGCTCGTACTCAACGAACTCCTCGTCGCACAGCCCGTCGTAGAAGCAGTCTATGTGTAACCCCCTTCTCCCTGGCCATGAACCTATCTCTCAGCGTGTTGAGCCCCAGCTTCTTCAAGGCATCCCTCTTCTCCCTATAGGTCTTTGCTTCAACGCCGAGTGTTTTGAGAAATTCCTCGACAGCCTTGTTAATGGCCAGCCAGCCCTTTTCAGCCGCCTGCCTAAGCTTCATGGAATCCCCGGTCTTCCTGTACTCGTCCAGCTCCCTCCGCGCCGCTTTAAGAGCCTTCCCAGAATCTTCGAACAATGCATTCACTCAGCAAAGCCCCCTCGTCTAGTCCCAGGACTACTAGCTTTAAACTTTCGCGTAGAGCTGTGCTTTATGCTCTCCGGCTAGGCCGTCAAGGAGGCTTCTCTGTTAATCCTTCGCCAGTAGAGCGCGTAGAGCGGGTTAAGGCACCTGGAAGCCTTCACCTCCGCGGCTAGCCTCTCCTCGACTTCCGCCGCTTCGCGGAAAGCCTCCGCGGTTATCCTCCTGAGCTCCTCGGCGCCTACGAGCCCCTTGAGGTAGCCCGTCCTCGCCTCCATGGCTTTCTCGAAGTACTTCCTCTCCACCCTCTCCATCTCCCGCGCCACGACGCCGGCGTACCTGGAGTACCCGCAGAGGAGCTTCCTGCTGAGAAGCTCATGCTTCCACCAGTAGCTCGCGCCCCCGTCGAAGACGTGGGAAGGCTTAGGCCCGAGGTCCGGGAGCCCCGCCGAGAGGAAGACCGGCTTGTACGCGCTTATACACGGCGTCGAGGTCCCCGTGACGAACGCTACCGGCGCCTCCTCGTATAGCAGCGCTATCATGGAAGCCGCCGTCTGGGAAGGCCTCGTGAGGCCCCCGGCATGCATGCATATATCCGCGTTGGACCCCCTCGACGGCTCGTACGGCTCCCTGGAGTGGCGCCTGAGGAGGCTCGCCACGAAGAAAAAGTCTATCTTCCCGACAGCCTTCTCCAGCTCTCCCTGCGTGTACCTGTGCCTCTCCCTGCCCTTCGAGACCCTCGTGTAGAGGAAGTCGGAGAAGCACTCCCTGAAGTTCACCGGGGAGCGGCAACCCAGCCTCCTGGCGGCTTCCTCGAGCCCCGGCGAGGAGGAGTCCCACCTCTCGCCTATGGTGAGCGCGTTCGAAATCGACCTAACGCTCTCTACGCGCTCAGCGACCCACTCGCGTCCCACAGTCTCCAGCACCCACGCCTCCCGGGGATCCGCCACCAGGAAGGAGTTGTTGTAGAACATCTTCCTGAAGTAGCTACAGTTACCGCCCTGCCCGTACTCCTCGAGCAGGGAGGTTATCCACTTCAAGGCTTCCCGCGCAGTCCTAGACCTCTCGAGCGCGAGCCTCACGAGATCCATGCCCGTCAGCCCCGTCTTCGAGTAGCCCCCGCGGGTAAACACAGCCTCGTTGCCAACCGCCACCCCGAACTCGTTGACGCCCATCTCCGCTCCCCACATCCAGAAAGGCCTCGATATGAGGACGGCGTAGGTCTCGTCTACCTGTTCAACCTCCACGTACGTAACGCGCACCCTTTCCTCCGTGTGCCGCATCCTCGGGACGAACTCGAGCACCTGGGCCTCGTTCGGCTCGCGGTCACTGTTCTTCGCGAAGATCGTTACTCCGTCCCTCGTCGCCCCCCTCAGGGCAACCAGAGTATCGCACACAAAAGTAGAAGCCGCGGAAACCTAATATCTTTTTGCGTCGCATCAAGGTCGGCTTCGGTAGAAGACGCGCCGAGTAACGAGTCGTGAGGGAAGCTAGGCTTCGCGACAGGCAGGGCGCTTCTTCCGCACGAAAAGGAACTAGTCGAGGGGTATTTCGCCTACTTTCTCAAGGGTGCTGGAGGAGTACACATTGACGGATGCCTGCGACACCGTGAATACCTCGTCTGGAGTGTACACTGTCCTCAGGGCGCCCGGGTGCTCCAGTAGCTTCACGAAGGAGAGCCTCCCATTCTTGACTTCGACCACCATTACGCCGCCGGACCCCGTGTACCAGAGGCTGACGGGTATGTACGCCCTCCCGTTGCTCGGGTCGAAGCTGAACGCGTGGTGGTCGGACGTTACGGGGGACGAGGCGGCGATAGTGACCGTGGAGGCCTCCCTTATAGCCTTCGGGTCGGAGACGTCGAAGAGGGATACCTTGAGCCTCCTATCGTCTGTGAAGCCCACCCCTAGGAGTAGCTTGCCGGTGACGGGGTGTAGGTACTCGCTGAAGCCGGGAGCCTTCACGTAGCCGAGAACGCGCGGGCTGGACGGGTCCGAGAGGTCCACTGCGAAGAGCGGGTCGACCTGCCTGTAGGTAACTAGGTACATCGTGCTCCCGACGAGCCTCGAGGCGTAGACTCTCTCGCCGGGGGCTAGCCCGGTGAGGTTGCCCTTGACCTTCAGGTCCTCTAGGCTTACGGAGAAAACGTTGTTAGAGGTGTCCGCCGCGGGCTCCACGCCCACGTAGACTATAGGCCTGCCGGCGCGTAGCGAGGTGGGTTGCACTGTGATCGGCACGACGATTTCGCGGCACGAGCCACCGCTACAAACCTCCACCGTTACGTTGCGGCTTGGGGGGCTCGGGGGCGTAATGAGCGTCTTCGCAATCGAGGCTCTCACCCTCCACTCCCCCGAGGTCGTGGCTACGACGAAGTAGCCGCCGAGCTCCTCCATCGAGAACTGGTCGAGAACCCTCCCGGGTACCTCGACGGAGCCCCGGTAGCTGACCTTCAGCCCGCTGACGGCGAAGACCTTGAAGATCGTCTTGTCCGGTATCGGCGGGACCTCTGCTGCAGCCTTCTCCAGAATATCCCTCGCTACATCGTAGCTCACCGAGGATAGGTAGTCCTCCAGCGCGTTGAGAGCTTCGCCGAGCAACCCTTGAAAAGCCAGCCCGGAGACCCTGCCGGAGACGCCGCCGGGTAGGCGCTTGGACACAGCTTCCAGGAACTCTTTGAGGGCCTCCTCGTATACTGATGGGTAGGACGCGACGTAGAGCCTGTTCTCGCCCATGTAGATCCAGCTACTCGGGGCTGAGGTGAACGCGTACGCCGAGTGCTTCCCCGTGGAGAGGTCCATGCAGAGGAGCACCAGGTACCAGGATGCCGACGGGTCTATCTTCGCGACCGAGCCTGGCGGTATGGGCTCGCCGTCTACCAGCGGGAGCTTTACCTCTAGGGGCGCGGACGTGAGGATGTACACCACGCCGCCCAGCATGCGCGCGCCGAGCGGGTAGCCAGACACCGAAGAGGAGTACAGAAGCCTGGGGCTAGACGGATCCTCGATAGAGTACACCAGGAGCGTCGTGTTGGCAACGCCGCCCAGGTAGGGGGGACTCCCGGCTCCCGGGAGGACTACGAGGGGTCTGATCAGTGGCGTCGACGTTATCACGGCGAGCCTAGACCCCTCCAGGAAGAGGCCGAAAACCTGGGACCCAGCTGAGATCTTGCCGAGAACCTTTCTCTCGGCGATCCCCACGATGTAGACCTCCGACCCCCTCGCTACAGCTATTACCCCGCTACCTGCCTTCACGATGTCCGGCTCGTCCACCCCGACTACCTGGACGTTCGTCTTCGATACCTCCGCGGTTGCCGCCCGCGTAGCTTCGGTGGGGAGCACGGCGCCCGCCGTGTAGGCCCGAGCTGTTTCCAGTGCCTTCAACCTGGACTCCGCGAAGTCCAGGATTTCCTTCAGGGACGCGAACGTCTCGCCACCCAGCGGGTAGAACTCGAGGAGCCGCTGGCCCCGGGCGCCAGTCTCAGCCGTGGGGGCCGCGCGGGGCCCCAGCGCTACGTAGAGCGCGAAGGGTGTGAGCGCGCCGATAAGGGCTAGCAACACTACGGCTACGAGCATCCTCCTATCCAAGGCTTTTCACCGCGATTTCTACGCCGGGCACCCTTATCACTCTGCTCTTCGAACAACACCGTTCAGGCCGCCGTACAGCTGTAAGTTCATATTCGTACGCGCGCTGTGTACATGTATGTCCGGTGAGCCGGAGCTGTCTGGGACAGCCCTGAGAATATACCTGGAGTTACTCCAGTCAGGGGAAATGGGGGTGCGGGAGCTTGCGCGGGAGCTCGGGCTACCCCCGAGCACCGTTCACTACCACTTGAACCGCTTGGAGGACCTGGGGCTCGTGAAGAAGGGGGAGGACGGCTACACCGTGGCTAAGCGTATAAAGCTCAAGGACTACGTGTTCATAGGTAGCAGGGCTTTCCACAGGCTCCTGCTCTACTCGGCGTTCTTCCTCGGCCTCTCGGCCGGGGAAGCTCTGCTAACGCTACAGGGCGGAGAGCTGAACCCAGACCGCGCCGCCGCAATCCTCGCCTCGCTACTCAGCGGGCTAGCATTCCTCCACGAATACCTCAGGGCTAGGTGAAAGCGTTCGATAAGGAACTTCCACTCAAGCTAGAAGCACGTGACCTTGTCGAGAGGCTGAATAAGAGAACTTTATACGGTTATTGTAATAACCCACGATATGAGGTTCGCGGCGGAGACTGCGCGGAGAACGATACTCATGGCGAACGGGGAGAAGGTGCTCGACGGAAACACCCGGGAGGTACTCACGGCGCTCGACGTTCTCAGAAAGGCCGCCATAAAGCCGCCGCAGATAGTCCAGTTGTGCTACGAGCTACGCAAGGCAGGCATCGAGCTGAACGCCCTAACGATACAGGAAGCAGTAGAGGAGATCGTAAGAGCTTACAGGTCGCGCGTAAACAGAGGCTAGCGTTGCAGGTTCCTCAGCGCTTCAGCCACAGCCTTTACCAGCCTTTCGACCTCCCGCAATGCGTCCTCAACGTCCTCCCTGGTGGCCAAGCCCTCGTAGAAGTTAACGTGCATGGAGCTCGCAAGCATGAACGCAACCCTAACCCAGCCGCCGAGCCTCCTCGCTACCCGATCCTTGTATACCCACAGCTCCGCGTGCGACTCCAGCCTTCTCCCCTCCGTGGCCAAAGCATAGGCCTTAATGGCGAGAGCGCAAGCCCCCCAGACCTTCTCACCCGCCTGCCTGAGGTCACCCTTGCTGAGCTCCTCCCTAGCCTGCTGAAGCAACCGGAGGGAGGCTTCGAGGTACTTCTCGGAGGCAACCTCCGGGTCGAGGAACCTAAGCACGGAGTCAGCGAGGTACTCGTCTGTGCTGACACCGAGCGCCGACGCCCTCTTCGCGATTTCCTCGACCACTGCTCTCGGTAAAACGACCGTCTCGGACATTGCTACCTCTTATACCCGCGCTAAGTACTTATGCTTAGCGCATACAAGCACGCGCCTCAACCCCCTCTAAGTCTGGCTTCCATCGCTGAAAATTTATACTGTTAAGCCTTCTTTCTAAAGTGGGCGGTGGTGGCTATGGACGCCGTCTTCCAGGTTTTGATCGCCCTAGTAGCGGCGAGCGTAGTGCTTGTCCTCGTTGGCTTCATACTGGTAGCCCTCTCGGCCCTCAGAGGCTCCCCCGGAGAGTCGAAAGTCGAGGCGGGAGGAGTGCTCGTCGTCGGACCCATACCGGTTATCTTCGGGTCTAGCCCCGAGGCCGCCAGGAAGGTCGCCTACCTCGCCATAGCCATAATGTTCCTCTCCGTGTTCCTGCTGATCCTCCTCAACTTCCTGAGAGGGGTGGCTCCCAGGTGAGGAAGCTGGAGGAGCTCGGTTTTTCGCTCGTAGCGCTCGGCTTCCTGCTAGCTGTAGCGTCGATCCTAGCCCTCGCCGCCTACTCGTTTATCGCGTCGCCGGCGTCCGTGGGGTTCGCGGGCTGCGTAGTCATAGGCTTCGTGCCGCTATGCTTCGGGTACGGCTCCTCCGCCGGGCTTGTGCTCGCCCTCCTCGCGGTAGCCCTGACGGCCCTCGTAGCCTTAGCTGTACTCGCGTGGCTGTGGCTACGCCCGAAGGGCTACTCCTCCTGATACCTCACGTAGTCGGGGTTGTAGCCGTTCTCGGATAGAAGGCCCTCGAGGTCCTCTACCTCGACTACGTAGTCCTCCTTCTTCTCGTCGTACCCCAGAACCCTTATGCCCATCTCGAGAACGTCCTCGCCCCTGCTCAGCCTGTCCTCTATCTCCATGAGCTCCTCGTCGGAGATGAGCTCGCACTTCTCGAGGTATCCTAGGAGCTTCCTCAGGGCCATCCTCCTAGCCAACGCCCACCTACCCTCGACGCTTAGATAACAGTGGGAGCTATAAAGATAGCGTACAAGACCCCCTCTAACTGCTCCGCGCGCCGTACCGAGGAGAGAGAGAAAAAAGCCTTACTCCTCGCCTCCCTTCTTGAAGAAGACCACGTAGATCATGTACCCGGCTGCCGCGAAGAGCACGAGCACGCCCAGCACTGTTGCCGCGTAGAGCGCCGGATCCTGGGCTAGTGGGCTGACATTTTCAAGGTTTAACGCTCGCGTGAGGATGGTCCTGTAGGGTTCCGGGAGCTTGTCGGCTATAAGGGGAGCGTTAGCTACGAAGAACGGGTACTGGCTGAAGGCGTTGAGGTATTCCCCTGTAAGCACGGTTAGGGCAGCCGCTACTGCCGCGGTTATGGTTGCCTTGTAGCCCGCCGGGGATTCTAGGAGGCTTTCTCCCTTGCCGCGCGGGAGCAGCACCAGTAGCAGTGCGGCGCCCTGCACAGCTACGAGAACCATCTTCACGAGGAAGAGCCAGGCGTAGTTAGACGTTGTAGGTGCTGGTAGCGAGGCGCCCAGCGGGGCGAAGATATTGTTGAACTTCACAGGGACGTTCACTAGGGAGACTGCGTACCAGGCGCCTAGGAACATCATCGCGAAGAGAAGCATCGAGGCGTAGCGGAGGCTGAAGACGTACAACCCCCTCTCAGCGTCCGTCAAGGCTGTCCTAAGCCCCTTGAACGCCAGTACCGCCGCTACGAAGAGGAAGCCAGCAACGAGGGCGCCTACCACGCTTTTAAGGTAGAGCGGCGGGAACGTCGGGTTGAGAAGCGCCTGAACTACGTTGAGGCTCGGCTTCTCCCCGAGAACGAGCCCCGCGGGCGTGTTGAGAAAAGCGAAGACAGCCCTGAAGCCTAGCGGTATCGTGTACGCTGTGGCCGCTAGTAGCCAGCCTACGGCCTCGTGGACCTTCGGGCTGAACCTGTCCCAGCCGTACCAGAACGCGACTATGGCGAAGAAGTGGAGCATAATGGATACAATCGATATGCCGAATGGTACCATCGTCAGGTTCCCGGCTACGCCGACGAATTCTGGGTAGAAGCTCGCCAGGAAAACTGTGAACGCCGTACCCATGACTCCCGCCAGCCCGTACGTAGCCGCGTACACTTTGAACAAGGAGCGCGCCACGCCTTCTAGCCCCTTGTCACCGAGCGCCCTAGACCTCTTGACGAGGAGCGGCACTATCGTCGAGAGCGCTATCCCTATATTCACTGCAACGATGTGTACCCCGAATACCAGCGCCATGAAGAGCACGGGGGCGTTCATTCACCACCACCCCTCAGGGAGGGCGCGAGGAGGATCCTCCAAGACGCGTAGATGAGAGCGGCGAGCACCCCTAGGAAGATCGAGGCTACGACCGCGTACTCGGCGGCGCCGGCCGGATTAGCCGTGTGCGCGACGTCGACCGTCATGACGCCGTATATCGTCCAAGGCTTCCTGCCCATCTCCCTGACAGCCCACCCGAGGAAGGAAACGGCGTGGGCAATCACGGGGGACACGGCAAACCCGTACAGCGTCAGCCTACCCGGAGCCCTCCCCGTGTAGATAAGCACCGTCCCGGCTAGCGCGAGTAGCCCTAGGAGCAACGAGAGCCCTATCTTCGAGTAGTAGAGGTAATGCAGGATCAAGGGCGGCCTGCAGTCCTGTACCGGCGGCAGGTTGTCGAGCCTACAGTAGTCGACCGGTATCTCGTCGTATGAAGGCATCGCGGCGCCGGGGTTCCCGAATATTATCGCCTTCATCAAGGACTCTATCCCGAGCGCCCTGGGGATGCTCAGCACAGCCTTGCTCGTACCCTCCATCGCCGCGAGCTTCTCCGGGTTGTACTTCGCTATCTCCGTCCCTATAACGTGCCCGAAGACGGCGCCTTGCACGGCCACGGCGACCAGGGAGAATACCACCCCGAAGCGCAGGCCGTCCGCGTAGTACTTGGACTCCCTTCTGGAGAGCAGGGACAGGAGGGCGTAGGCTCCCGCGATGGTGAAGCCCGTTACTGTGAGCGCCGCCCCGACGGCGTGCAGAAAGCTTCCAACAAAGACAGGGGACTTGAAAGTCACTGTAGTGTAGCCGACGGTTCTAACAGTCTCCGTGAGCACAGCGTCTACGACGTCTTTTACCAGCGTGGCTTTAAGGCTTGGAAGAGCCTCGGGCTTCACCACTAGTGCCAGCACGCTCTCCCCCACGGTTCTACCTCCCCACGCCTCGTAGGCGAGGCGCGCTACGATCCTCGAGGGCATGTACACCGCGACTCCCCCGCCTACCCGCCCGACGACCTCCATACCCAGCGACTGGAGCTTCCCGACGTCCAGAGCGTCTACGAGCCGCTCCGGGACTACTAGGAGAATTTTGGGGTACCCCTGCGAGTAGAGCCAGCCGGCTTCCTGGCTGAAGGCTGGCGAGACCCCCGTCGGAGCCACCATGTAGCTATTCACGCTCATAATCATCGCTCCGCTCAGCCAGGCGCCGAGAAGCGCCAGGAAGGCTACCGCTATCCTGCCGTTAAGGGATAGCTTGCCCCAGCCGAAGACCAGCAGGTAGATGAAGGTTATCTCCGTTAGGAAGGCGAATATCTCTACGTAGAGCGGGAAGTAGATGTACCTCCCGGCGGCCTCCAAAAGGTTCGGCCATATCACGAGGAGCCCGAACTCCGAAGCCGTACCGCTAGCTGCTCCCACGGCGAACACTAGTCCGAGGGCCTTCGCCGATGTCCTGGCGAGCTTGAGCCAGCTCTCGTTAGCAGTCCTCTTGTAGGCTAAGAGGGCGACGAGGATTACCAGCGGTAGCCCGAGTACGTACTGGAGGATGAACCAGTGGATCTCTATGCCTATTATCGATAGAATTCTGTCGATCGCAGCAGGGTAGCTCAACCACTGCTCTAAAAGGTTCATGCGCTCACCTTTTTCATTCAACAAAATTATGAAGTAATCGTAATAAAAATCTTTGGTTTACTTTCTGAACTCTAAACGTTCACCTCTTCGAGGAAAAAGCCTACCCGCAAAGGTAGAAACCTTTTAAGCCTAGGGGCGCATTGCTACACGTGTACTTGGGGAAAATTCCGAGGCCCGGCTTCGGTATCAGGATACCCGAGGTCGTAGCCCCTCCCCTGCTGAGCGCCTTCAAGAGCCTCGGAATGACCGGGTCGCTCATGCTTTCCTTCAACAGGGAGACCGCGCCCGCCGAGTACATCGAGTCTAGCGACCCCAGGCTCTTCTACTTCGGGCACACCGGTACGAGCATAGGGGGCTTTATACGAAGCGTGAAGGAGTACTCGAAGGCTCTCTCCGTACCCGTGGAGGTAGAGGCCGACCACGTCTCCATACTGGGCAGCGTGGAGAGAGCATTGAAGAAGATAGCCGGCGTCCCCGTGGAGGAGCCGCTGAGCGAGGAGGAAGTATCCTGGTCTATTGGGTACGTGGAGAGGGAGCTCAGGGAGGCCGCCGAGGCGGGAGGCGTGGACTTCGTCACCATAGATACGTGCGAGCTCATAGACTACTCGTACGATAAGGTGGGCGCGGAGGAGGTGGCGGCGGCTTACGAGGAGGTTTTCGACGGGGATGAGAGGAGAGCGCTGGAGGAGAGGTACGAGGGGGTGCACTACTTCCTTGGCGGCGACCGCGTAGTCGCCGTGAGGCTCTCTAGGGAGGACGTGGCGAGGCTCGCCGTGAAGTACAGAAGGAGCCTCGATTACGCCGAGAGGATATACCGGGCCGCTAGGGAGGCGATGGGCGTCGAGCTAGGCTTTGAGGTCGCGTTTGACGAGACTCCCGGGGTCAGCGAGGCCAGGGAAGTCTTCTTCTACTTGTCCGAGCTGTTGCGGCGGGGGCTAAGAGTGGACTTCATCGCCCCGAACGTGGGGTTCCGGAAGCGGGAGGACTACTCGGGGGATCTCCACGCGCTCTACGAGAGGCTGAGGAACCTCCACGCGGTGGTCTCGTCCATGAACGCCTACCTCTCGATACACTCGGGTAGCGGTAGCCACCCCTACTCGGACAAGGGCTTCGGGGTCTGGGGGGTCGTGGGGAGGGCTACGGGGGGCGCGGTGAAGTACAAGATGTCGGGCGTGCTCGTACAGCTCCTGCTCGAGGTGATGGCTTCCTACCCGCCGGGCTCTGAGACGAGGAGGCTCTACGAGGAGATATACAGCGAGGTGGTCGAGCACCTAAGGTGGGTCGTCAAGGCGAAGGCTAGCCTCTACTCCCCCGAGCTAGAGACTTTGCTCAAGCGCTACGAGGCGGCGCAGGACAGGTTCGACCCCAGGGCTGACGTCTTTCGGCACTACTTCTACGTCTTCCAGGCCTTGAGGGACGAGGGGGGCGCCAGGAGGCTTAGGGAGAGGCTCGTGGAGCACTACCGCGAAAACCCCGGGCTACGGGAAAGGTACGAGAAAGAGCTACGGGGGCTCGTCGAGAGGCTAGCCTCCCAGCTCGGCTACGCGGGTAACGCCTACAGGTACAGGGTCGTGTACGCGTAGCGGGGGAGAGGCGTGGCGACGTTGCCCGAGGTGCTCAAAAGCGCCGTCGAGGAGATACTCCGGAGGAGGCCGGCCCTCGTCTTCCTGGGGAACTACCTGCGCGGCGACGACGCCGCAGGCCTCCTAGTAGGGGCGCGCGTAAAAGCCTCGGCCGAGTACCCCTACGTCTTCGTGTGCGAGGAGGGGCTAGAGAACTGCCTACACGAGCTTCGCCGGGCGGGCGTAAAGGTAGCGCTCATCGTGGACGCGGTCGACGCAGGGCTGGAGCCGGGAAGCATCGTGCTGTCGAGGCTCGACGCCGCCTACGAGGCTCTCCCCTCGACGCACAAGCTACCCTTGAGGCTTGTGGCGGAGTACCTGGGGCTCGAGGAGGTCTACGTGCTCGGCATACAGGTGCAGAACCTCGAGGTATCGCAGGGAGTTTCGCGCCCAGTCGCCGAGTCTGCGCGCAGGCTGGCGGAGGCACTGCTGGAAGCCCTGGGGAGGCTAGGAGCCCAGCGCTGACCGCAACGCTTCCAGGGGGATCTGCCTGAAGGCAAGGTACTCTTCGAGGCTTGGAAGAGCCTTCTCTAACGCACCAGGCTTAACCTTCAGCCCGAGCTCCCTCTCCGCGAAGCAGGCTAGCCAGCGCTCCGCGGGAACCCCCGTCGGGTAGTACACGGTGTACTTCCCGATTCTAACCCTCTGGACGTAGCCTAGGCGCTCGAGTATGGAGAGGTGCCACTGAACCTCCCCGAAGCTTACGCCCGTCTCCCTGGAGATCCTGCGCATACTCGCCCCGGGGTTCTGCTTCAGGTACTCCAGTATCCTCACCCTTTTCTCGCTCCTCAGCACGTCCTCGCGCTTCGCCACGTAGTAGGCTACCGGCGCTGAGAGAGCTGCGAACAGCTTCTGCCTGCCGCTCTCGGTTAGCGTGAGGTAAGAGGTAGCGGCGACCGCCGCCACGGCAACCGCTACCTCGGCTACGGGCGGGGATGCGGCGCGGGGAGGCTCCACCACTACCAGGGACACTGTATCCTCGACGTAGCCGAGCCCCCTATTGTCGAAGGTGTAGGTCAGGCACGCGTAGTCCCCGCCGCCCCGAACCTCCACCACGCCGAGAGAGGCCTTCGCGGAGGCTATCCCGGCGTTGTAGACGCACGCAATGGTCTCTTCGGACAGCTTCGAGAGGGGCGGAACCCTCACCGAGAGCACGTAGAGGTGCGTCCCGTTGCTCGAAGACGAGCTCTTAAGGGTAGCCGACCCGCTTAGGACGACGAGCGCGGGCGGCTGGGCCTCCGAGCGGTAAAGCCCGGCGACGTAGAGAGAGCTGAGCAGTAGCAGCAACGCCAGGAAAGCTCTTTTCTCCATGGTCCTGCTCTTCACGACTCATCCCGGCGTAAATAAAGCTAGCGCTATACGAGGAATATCGTGGGCGAACCAGTGGCTTTGGCGACGGCTACGAGCAGTATCACGAGGATCCAGGGTATCGATGCCGCCGCGTAGACCCTGAGGTCTGTCACCGCCTTGTACATGGCGTAGAGGACGGCGGTCAGGGAGGCTAGCAACGTGTAGAGGTAGACGTGGAAGAGGAACTTCGACGCGAAGTACGGGAAGAAGGGCACCAAATACGCAATCATGAAGCCATCTATGAACGCGAGGACTATCCCCGCCGCGAAGGCGCTCCACTCGTCCTCGCTCGAGGGCTTCCCTTTCGCGAGCCTCAGCACCGCGGACGTGAGAACGGCTACTAGGCCCGAGAGCGTCGGCACCAGCATACGTGCTCGCAGAAAAGCCGAAAAACAATATTTAAGCATTTTAGTTCGTTCTCCGGGCTAAACGGTACCCGCGGCTCTCGGCGTGCTAGCTGTAGTGCCTCTTCATCTCCTCGTTCCCGGGTAGCGATAGTATCTCCTCCCAAACCTTCTCTGCCTGCTCCTCGCTCCTCGTCCTCGGGTCCAGCATGAGCCAGTCTATAAGGAACTGCCTCCCGCCCTCCAGGAAGGCGGCTATCGCCATCTCCGCGCGGAGCAGCCTGGGCTGCATGACGAGCGAGAGTATCTTCCTCGGTAGCCTCAGCCCGGTCTTCGGGTGTATACCGCGGGCGTCCACCCTGGCCGGCACCTCGACTGCCACGTTGCTGGGTATGCCTTCTATCGCGTTGCCGTTGAGCACGTTGACCTGGTACTCGCCCGGCTTGTCGAGCATGAGGCTCTCGATTAGCGGGACGACACTCTCCTCGGTCCTGGTCTGCGGGAAGAGGGAGGAGACCGGTATCCTCGGGTCGGAGGCCGCCTGGGCCAGCGTTGCCAGCCAGTACTCCTGGTGCGCGGTGTAGAGAGCCCAGCCTATCTCGCTGTCGGGGCCGCCCGTAGGGCCGTACCAGTACTGCTTCGTCTTGAGGCTCGAGTGGTACTTCCAGGTACCTCCTCTGACGGTGTCGCCTACCGGGAAGAGCCCGTAGCGCCTGTACATGTCGACAGCCGCAGGGGACATCTGTATGTCGAAGGGGTTTACCTGCCTCATCCTCCACTGCGACCAGTACTGCTCCGCCTTCTCCTCTACCCACCTGTCTATGAGCGGGTACGCGTCCTCCCCGTCGTAGGTGAACTTCGTCAGCCATATCACGTGGTTGAAGCCTATAGCCTCGAAGCCCACCCTCGCCGGGTCGAGCCCTATCGTCTGCGCTATCTCCTTGTAGCCCAGGTGCCCGTGGCACAGCCCTACGACCTTGACCCTCGTCTCCCGCGAAATCAGTGTTGTAAGCTCGAAGACGGGGTTCGCCATCTGGATCAGCCAGGCGCCCGGCGCCAGCTCCTCGACGTCCCTCGCTATGTCCATCGCGAGCTTCCACTGGTAGTAGCCCCATATCGTGTGGTAGTCGCTCACCATGTTCCACTCAACGCTGTTCACGCCCCGGTAGTAGCCGTGCTTCTCGCTAACCTCGCGCATAAGCTCGTAGTACCTGTGCCCACCGTACATCGCCGTGTTTATCACGACGTCCGAGTCCCTCACAGCCTCCTTCCTGTCCGTCGTGTAGAAGAAGTTGTACTCCGCCCCGACCTCCGACTTGTACTTCTCCGCGAGACCCCTGAGGATGCGTAGCCTCTCCTCGTTTATATCCATGAAGTACACGTCGCTACCGTACAGGGAGGGCGTGTGCAGGAGGTCGTGTACGAGCTTAGAGCTCCACGCAACGCTACCTGCGCCTATAACGCTTATTTTTATTTTCGGCACGCGCGACACAGAGCCCTCGACTCTTAAAAGCTTTTTTAGCTAACGAGATTTACTCTGCGCACAAACCAGCGAGAGGAGCCCGCCGAGGCGGCGGAAACTCGCGGCCGCGGTGCAGGCGTAGCCGGGGGCTTACTCGCGCTCAATGGAGCTACGAAGGGCTAGCGCCGTCTCAACGAGCTCCCTGAGCCTTCTCGCGTGCAATTTCTCCTCGGGGGTAGCGGGGCTCTCCTCCACAGCCCTGAAGACCTCGATTAACACCCTGTAGAGCTGCTCGTCGAAGGGTATACGGGACCTAGGCTTGACCACGAGGTACTCGTGGACCTTCCACGCAATGTCGGGCGGCACTCGCTGTATAGCCCTCCCGAGGACGCCGGAGAGGAAGAAGGAGTAGCTCGCCCTGTATACCCACGTGCCAACGGACTCCTCCGCCTCCCTCACGCACTGCTCCCTGAGCCTCGTCTCCGAGCAGGCGTCGACGTAGTCCTTGACGGACTTGACGGACCACTGTACGGCCATTACATGCTGTTTGCGTCGAGGACTCTAATAAGCCTGTCATCGACCATTAAAAGTTTCTTCAAAGCATAGGAGTGACTTAAAGTAGGCGCAACGCATCGAGCTATGCTACCCGAATAAACCTAGCATCGCGCTGCCGGCCAGGGAGTGCGATGAAGTACGCCGACCGGCACTCGAAAGACTGCAACGTACTCATAGCGTTCATAGAGGAAGATTGAGGGGCAACGCCGCAGAGCCATCCTGCAGGACCAAGCGTAGAACGCCTCTTGGAACGCCTGAGGCAAGCACTGGCAAAGCGCTCAGAAAGCTGGGCAAGAAACCGAAGAATAAGGTGCCCGGCCTCTCCTCCGCTATGAACGTAGTGCTAGTGTCGCGAGCTTTTTAAGCGCGTGTTTCGCATGGCACTACCGTGGCGGGGGAGAAGGGCTTTAGGCGCTCGCTGACGCTACTAGACGCGGTTTCCGTAGGGCTAGGCGCGATAATAGGGGCCGGTATATTCGTGCTGATAGGCATAGCGGCAGGGCTAGCGGGCCCCGCCGTGGTCTTAGCAGTCCTCGTATCCGGGCTGAGCGCGTCGCTGACCGCGCTTAGCTTCGCGGAGCTTGGCTCGGCCCTCCCGAGGGCGGGCGGGGTCTACGAGTACGGGCACACGTTGCTCCACCCGGCGGTGGGCTTCCTCATGGGGTGGATGTGGGTAGCCGGCAACATAGTGCTGGGGGCTACCGCGAGCCAGGGGTTCGGGTACTACCTTTCGGCACTGGTTCCCAGCGTTAACCCGCGGGTCGCCGCGCTCGCGCTGGTCGTGCTCGTAACGTTGCTCAACGCGCTCGGCGCGAAGCTGTCAGCGGTCGTTAACGACGTGTTCGTAGCGGTGAAGGTTTCCGTGCTACTACTCCTGGTAGCCGCGGGGGCGGCGCTCGTGAAGCCCGAGAACTTCCAGCCGTTCGCGCCGAAGGGGCTTCTCCCGGTGATGGAGGCCTCCGCCCTCTTCTACTTCGCCTACATAGGGTTCCCGCGCATATCGACGCTCGCCGAGGAGGTTAAAGACCCCGAGAAGAACATACCGAGAGCCATACTGCTAGCCCTCGCGGTATCCGCCGCGCTCTACGCGCTCGTAGCGGTGGTCGCGGTGGGGGTCGCCGGGTACGAGGCTTTAGCCTCCAGCAATGCCCCCCTCGAAGAGGTAGCGCGCAGGGTCGGCGTGGGGTGGGTGGTCGGCGTGGGAGGGCTCGTCGCGACGTTCAGCGTCGTGCTGACGTCCGTCATGGGGCAGTCCAGGGTTTTCTACGCGATGGCGAGGAACAGGGAGATCCCAGACAAGATAGCCGAGATAAACGAGAAGCTCGGGACGCCGGTTTACTCAGTGCTACTCTCCGGGACCGTGATGCTAGTACTCGTAGCCCTCTTCGACATCTCCCGGCTGGCGATGGTTACAAGCTTCCTGGTGCTCGTCTCCCACGTACTCACGAACGTGGCGGACGTGAAGCTCTACCTGGACGGGGTAGACCCGCCCTTCAGGTCGCCCCTAAGGCCCTGGCACGCGGTTGCCGGCGCCTTCACGAGCCTTCTGCTCAGCCTGAGCGTCGAGAAGACTGCGCTCGCTATGGGGCTAGCCGTGATAGCAGCGGGGGCTCTGTGGTTCTTCGCGTACACCCGCGCGCAACACGGCGGTAATGCTTAAATACTCGGGAGAACACTTTTCTCCGTGTCCGAGAAGGCTGGTTTCTACGTGGACGGCATGCGGTTGCTGAAAGGCTACTCTGAAGCCATGCTCGCCTCGCAACTGGTAAACCTCGTGGCCCTGCTCGTCTTCGCCCTCCTATTGCCCGGCTTCCTCCCATCCGTACCGGAGCTGTGGGCAGGCAAGGAGGCGCTCCGCCTAGGCGCAGCGTTGGCACGCCACCTGCTACTCTTGCTACTGGTGCTCATCCTCTTCATCGCTGGCGGGGTGCTGTGGCTCTTCGCTGTCTTCGCGCGCCTGATACCGGCGGCCGACAGGCTGGCTAAGTGGAGGGAGGCTCTGGGCGGCTCCTCGAAGATGATCAAGTACGGCTACTGGGCGAGCCTCGCGCTCGCAGTGCTCGCCGTAGTCGCTCTCGTGGCATTCGCGCTACCGGCTATGCCCGCGCTCGCCGGGCGCTACCCACCCGTTGGCCCCGAAGCTATGCTGGCCGTAATGACCGGCTTCATCGTTGTGCTACTACTGGTAGTCCTTGCGGCCATCGCGTCTTTCGTGGCGCGGATAGGCGAAATACTGATGCTCTTCGAGCTCTCCTCGGCGACCGGGCTGGACAGCTTCAAGACGGCGGCTATACTCGAGGTAGTACAGATACTGCTCTCGTTCCTATCCGCAGTCCCCCACGCCCTCGCCGTAGCAGGCTTGCTCTCAGTAGCGCTGTTCATCGCCGCCCTCGTGCTCATAAGGGAGGGTTCCGCCAAGGCGCTTGCCCAACCACCGGCCGCCTAGGGCTCCTTGCGTAGACGTACGTATATCTTCGCGCCGCCCCTAGCGGTGCACACAGCCCTCAGGGGGCAGGAGGCGCACGCCGACTCACTACAGGCCAGCCCCTCCTCCGAGAGGATGCCGGCGTCGCGGAGCATCAGCAGGATGAGCTTCACCCTGCCCTCCGGGATACCCGTCTCGGCGCTAAGCCTCCCGACGTCCACCACGCCTATCCTCCTGGCTACCTCGAGAACCCTCGCGGCGTCCCTAGCGAAGTCGGCCCGATCCATCCGCACCCACTTCTCTAACCGCGCGCACTAAGATTTATTTTGATCTACCGAGCGTAGACGTGCGTGAAGGCCGCGTTACTCTACGGTCCGGGAGACCTGAGGGTCGAGGACGTACCGCTCCCAGAGAAGCCGGAGGGATGGGCACTCGTAAAGACCCTCGCGGTCGGTATCTGCGGGACGGACAAGGCGTTCTACAAAGGCACGTACCCGCTCTTCAAGAAGCCCCTCATCCCCGGGCACGAGGTCTCGGGGGTCGTCGTGGAGGGGCCGGAGGAACTCGTGGGCAGGCTCGTGGTCTCCGAGATCAATTTCCCGTGCTGGAGGTGCGAGTACTGCAGGTCGGGCCTCTACACTCACTGCCCCTACAAGAAGACTCTCGGCATAGACTTCGATGGGGGCCTCGCCGAGTACTTCGTCGCCCCTGCAACCGCGCTTCACGCCGCCGAGGGCTTAGACCCCGTAGTCGCCACCGAGGTCGAGCCCCTAGCGGCCTTGCTCAACGCGCTGAGGCTCAAGCCGCCCGCCCCGGGCGACAGCGTAGCCGTGGTGGGAACCGGGAACCTCGCCGTGATGCTCGTCCAGGTGCTCAAGGACGCGGGCTTCAGGCCCGTCGTCGTCTCGCGGGCTGGTAGCTCCAAGGCAGAGATACTCAGGAGCCTAGACGTTGAGGTGGTGACGGCAGAGCAGGCGTCCAGGCTGGGCGGCGAGTCCGGGGACGGCGTCGGGTTCGACGTGGTGTTCGAGGTCTCCGGGGACCCCTCAGCGCTTAACCTCGCGGTCGACCTCGTAAAGCCGAGGGGCACTGTTCACTTAAAGTCGACGCCCGGCAACCCTGGGAGCGTTAACCTCACCAAGGCCGTAGTCAAGGAGGTCGCCGTCATCGGCTCCAGGTGCGGTACCTTCAGGGAGTTCCGCGAAGCCATAAGGCTGTTGAGAGAGGGGAGGGTGAGGCCCGTGATTACCAGCGTCTACGGCGGGTTGGAGAAGGCGAGGGAAGCCTTCGAGAGGTCGTTCAGGCCCGGAGAGGTAAAGGTCGTAGTCAAGCCATAGCTCTTTACCCAGCCCCAAAGCTATTAATATTCGATACAGCCTCTTGATCCTTGATGAGCCTGTCTATAGCCGAGAAGCTACTAGAGGAGCTTAGGCAAAGGGAGGACCTCAGAAGGGGTCTAGCGGAGGAGCTAGTCTCGGAGATCTTCGGGGACAGGAGGCTGAGGATAGCCGTGCTAACCGCTCTCTACAGAGATGTTGCCACAAAGCAGGATTTGAAGGAGCTGAGAGAGGGGATTAGAGGGGATATCGTAAGCCGCGCCGACACCGTCGAGCAAAAAATCGGGGCGCTCGAACAAAGGTTCAACTCGCTGGAGCAAAGAATCAACCTACTGGAGCAAAAAATCGACCTAGTGGAGCGGAGAGTTGGCTCGCTGGAGCAGAGAATTGCCAGGCTCGAGGGAATGATGGGGTTATTCGTAAAGTTGTTCATTGCATTTAACGTCCCGATACTGGTGGGTGTAGTGGGGATCCTCTTGAAGATGGCCCTCTTCCCGTAGGGCCCTCGGCGGGTATGCGTACCCCTTAACGGTCGAGGCTGGCCGCAAGCTCCGCCAAGAACTTCTCGAGCTCGCCGCACGGGATCCTGGCGCCGGCCGCCTGTCTGTGTCCTCCCCCGTGCCCACCGTGCCTCGGGGCTATCCTTCTCAGCAGGGCGTTGAGGTCCACTCCGCCGGTAGACCTAAGGCTCATCACGCACGTTTCCCCTCTGCGCTCTACGGCTACGCCTACCTTCACGCCTCTCTCCACCCTCGCGTAGAAGGCCGCGGTGCCCAGGCTCCCGCCAGGGTCCATGACGTAGGCTACCTGCCCAACGACCAGAGCCTTCTCACGAACCCTGACCCTGAGCTCCTCGTTGAGCAGGCTCTGCCTCGCCGCGAGCTCTACGAGGCTCTTCTCCCGCGACGGCACGCCGCCGCCCGCCAGGAGGTCCACGACCCTCCTCTTCGACTCGTAGTCCCTCCCCAGAGCCTCGAGAGCCAGCACGAGCACGCCGGCGTCGAAGAAGAGCGTCTTCAAGTCCCACTCCTCGAGAGCCTCCGCGACCCACGCGGTTCCCAGGGCGTGGTCGCCTATAGCGCCGTAGAGCGCCACCCTGCTCATCTCTCTGGGAGGCTTGAAGAACCTGTAGGCAAGCTCCGCCGCGCAGGGCCCCTCCTCGTGGACGACCCTCACGCCGGGTACGCGTATCTTCTCCAGCGCCTCTCCACCCGGGTGGTGGTCTACGTAGACGACCTCTGCGCCCAGCGAGCGGAGAACCTCCGCTAGCCTCGGCGCGCCGGCCTCGTCGACGGCGACGTCGAGTATGATCACGGGGCTCCTGCCCCGGGCGAACTCCTCCAGGTCCTTCGCGAGCCCCACCGGGTGCGTGAAGAAGACCTCTGCGTCCCTGTAAACGCTCTTCGCTATGGCGGCCGCCGTCACGCCGTCGGAGTCGCCGTGCGCAAGTATAACGCCCGCCACAAGAACTCTTCCTGGAGGCAGGTTTATATTCTGCTCGTCTATCTCGTGGGTGTGAGGGTACTGGTTCCAGCTGTTCCGAGCGGTGGGAAGTACTTAGTGTCGCCGCACTTCGGCAGGGCGCCATTCTTCGCGGTAGTCGTAGTCGAGGGTGGTTCCGCGAAGCTTGAGAGGGTGGAGAGGAATCCGGTCGCCCCGACCGTAGAGGAGGGGAGGGGGCACGCGGTCCTGGGGTTCGTCCTCTCTTTGAGGCCGGACGCGGTCGTAGTCAAGGATATAGGGGCGGGGGCTTTCTACAGGCTCCGGGAGGCCGGCGTGGAGGTCTACGCCGTTGACAGACACGTGGAGGTCGTCGAAGCGGCCTCGATGCTTGCGAGGGGCGAGCTGAGGCGGCTGGAGGCGCCCACGGAGAGCCACGGGTGATGGTGGTGGAGGGCGAGGCGTTCTCCAGGACTTACACCGTTCAGCGGGAGCACCTCGCTAGGCACATATCGCTGGGGGACACCGGGATACTCTCGACGCCGAACCTCGTGGCCTTCATGGAGGAGGCTAGCAGGGTGTTCCTCGACGAGAAACTCGGGAAGGACTACACGACTGTCGGTGTGAGGATAGACGTGCACCACGTAGCGCCGGCGCTGCTAGGCTCCCAGGTGGAGGTCAGAGGGAGGATCTTGAGGAGCGACGGGAGGAGGGTGACCCTGTGGATAGAGGCGTGGAGCGGGAAGACGCTGATAGGTTACGCGGTGCACGAGAGGGCCGTGGTTAAGAGGGAGGAGTACCTGGAGAGGATAAGGAGCATGCTGTCCAGCCGGGCGGGCGGCTGAGGAGAGACACCGTGCGGGCCGCGTATAGCTACGTTTACGCGCTCCTACCGGCGCTACTCTGGCCCCTAGCGTTCCTCGCGTTCAGGGAGGTGTTCGTGCAGGCAATGCTTGGGGCAACGCTGGTTCTAGCAATCTCGACCGTAGCCTTTAGGCGCGGAGCCCTGAGGCTGGGCGCCGGCGCACGGGAAGTCGCGCTGGGATTGCTCGCGGCTATCCCGCTCTACCTCGTCTTCGTTGCTGGGAAGCATTTCCTCGCGGCGCTCGGGTACTTCTACGCAGTCGAGCAGGTATACTCTATGGTGCGGGAATCCGCCCGCAGAGACCTGCTCCTCGCAACCGCGCTCTGCGCGATAGGGGCTTCCGAGGAGGTCTACTGGAGGGGCGGGCTCCTCTCCTTTCTCGTGGAGCGCTTCGGCTCTACCCGCGCAGCACTAGCGGTGATGGTGTCGTACTACACTCTAGTACACGTGTACACGCTCAACCCGGCGCTCATGCTCGGAGCGCTAGTAGTCGGCGCCTACACGGGGCTCGTTGCAACGAGGCTCGGGCTCGCGGCCGCAGTTTCTACGCACGTAGCGTGGCTCTACTTGGTGATCCTGCTCTTCCCCCTCGGCTAACCCTTCGACTGTTGGCTGACAGTCGAGGCTGGAAGGCGGAAAAAAGCAGGAGCCACGTGGATGTCACCTTCGTTAAGCGCAGATACTGCGGTGCGAAGCATTAAGGATCGTGGATACACTCGCCGATCTTTCCTAGGCAAAACCTTCATGCCAGGTCAAAAACCATAAAAGGAAAGCGATTTATCGCCAGACGTCCGAAGAGGGAGTTAGGGCGTGCAGGGAGAGAGGTGCTACGTGTCCGTCAAGGAGAGCCTCGCCGCCGTGGCTGGGTTCGCGCTCCTACTCTTCTACGTAGCGGTCCTCCTCTTGGGAAGCTTCACTCCTCCAGCCGACCTTGTAGTATTCGCGCTAGGCGTGCTCGCCACGCTTGCTCTCCACGAGGGGATACACGTCGCCGTTGCCTACGCGTTCGGCGCCCGTGGGATAAGCGTGAAGCCCTTCCGGGCAAGCTGGATCCTCGTAGGGGTCTACGTATCGACCAAGACCAGTCTACGCAGGGACGAGTGGCTCGTAGTGGCTCTAGCACCGCTACTCGTGCTAACGCCCGCCGCCCTCGTAGCGGCTAAGACGCTGGAAGGGCTTGCGAGGGAAACTGCCGAGTTCATAGTTGTCTTCAACACTATGGGGGCTGGGGGAGACCTCTTCCTCGCCCTAGCCGTCCTCCTCTCCGCAAAAAGGGACGCCCTCATCCACGACGAGGGGGAAAGAGTGGTGTTCGAGGGGTCTTGCTCCAGGGTCGCGGCGCTGACCTCCATTGGCAAGGCTGTGCTCGCCTTTTCTGCAACCTTTTGCTGTCTCTGGCTCGGCGTCCTAGCTTTGTGCGCCTTCCTGCGGCTCGACGTCGAGGCTCTGGGAGTAAGGCTCATCGAGACGGAGAAAGCGGCGGGGTACGCCGCGAGGTTGACGAATGCGGGTCTCGCGACATTCCTGGCGGTAGCGCTGATAGCCGCGCTCCTCGTTGGGCTGGCGGAGTACAAGAAGCTGGGGAGGATGGGCGAGGCTTCGGCTAAGGCTGGAGAGAAAAAGGATAATTTTTCGGCTACCGCTTCCTCCTGAAGAAGTACGCGATAGCCGCGAGAACCGCAACCAGGGGTAGCGCGGCGAGTAGCCACAGCTCTGCGCCTCCCCCGCCGGGTTCCCGCAGGTTTAGCACTGGTAGCTTTTCGTAGCTCTCGCTCTCGGAGAGGAAGACTTCCGGGGCTTGCTCGGCGCACCTAGCGATCACGGCGCCGGGGTACCTGCTGTAGGGGATCCACCTCCCGTCGTGCCAGACTAGCCTCTCGTTCCAACCCGCGAGCCCCGTCGACGCCGCCGCTACGATCGCCGATACGTCGGCGGCTTCGAGCCCCTTCACGGCGCCCGCCTCCACCAGGAGCCCTAGCTCGCGCCTCAAAGCCTCCCTCAAGGGGTCTCCGCTCAGCTCGAAAGCGGCTTCCAGCACGCGCCCCTTCGCAGAGAGCTCTAGGTCGTAGTACGAGTAGCCCAGAGCCCTCAGCAACGCGTCGACCTCCCTCCTAACCGCGTCCTCGCCGAGCCCCGAAGCCGCCACGCTGGCGTGGCACCCGGACTTGTCGAAAACAACGTAGATACTCCCGCCCCCCACCTCCTTGCGCAGAGCCTCGACGCCGCCCCTAGGCTCGCGCAGCCAGCCCAGCCCCTCCGCCGCCGAGAGGTTCGCCGGGAGCCCCCGGTACTCCACGCCCAGCACTAGCACCGCGTCCACGTCCGCGGACGACTTCCAGCCCAGCCTCATGGAAACCTCGTACCGCCCGGGCTCCACGTCCATCGGGGCGTCGTAGCCGGGTATGATCACCATCACCCTGTAGCACTGCTCCCCCCTAACGTAGAAGCAGGGCGCCGCCACGCTGTAGCTACGCGTACCCCTCAGCTCGACGACACCCCCTACGGAGAGGTTCGCGTAGGGCGGCGCGACGGACTCGAGCGTAGGCCTGAAGACAACCTTCGACGGCGCCCCGACTACGAGCGTCCCAAGGCTTACCTCGAGCTCCCCGGAGCCGGCGGCCAGCCTAACCGGCTTCTTGAAGCCTACGCCGCACAGGTCGGCCCCGCCCTCCACGCCGCCGGCCTTGTAGACCAGGGGCGCCTGGACGCGCACAGAGAGATACTCGGCCTTCCCGCCCGGCTCGAGGGGTTGTAGCGATACGACGACCACGAGCCTCGGGTCGTAGGAGCTCCTGTAGGCCACGCCTTTGCGCAACGCCTCCCCGAGCCACGACTCATCGACGCCTAGTAGCTCCGCGAGCCTCGACGCGTCGTAGCCCACCCCGGGCTTGTTGAGCACTACTTCGACGGCGTACCTGTCGGCCTCGGAGTAGCAAGCACCAGCGACCACTGCTAGCACCACGGACAAGACACCTGCCAGCACCAGTACACGTTTCAAGCCCGCCACCGGTATTAATGCAACGCGCACAGATATCAAGCCGCGCATTGAACGATAGGAGTCCAGGGCTCTGAACGCAGACCTTCCGGAAAACCGAACTAAAAAGTTTAAATACCCCCGCTCCCATCGGTGGTTCAAAGGGTGAAAACATGCAAGTGAAAAAGACAACCTTGGTAGCACTCCTAATAGCGCTGGCATCCACAGCCTTCGCCGTAGCCGCGGTGACGCTGACAAACATAACCGAGTGGCACATCCAGGCAGCCGGCACGCCCCCAATAGTCAAGGTAGCGGGAGCCGACGCCGGTACCGGGCTCATAAGCGTGTCGACGACCACTGCTAGCGACGGGACGAACAGGACAGTGATAACGATTAAGGGCTACACCGGGGATCCCACCCGCTACAGCGAGGTCATAAAGATCTGCAACAAGGACACCACGAAGACCTACACCGTCAGCCTAGTATACAAGGGAGTGATAAGTAGCGGTGGCTGGAACAACTACGTCAAGTACCTAACCCTATGGCTTGGCGGCTACCCCAGCGGGCCCTCGATAACGATAACCTCCACGACCACACCACCCGCTTCCACGGGCACCGTACAGGTCGGGCCCGGTATTTGCGTCCCCGTATCCGCCGAGGTACTCGTAGACGCATCCACACCGCAGAGCTCCTGGAACACGGACCTCATGAGCATTCAGATCGACGTCGTATCCCAAGGGTAAAAGGAATTCTTTTTTTGAACTAAACCCTTTATATTTCTTTACCGCCTTTCTAGTAGGTGGGTGGTATGGTCGTGCGGCTCAGGAAGAGGGACGTCTACCTCTACCTAGCATCGCTGCTCGTCGCCGCGTTCGCAACGCTGGTACTGCTATACCCCCTCGGCGTCCAGGCCGTGGTCGTGGGGGGCGCGCGGGACGTCGAGGCAAAGCCCGCCGAGCTCGACGTCTACGCCTCGAATACCACCGTCTACTGCTACGGCGGAGCGCTGGAACTGAAGAACCTCGGCGCCGCGGGGCAGGCGTACCGCTTGAGGATCAGCGCCTCCCCGCCGAGGGGGCTGAGCCTCCTGGAGCTCAGGCTCAACGGTAGCGCTGTCTTCGCGCTGGGCGCTGTAAACGCGTCGAGGGAGGTGGTCCTGCCGGCGGGCTCGTCCGCTAGGCTCGACCTCTGCGTCAAGGCTTCGAGCCCGGGCAGCGTGGAGCTGGTGTTCGTGGATCCGGCTTACGCCAGGGCTACGGAGTCGAGGGTCAGGGTTTCCTACAGGCTTACCGACTGGTGGAACAACACGTTCCCGAGGAGGGTGGAGCTCGTGCCAGTAGTCTCGAAGCCGGGGGTGGCGCTGTTCGAGGTCACGGGGTCCGGGGAGGTCTACGTCAACGGGAGGCTCGTCAGGAGGATCTCCGGGATAGCCGGGCTCGGTAGCGACGCTTTCGCCGTTGTGTTGCGGAGGAGCGGGGCCGACTACCTGTTGCCCTACCAGGTCGAGGCTTGGACGGTGAGGGGGGACGGCGTCGCCGAGCCCTCCGGGGTTAGGCGGCCCGGGGAGGCCGTCTGGGGGGACGACAGGCTCGTCTTCGCGGCGTACCTGGAGAACGGCTCCAGGATCTACATCTACATGGGCGGGAGGTACCCCTGGGGTGAGGCGGGCGACGTGCAGGTCCTCGAGGGGGCCGCGCTACTCGGGGGCGAGAGGCTGAACCTGTCGAGGTGGGGCGTGGAGGCGAGGGGCTTCTCGCTGAACCTGTCTGGCTACGTGGTGTTCCCCTACCAGTCGGTGAAGGAGGAGCTCAGCGACCCCGGCTCCTGGAGAAACGCGGCTTCGGGCCCCGTGAGGACTGTCCTCTGGTTCTCCACGACAGGCTTCTCGAACTACAGGGTCGAGGCGGCGGTGACACTGTGGGGGCGCGGCGTGAACGCAGCGCTCGTATACGTGTGGCCCAGCCTCAGCTACAGGGGGATAGTTCTGGAGTGGGTCTCCCCGAGGATCGCGCTGCGCGGCAACACCTCGCTCGCCTTCAACCCGGGTACGACCGGCAACTACCTGCCGCTGAGGCTCGAAAAATACGGCGTGGCTCTCTGCAGGGACTTCTTCCTCTCGGGGGGCACTTACGGCTACTTCTCCCTAGCCCTCGGCCCAGCCCCCTTCGCCGAGCTGAAGAGGCTGGACGCCGCGTACTCGAGCTTCCCGGGTGGCTAGCATGAGGAAAACCGTTCTAGCCCTCTCGATAGCCATGCTCGCGCTGGCAGGCGCCTACGCCGCCGTCACGATAATCAACCTGACGGAGTGGCACGTCCAGGCGACCCAGCCCCCCGTCAAGAAGCTAGCCGCTTACGGAGTCAAGAGAACCGCCGCGTACGCGCAAGCGGAGAACGGCTTAAACGTGACGTACGTCGAGGTGACTGCGCCGCTCGGTTGCAGGGTCATTTTCGACCCAGCACTAGTCCTGTCCGCTTCAACCAATCTACCCGCGAAACTATATGCGGAGTCCGTAACCGGTAACTACGCGTTTCAGCTATCGGTAAACGTAAGCCTCGGCGGCACGCAACAAGTACAGGTAGTAAGCGGGTCGATAACGCAGAGTGCCGGCGCGCCTGTAAGCGTGCAGGGAAGCGCGAACTTCAGGCTAGAAGTCCTCGTGGGCTCTGGAGCACCTCTGGGCTCGGAAGTCGCCAGGCTCTACACGTGGCTTTACTTCAATGCAAGCACGTCCAAGGCTAGGCAGAAGATAGTCTGGGTATTCAAAACAATGAGCTGGCTCTACTGCGGCTGGCTGTATAGGAAGGGCCACGACATTGTTGGCTCTACTGCGGGGGCTGTTTCCGGCTACCAGGTGAGGCTCAGGGTGTGTAGTGGTAGCGGGACTGACTCGGGGGATACTGTCTACTTGAACGGGAAGGGGAGGGCGGACTTCGGGGACCTCAGGTTCTCGTACCTCCAGCCCGACGGGAGAGAGGTAGCTATACCGTACTGGGTGGAGAGCGTTAGCGGCGGCTGCGCCACCGTATGGGTGAAGGTGCCGAGCATACCTGCCAGCCCCGGGACAGCCAGGATATACGTCTACTACGGAAACCCCTCTGCTACTAGCGAGAGCAACGGAGCGGCGACGTTCATCTACTTCAACGACTTCTCGAGCGCCATAGGTTTCACGAGCTTCCCATACGACAAGGGGGCGGACGGCTGGGGCGACGTGGACGGTAGCGACTCTTCTGGCTGGCAGCTCTTCCAGGGGGCTCTCAAGCACCGCGTGACTGTTGACGCTAGCCACATGTACGCGTTGACGGACGTCCAGAATGGTAACGTGGCTGTATGTGTCCTCATAAACCTCGGGAAGCTCGAGGAGATAGAGGAGGCGGGAGTAGCGGCTAGGCACAGTGTCGACGCCAACGGCTACATAAGGCAGTACTACGCTAGGCTCATATACGCGCCGAGCCTGATCGACTCGTTAACGTTTAGGCCAAGAGTTAACGTGGAGCTCGTTAAGAGTACTGGTCTGCCGAGCGAGGTAGAGCCCGTGCACGTCTATTACAGCTTGCAGGCTAATACTTGGTACAAGCTTGAGATGAGGCTGTACGGTGGGCACATAACAGTGTACGTGGACGACTCTAAGGTTATCGACTGGACCGACTCAAGCCCGATAACCTCCGGCTCCAGGCTAGGCCTCTTCAGCGCGTACAACAAGAACGTCGACCACCTATATGACAACTTCTACGTCCGCAACTACGTAGAGCCAGAGCCAAGCCACGGGCAGTGGCTCCCGGAGGAGACGGATCCTTAACGCTAGCATGCGCTGTGACCTTCATGGCCGCTGATGCCCGGCGCTGTACCCCCGCAATCCCTGGCACGAAAAAGGTTATTTCTGGGTTGTTCTGGGACGACCTCTCGTTGACCTACTACGCCTGCGACCCCTGCCTTCCGGTCTAGCGGGAACCTCGTCTGCATACCCCTCGTCGCCGGCGGGGCTTCATACGCGGCGAACTTCACGGGGACGGGTTCCTACGGCTTCTACCTCCTCGGCTCAAACCTGAACAAGCTGTTCGGGGTCTACGTGAGCGGTGGGAGCTACTACGCGGTGTGCGGCGCGGCGACTGCGCCCTTGTACACCGGTAGCGCTTACTGGGTTGACCTTAGGCTTTTATCCGGTGTCTACGAAGCCATAGTGAGGGGGTCGGATGGCTCCATACTCTCCAGGTATAGCTGCGCGCCGCCCGGCTCGCCGAGCTACGTGGGCTTCGAGAACGTCGGCTCGTTCACGTTGAACGTTTGGGGACCGTAGAGCTGAGGGTAGTGCTTCTACCTGTGCTAGCGGTGCGTGCTACGGTGCTTCCTCTACCGTTACTTGGAGCCTGCGGAGCGTACCCGCGTAGAAGACTTCTAGGACCGCTTTTTCCCCTACCTCCTTCTGCCTGAGCTTAGACACGAGGTCTCCCGTGCCTTTGACCTCCGAGCCGTCCAGCTTCAGTATGACTGCCCCGGGCTTTACGCCAGCCCTGGCGGCGGGGCTCCCGGGGACAACCCTTAGTACGAGCACTCCGGCCGCTCTCGGCAACCCTAGCTGGTAGGCTATCGCCGGGTTCACGTCTAGCCCGTAGACGCCTATCCACGGTCTGAGAATCCTGCCGTACTTTTCAAGCTGGGCCAGGGCGTACTTCACCTCGTTTATGGGTATGGCGAACCCTATGCCTTGGGCGAACGGTATCATAGCGGTCGTTATCCCCACGACCCTCCCTTCGAGGTCGACGAGGGGGCCTCCGCTGTTCCCGGGGTTTACCGGCGCGTCCGTCTGTATGAGGTTCTCGTATATTTTTCCCTCGGCCCTCAGGCTTCTCCCGAGCCCGCTCACAACGCCGAACGTCAGGCTGGGACCTCCGAGGAGCTGGCCGAAGGGGTTTCCCACAGCTACAACGAACTGCCCGACCCTCAAGCTGTCGGAGTCGCCCAGCTCGGCTGGCTTAAGCCTCGCCCTCTCTACTCGAAGAAACGCTATGTCGTAGTGCGGATCCACGTCTACGACCTCCGCTCTTACGTGGTCCCCACCTGGAGTCGTCACGGAGATCTCCTCGAAGCCCTCGACGACGTGGGCATTCGTAGCCACCAAGCCGTCCTCGCTTACCGCTACGCCGGACCCTAGCCCCGAGACTGGTTCGCGTACGAAGAGGAAGTCCAGGACCTTTACCGCCGTTACGCTTACAACGCTGTCCCTAACCTTCTCGTAGGCTCTGATAACCCTTTCCTGGAGGTCTTCCGCCAAGCCAACCACCCGGAAAGATACCGCGCGCGGGGTTTATATTTGTGGGGGCTCTCTGCATCCTCTTTGAGTGTTCGGGGTGGTATGTGTGTCGCGTAAGGCTGAAACTCAGAGCGGAGAGAGAGCGGAGCCCCGCGCCTCGACGGGCGGTGGAAGAGCGGAGAAAGTGCTCGTAGCGTACGGGCTTGCGAGTAGCTTCGCCGGTAACCTCGTATCGCCGTTCATGGCTCTCTACCTCTACGGGCTCGCCGGCGGGAGGTTTTTCCAGGCAGGTATTGCCAGCCAGGCCCCGGTGGCGGTCTCAGTGATCATGGGGCTCTTCTGGGCCAGGCTGTCTGATACTAATGGGTCGAGGAAGAAGTTCGTTCAGCTGAGCTTGGCTACGGGCTCCCTGGCTTCCCTGGCTCTCAGCTTCGCGTCAAGCATTAACGATGCGATACTCGTCCAGATACTCGGGGCGTTCACCGGGAGCGCTGGGGGAGCGGCGTTCTCCGCCTTGATGGCGGAGGTCTTCAAGGACAAGAGGGGGTCGAGGCTCGGGGTTTACAACGCGTCCACGGTCATCGGCGGCTTCGCCGGTAGCATGCTTTCAGGGTTCCTGTACAACTGGATAGGCTTCAGGTGGATGCTCAGGCTGAACGCCTTGCTCGGGGTCTTGCCCCTAGTCCTGATAAGCATGATCCCCGAAGAGGGTAACCGGAACCCCGTTAGCTCGAGGAAGCTTGTAAGCATCCCGAAGATACCCCGGAGGTTCTGGAAGCTCTACCTAGCTAGGCTCGTGCTCAGCCTCCCCGGGGCTCTGAGCGGAGGAGTGTTCTCGGTGTACTTCGTGAAGTACCTTAACGGCCCGCCTGAAGCTTGGTCGACGCTCGTGGCAGTCACAACTCTCTTCGGGCTAGCGTCCATCCCTTACGGCAGGCTCGCCGACAGGCTCTCGACGCGGGAGATGTTCGTGCTCGCAGGGCTCGGGTGGACCGCTCTCTACCTGGGGTACTTTCTGTCCCCGAACTACCTCGTCTTCTCCCTGTTCTTCGTGATACCGGTGTGGCCGGCGTTCTGGCTCGCGTACTCCAAGGCCTTGATGGACCTGAGCGACGAGTCGGAGAGAGCTACGTTCTACGCCTTCGAGGGGACGCTCTCGGCGCTATTCGGGTCCGCGGTCGGCGTAGCCGCGGGGCTCGTCGCGGACCTCTACAGCCCGAGAACCCTCTTCCTGCTGTCCTCCGCCTCCGCGTTGCTGGGCGCCGCCGTAGCAGGCGTACTGCTCAGGTAGAGTGTAGAGGCGGTAGGCTTAAAGGCTTGGTCGGAGCTTCTCTTCGGGCACTATGACTCTCTTAGAGGCTTTGGACTTGCACGTCGAGGTGGGAGGCGCCGAGGTGCTGAGAGGGGTTAGCCTCGGCGTCGGCGAGGCCGAGGTGCACTTCCTGATGGGGCCCAACGCAGCTGGCAAGACTACCCTCCTGTCGGCGCTGGCGGGGCTTCCCAGGGTCCGCGTGGTCTCCGGAAGAGTCCTCTTGGACGGCGAGGACGTGACCGGTCTACCGGTGGTGGAGAGGGCTAGGAGGGGCGTGGCGCTGGCCTACCAGATCCCGCCGGAGCTCGTGGGGGTCCCCTTGAGGAGCCTCGCCAAGCTGGTTTCTGGGAGGTTCGGCACCGGGGCGTACGTGGAGGAGCTTTCACGCAGGCTACGACTGGAGCACCTGATGGGCAGGGACTCCTTCAGGGGTTTTAGCGGGGGCGAGCGGAAGAGGGCGGAGCTGTTCCTAGTCGCGTTGATGCGCCCCAGGCTCGCGTTGCTCGACGAGCCGGACAGCGGGGTGGACCTTGACAGCCTCTGGTTGATAGCGGATGCCCTGAGCTTCGTCTCGGAGGAGTTCGGCACGGCAATGATCGTGGTGACACACACCAGGGCTCTCATAGAGAAGGTTGGCGGCACGGCTGCACACGTCCTCTGCGATGGGAGGATAGTGTACAGCGGCGCCCCGGGGAGCGTGGCCGGGCTCGTAGAGGAGAGGGGCTTTAAGGGGCTGTGCGGTGAGGCTGATGGAGCGCGTTGAAGCGGCTAGGAAGGCGCTGTCGAAGCCCTCTCCCTATGGCCCGGACCTCGATTTATCGTCCTTCAGGGTCGCGGCGCCGGGGTACTCCGCCGGGGAGCCGCCCAGGGCTGTCTCCTCCTCCGTGAAGGAGAGAGTCGGCATAGACGTTTCCCGGGCGAGCTACGTCCAGGTGGGCGAGACTATCTTTGCGAGGGTTCTAGCCGAGAGGCTATTCCGGGAATACGGGGTCGTGGTGAAGCCCCTCTCGAAGGCTTTGAAGGAGGACGGGCCCGCCGCGAGGGTAGCTTGGTCCCTGATAGACCCGGCGACGGACAAGTACACCGCCTACGCCTACCTCTACGGCGGGGAGGCCGGCTACTACGTCTACGTACCGCCAGGCGTCAAGGTCGACGTGCCGATATACACCTGCCTGAGCCTCTTCACAGGGGAGGAGGTCCAGTTCGCTCACAACGTCGTCTACCTCGACGAGGGGGCGGAGGCTGTCGTCACGACGGGTTGCCTCGTGCCGCACGGCGTCAAGGGAGGGCTCCACGTGGGGCTTTCGGAGTTCTTCGTGGGTCCCGGCGCGAGGCTCGTCTTCACCATGCTCCACGCGTGGGGCGAGGGTACGCACGTACGCCCCAGGACTGCGGTGAGGGTGGAGGAGGGCGGAGAATACGTGAGCTACTACGCCGTGTACAGCCCGGTAGCGTCCCTGCAGACGTACCCCAGGGTTTACCTGTATAGGCGGGCGAGCGCCAAGCTAACCTCCGTAGTCGCCGGCACGGGGCCCGGCGTCTACGACGTGGGTGGAGGGGCCGTGCTTCTGGGAGAGGGGAGCAGCGCGGAGCTCGTCTCCAGGGTGCTCGGGAGCAAGGGGTCTACGATAGTCTCCAGGGGGTCTGTAGAGGCGGAGGCCAACGACGTGAAGGGGCACATAGAGTGCCTTGGGGTCATGCTCGACCCCTCTTCGACCATAGAAGCTGTCCCGGTGCTGAAGTCCAGGGTGGAGAGGGCTGAGCTGACGCACGAGGCGGCTATAGGCATGCTCTCCGGGGAGAAGATAGAGTACCTTATGGCTAGGGGGTTCAGCGAGGAGGAGGCGAGGTCTATACTCCTGAGGGGCTACCTCACAGCGGAGACCCCGGGCCTACCTGAGAGCGTTAAAGGCGAGATCGAAAGGGTAATAGAGTACGTCGTGAGGCACGCCCTCGGGTAGGGGCTCACGCCTTGTCGAACTTGAAGGGGCTTATCACCGGCCCGTAGCGCGCGCCGGCGTCTTTAAGCCTCCTCTCCTGGTCCCTGAGTATTTCGAAGAGTAGTGGAGGGGCATCGCTGTCCTCCAGGTACGCTTTGTACACTCTCTCCACCTTGCCCAGGTAGTTTAGAACCCTCACGGAGAACATCTCTTCGTAGAGCCCCTCGGGGAACTCCTTGCCGAGGTGCTTGTCGAAGATCTCCCTGAGATCCTCGTAGACAGGCACGTAGCCTACGGGCGTTTTAACCGCGCCTACCTCGCCGTTAACCCTCGCCTCCATCCACCTCAGCCACGCCAGCTTGTCGCGCTTCTCCGCTAGGTAGTTGCCGTCCTTCCCCCTCAGGAAGTAGTTGACCCCGAATATCTTCGGCGTGACTCTGAGCTTCCCCGCGAACCTGAAGTGGAGCTCCGTGAAAGCCCCGGGGGATATGGGCAGGAAGTCGAGGATAGCGTAAGGGTTTAGCTCTGTCACCCCTACCTGCCCGATCACGGCGGCGGTCTTCTCGCTTTCAAGCGCCGCGCCCATCATCACCACTCCGTGGTTCCAGTCGAAGGACTCGAGTACGGGGGGAAGGGTAGAGGAATCCCTGCCACCAAACACCATCGCGGAGAGGGGGACTCCGCCCGGGTCGTCTATTCTCGGGTCTAGCTTCGGGAAGTGCCTGATGCTGAGCGTGAACCTAGCGTTGGGGTGCGAGGGTGGAACCTCCTTTCCGCCTTCGTCCCTCTTGCCGGGCCACCACTCGCCTGCGTAGTTTAGGCCTTCCCTGGGCTCCTCGGGCTTCCCCCTCCACCACACCTCCCCGTCCCTCGTGAGCAACACGTTGCTGAATATTACTTCCACCTCGGGGTTCGTGAGTAAACTGTAGATCTCCGGGTCGTCGGCCGGGTTCACGCCGTCTATTATCCCGAACATGCCGACCTCTGGGTTCACCGCAACCGCTACGCCGTTAACGGCGTGTATCAGCGCTAGGTCGTCCCCAACGACCGTGTCCGCGATCATGGCGGTGGACGTTTTCCCGCAACCAGCCGGGAAAGCCCCCGCGAAGTAGGTTAGCCTGCCTCCGCGCCCCTTCAACCCGACGATGAACATGTGCTCGGCAAGCCAGCCCTCCTTGTAGCCCTTGTATACAGCAAGCCTGAGGGCGAGCTTTTTCAGGCCCACGGTGTTCCCGGCGTACTGAGTGTTGACGGAGTAAACAGTGCTGTTCTCAACGTCGATGTAGATCCTGCGCTTATCAGTGTTCTTGCTCCAACCCCTCTCGTCCCTCTCCCCCGCAGAGTGCACGAACAGCATGTACTCCACGTCCTCTCCTTTCTCCACGAAGTCCCGGTAAGCGTTTCTGTAGAGCAGTTCCTCGCTGTGAGTAACGTACGCCGAGTCCGTTACCTGGACGCCGTAGAGGGAGAAGGGAGAGCCCCGGGGTCCGTAGAGGTAGAAGGACACGAAGGCTTCCCTTCCGCGCATTACTCCCTCGAAGAGCTCCCTTAGCTCCTCCACGCCCCTCCCCCTGTCGTAGGTATTGACCATCGCTACCCGCCTTCCGCCGGGGTAGAGGATTCTCGTGTTCGCGACGTCCCTTGCGAGGTCCTTCGCTCCGTCGAAATGGACGGTGTGCCTCTCGTATCTCGTCGGGAGCTCCTCCCCGTTATCGAGCGCCCTCCTCCTTATGTACTCTCTGTCGCTCTCGCTACCCGTGTTCACGAATAGGCTTGAGGGCTTAGCCACCAGGATGACGGCAGCTATGTCCCTCAGGAGCCTGGAGTTCCTCGTCCTCAGGAGCCTCTCGAAGTGCTCGTCCGAGGTTTTCCCCCTTATAAGGCTCAGCGATTCCTCTGTTGACAGCTCGACCCCCAGTACCGGTAGCCTATTCACAAGTATTCCTCGCTATCCGGGATAAATAATTTTTCTCGTTTCAGAACATATGGTAAACCCTCTAGCCGCATGCTTTTTGAAATTATTTCATTCTACAAGAGTAGGAACGGCGCGTATACGAGCATGTTCAGCGCAGTTACGAGCACGCCTACCCTGAGGAACTCCGTGAATGTTATCGTCGTCTTGAAGCGCCTTTCGAGCATCTCGAGAATGATGATATTCGAAGCCGCGCCCAGCAGGGTAAGGTTGCCGGCGATGGTTGAAGCTGTTGCCAGCGTTAGCCAGGCTCGGACATCGGTACTCGAGTAGCCTAGCCCCCTCATGTACTCCACCATTATGCTTGCCAGCGGCACGTTACTCAGGAACTGGCTCAGCGCCAGCGAGAGGAGGGCTATCGCGAAGAGATCCCGGGCTCCGGTAGCCTTCTCGGGGAGCAAGAGCCGTAGTGCGGGGTCGACGACCCCGCTCCTCATAACCCCCGCGACCGTTATGAACATGGTTATGAAGAACACTACGGTGGACCAGTCGACCCTCGAGAGGATCCTCCTCGGGTTGGAGGTGAACGGGTAGATAGCGGCGGCAGCGACGAACGGTATAATGCCCCTGTCCGATACGTGCGGCATCCCGGCGAGCTCGAGGAAGTCGTTGACCACCAGCGCGAGAACTGTTCCGGCGAGGCCGGCGGCCGCCAGGGCGGCATCCCTCCTGTTCCTTATGGCTTCCTCCGGGATCAGCGCCACCTGCACCTTAGCGTCCCTCAGCCCATAGAGCTTGGAGAGCAGGTAGGCCGTTAGGAGCAGGTTGACGAGCGTGGGTACCGCCAGCCTAGCCGTGAATACCAGCATTGGGGCCGGCATCCCGGAGCCCGAGGCTATGAGCACGTTCTGGGGGTTCCCTATGGGGGTCATCGCCGACCCTATCGTTATCGAAAAGGCCAGGAGGAGGAACATCGCCTTGGGGTCTATGCCGGCCGCCCGCGAAATCACGTACGCCACCGCGGGGCCCATGAGGGCAACGGTGTCGTTTACCGCGAACGCGGCGAGCAGGCCGAAGAGAACGGCCGACGCGTAGAAGAGCTTCACCCTGCTGTGAAACCTGGATACGAAGAAGTAGGAGGCGGCAGTGAGGAGCCCGCTCGTCTCCGCGAGCCCTACTATGCTGAACATACCCACGAGGAATAGTATCACGTCTACGTCTACGCTCTTCCTCACGTCGTCTATGCCGAGAAGCCCCGTGGCTACGACTATGAAAGAGGCAAACGCCATGATGCTCCACACAGGAGTCTTAGGCCTCCTGCTACGCGCCACGAGGGCTACCGTTAGGTACACCAGTACACCGGCACCTATCAGGGGCTTCGCGTCGAACATACGCTTCCAACACTCAGAACCCGTTGCGAAAAACGTTTCTCTCATGTGCACGGAGTAGACGAATGCCACCCGCAAGGCGAGCATCACGGATACGAGCTCGGAGAGTGTTAAGGGCCTGAATCAGCTCGATGAAAATTGCAGACGAAAACGCTAGCACAAGTATAACCGGCATGGTTGTAGACGCGTGGAGAAGTGGGCTAACGATAAAGCTGTCTTCCGCGGCATTAAAGCGAAAAAGTTTATCTTAGACTAAAAGGCTACTAAGAACGTGGCTACAGAGCTAAAGCGTTCAAGAAAAGTGCTGTCTACTACAGATATTGTCGCCATGGGTATTGGAACGGCGCTCTACGCTGCCTTCAACGTTTTCTTCAACATTCTCCAGATACCTGGATCACAACTCGTCTCCGTGCGTCCCAGCGTAAGTATACCCATGTTCTTCGGCCACGTATTCGGCCCAGTTGTAGGCTTTGTAGTGGGGTTTCTCGGAAACACGATAAGTGACGCTGTGAGCTGGGGAGGTTTCTGGTGGAACTGGGACGTGGGCAACGGGCTCCTCGGACTGATATCCGGGCTGGCATCGTACATTATTAAGCGCGAAGAGCTACTAGAGAAGAAGGGGTTAATGGTAGCGTCGGTACTCGCAGTCGTAGGATCTATAGTCGGCATGGGCTTCGCGTCCTTTACTGACTACATTTTCGGGTATGGGATATCTACGATCGAAGAGGCAATATACGCGTTGTTCCTACCAGCCGCTGTGACCGACGCCGTTAACGGCGCCATACTCACCCCTGTCTTGATCAAAGCTTATAGTGCGGCGGTAAAAGGCAGGTCTAGGAGAACCTAGAATGTCGAGCAGAATAGTTAGGTACATTGAAGGGAGTAGCATCGTACACAGACTGGATCCCAGGGTTAAACTATTTTTTGTTGGAAGCGTGGTTTTAGCGGCTTCGCTTTCCTACAACCTCCTTCTAGCGGTACTAACACTAGCATTAGGCCTATCGTTCTATCTTCTCGCAAGGCTTCCCTTCTCGAAAACGAAGAACACTTGGAAGTTCATACTGATCGTAGCCCTGGTTCTGTCTTTCCTGAACTATCTGTTCGTAGCTGTGCTCTACCATAGGCCGCGCGGAGAGCTATTAGAGGCATTTATGAGCGCGGAGCTCCTCTCCAGGTCTATCACTCCTGTACTCAAGCTTCTAGCGGTAGCAACAGTTACGGTCGCGTTCGTTTACACAACTCCTCCTCACCTTTACGCTCCTGCGCTAGGACAACTCGGGCTGAGCTACAGGGCCGCGTATGCCGTACATCTAGGTTTTAGGTACTTCCCTCAGTTCGTGGACGAGTTAAGGCGCACATTAGAAGCGCAGATGGCTAGGGGGTATAGGCCGCGGGGTGGGAAGAATCCTCTCGGCAGGATCTTAGCGGTAATCCCGTTGATAGTGCCCGTAACCGTGTCTGCAACGCTCTCCATCTACGATGTCTCCGATGCGATGGAGCTGAGGGGGTTCGGAGGGACAAAGTGCCATACGTGGTATAGAAAACTGTCCATGAAAACTCTGGACAAGGCTTTCGCTATACTTTCGGCTGTAATCTCGCTGGTATTCCTCGCTTTATACGTTCTTCGCCCCTTACCATAGGCGCAAGCCTCTCACCAGCAAACCTTAAGCGTGAAAAGAATATCTGGCTGGGGGGCTTAGGAGGGTTGCACAACGTCATCCGCTACCCCGGGTGAGGTTGCCCTCCAGCCCCCCTGTTCCTCGCTAAATGATCGGGGTTTTAAATGCTCTTCTACTGCTCCTTCGTAAAGATTTCTTGCCAATAGCCGTTTTCGTTAAATAGATTTCCTCCATTTTTTGGAAAAAGGTTCTAATCTTTATACACCCTCTTCGAAGACAAAGTAACGTTTCCGAGGGCTTGTTAAGGCATGCCCGTCAGCGCCAGGATTGGTGCCAGCAGGAGCGCCGGGAGCATGTTCCCCACGCGGATCCTCTTCAGCTTCAACAAATTGATGCCTACGCCTATTAGGAGCACTCCGCCTGCCGCGGTCAGCTCGTTCACCGACGCCTCTGGCAGGAGCGCCCCCGTCAGCGCTCCGAGCAACGCCAGGGATCCCTGGAAGGCCAGCACCAAGACGGAGCTAAACACCACGCCTACACCCATAGCCGCGGCGTAGGCAACCGATGCGACGCCGTCCATGACGGACTTTGCCAGCAGTATGCTCGGGTCTCCCAAGCCGTCCCTGATAGACCCCACTACGGTCATTGGCCCCACGCAGAACGTCAGGAAGGCTGTGAGCATCCCGTCGACCACGCCCTGGGACCTCGTCCTCGATACTCTCTCCGAAAGCCTCTGAAGAGCTCCCTCCACGCCGAGGGCTTCGCCCACCAGGGAGCCGAGGAGCAACGAGACTATCATCGCCACGGGCTTTCTCGCTTGGAGCGCCATTTGAACCCCGATCGCCACTGTGAAAAGCCCAAGCACGTCGGCGACAAACGCTACTCTCTCGGCGTTCACGCTCTTCCTGAGGAGCAAACCGACGAGGGACCCTGCCAGCACGGTCAGCGTGTTTACCAGGGTTCCGAGCACCCCTAGATGTGGCAGAGAGCCTTTTTTAGCTTTTCTACGCCGGGGCTGAACACTTTCCCGCGAACCGCCAGTGGAAGTCTATGTGCCGAAAGTTTTGCCGGGGCAAAATGCTCGCCGTGTTTCAACCGCGTAGAGTATAGTTTTGCCTCGGACTTCCCGGGCTCCTTTTTCTTTTAAACCCTCCTAGCAATACAAGGGTTTAATCCTCAGGGGTGTAACGTCTAGAATCGACGGTGAAGGGTGAAGGTGGAGGAGGGAGACTCATCTAGTAGTAAACTTTTAGCGCTCTCAACCCCCCTGCTCAAGCTCACATCTCTCAGGAAGCTTCTCAACCTTGACGGCGCCGCTGTCTACTTGAAGTACGAGGGCTACAACCCCACGGGTACGCACAAGGACAGGGCTGCCCTCGCGCACGTGGGAGAGGCCGTTCTCAACGGCTACGACACGGTGACGGTCGGGACCTGCGGTAACTACGGCGTCGCGGTAGCGTACTACGCTAGGCTCGCGGGGCTTAGGGCGGTGATATTCGTCCCGAAGGGCTACAGCAACAGTAGGGTGCCGGAGATGAAGAGGTACGGGGCGCGTGTAGTGGAGGTGGAGGGGCCCTACGAGGACGCGGTCGCGGTAAGCGTGAGCTCCGCAAGGGCTAACGGGTGGTACGACGCGAACCCCGGTAGCGTGAACGACCACGTTAGCATAGAGGCTTACTCCCTCATAGCGAGGGAGATCGTGAGGCAGCTCGGAGACGCCCCTGCCGTAGTGGCTGTACCCGTGGGGAACGGAACCACGCTCGTAGGGATATACCACGGCTTCTACAGGCTGTACAGAGCCGGGGAGACTACGAGGATCCCGAGGATGGTCGCTGCCAGCACGTCCAACGCGAACCAGCTCGTCTACTCCTGGAGCAGGGGGTCGACGGAGCCCCTACCGGTCGAGGTCTCCGAGGTGCGCGAAACCCCGGTGAACGAGCCGCTCGTCGCGATTAGGTCGCTGAACGCCGAGGAGGCTCTGAGAGCTATATACGCGTCTAAGGGCGCGGCGTTCGGCTTCAGCGACTCCGAGATGGTCGAGATGTCGATACTCCTCAGGGCGTTCGAGGGGGTAAGCGCTCTACCCGCGTCGGCGTCCGCGCTCCTGGCTGTACGCGAGTACCTTAAGGCAAACGAGGTCGACGGCCCGGTAGTAGCGGTGATAACGGGGAGATGGAGGAGGGAGAAGCGGTAATACTGGCGGAGGGTCTCTACTCGACGACTGACGGCAAGACGGCGCACGGGCTCGTCAGGAAGAGCCTACGCTACAAGATAGTCGGGGTGATAGACAGCACCCTCGCTGGGAGGGATGCAGGCGAAGTGCTCGACGGGAAACCTCGCGGCATAAAGATATACTCCTCCCTCGAGGAGGCGTTGAAGGAGCACCCCGGGGTAAAGTTCCTCATAATCGGCGTGGCGACTCCTGGTGGCAGGCTCCCGCCGTCCTACAGGGAGGTGGTGAAGGAGGCGTTGAAGAGGGGGATAAGCGTGGTTTCTGGTTTACACGAGTTTCTCAGTGACGACCCGGAGCTCTCTAGGATAGCCAGGGAGACTGGCGCCGAAATAATAGACGTGAGGAAGATATACTACAACACCAGGAAGTTCTACACAGGGAAGATAAAGGAGGTCAAAGCCCTCAAAGTGGTCGTGATAGGGACGGACTCGGCTGTCGGCAAGAGGACGGTTGCCCACATGGTGACCGACGAGCTCAACGCGAGGGGAATTAAAGCCGTCTTCGTCGGTACGGGGCAGACTGCCTGGATGCAGGGCGCCAAGTACGTCTTCGTGCTTGACAGCGTGATAAACGACTTCGTCCCCGGAGTACTGGAGGACGTCGTGTGGAGGGCGTACAGCGAGGAGAAGCCCAAGGTCATAGTCGTGCCGGGTCAGGGTAGCCTGCTTCACCCGGTGTTCCCGGGGAGCTACGAGATACTGAACCTGTTGAAACCCGAGGTCACCATCCTGCACCACGCGCCAGGTAGGAAGCACTTGGACGGGTTCCCCGAGTACCCGGTTCCACCCCTGGAGAAGTTCCTGAAGCTCGTCGAGATAATAACCGATAGGAGGGTCTTCGCGATCACTCTCAGCACCGAGGGGCTCTCGGAGCGGGAGGTGCTCGCCGAGAGGGAGAAGCTTGAGAAGGAGCTCGGGATCCCCGTCGTGGTCCCGATGATCGAGGGCGTCGGGAGGATTGTCGACGAGATAACCAGGAGGTTCCCGGAAGTGGTGGGCTAAGAGTGGACCTGAAGTGCTTTGACAAGATAACTGTCGGGCCAGTGAAGGTCAAGGGTAGGCGTACGAGCGTTAGGTACGTCTTGGAGTTCGACGGGTTGAGGAAGGAGTACGAGCTCGTGAACGTTTACCCAGAGGACCTCGACCCTAGGGTGCTCGAGGAGGCTTCCAGCATGGCCGGCATAGTGCCGGCGGTTAACTACGCACTGTTCGCAGACGAGATAAGGCTCGACGTGAAGCTTCACAGCCTGGACTTGAGGTTCTTCGAGGACATGGCGCGGGTAACGGCAGGGGACATCTTCGTGAACAGAATCGTCGCGCGCACAGGGCTCATAAAGGAGGAGTACCTCCCCGACCCGGAGAGCGTGACGCCGGAGGACGCCGAGCCTCGGGCGACCGTTGTCGCCGAGAACGTGGACGACTCGACGTACCTGGAGGCCGAGCCGGACTACTCGAAGTGCGGCGTCATGTCGTCGGGGGGCAAGGAGAGCCTGTTCGCGTACGGACTCCTCAGGGAGGCCGGGTGCGAGGTCTACCCGTTCTTCCTCAACGAGGCCGGGAGGCACTGGTGGACGGCGCTCACGGCCTACAGGGAGCTGTCGAGGAGGGACCCCAACACCAGGAGGGTTTGGAGCAACGTGGACAGGCTGTTCGCGTTCATAGAGAAGAACATGAAGATAGTCGTCCCGAACTACTGGAGGAAGAACAGGGAGATATATCCCGTCAGGCTCTTCTGGTACGCTCACTACATACTCTCGTTCCTCCCCTTGGCGCTCAAGTACGGCGTGGGCAACATAGTCATGGGAAACGAGTTCGACGACCCCTCGGGGCTGACGTTCGAGTACAAGGGTATAAGGCACTACTACGCGACTTACGACCAGTCCCTAGACTTCGACGTCTACATGACGCGGTACTTCGAGGAGAGGGGGCTGGGCATCAAGCAGTGGTCGCCTCTAAGGCCGGTAACACCCATAACGATACTCAGGATACTCTTCGACAGGTACCCGGACCTCGCGCCGCTCGTAACGAGCTGCCACTCGACGCACGTAGAGAACGGGGTTGTGAAGCCCTGCGGTACCTGCTACAAGTGCAACGGCGTCCTGCTCATGCTTCTCGCGGTCGGCGCGGACCCGAGGCTCCTGAGGTACGATGAGAGGCACGTCGAGACTCTCCCGGAGAGGCTGTCAAAGGGGCTTGTAAGGCTCGAGCCATCCCTGGTCAAGCACTCCCTCTACCTCGTCGCGAGCAGGGGGCTCTGGAGGCTTCCGGGCGCGGAGCCCGTCTGGCACGTCGAGATGATACACTTCGACGGCATAAACAGCACCCCGGACTTCATCCCGCACAGGGACCTGAGGCTGAGGGTGCTGAGTATCTACGAGAAGTATACGAGGGGGTACGCGAAGCTCGAGAACGGGCAGTGGGTCCAAGTAGACCCGGAGTCGATCCCCGGCCTCAGGTAGCGGTGCACGGGCATGCCGTTCACGCCGTTTCACCTGGGGCCTGCTCTCGCCGTGGGGCTTCCGCTCAGGGAGAGGATCCACGCCCCCACGTTCATACTGGCCAGCATCGCGGTGGACGTCGAGCCGCTAGTAGTGCTCGTGCTGGGGCTCGACTACCCCCTCCACGGCTACCTCCACACGTTCGCCGGCGCCGCGTTGCTGGGGCTGTGCCTAGGGCTCCTGATGCACGCGACGGAGAAGGTACTCGGGAACGCCTGGAAGAGAGCCCTGCTGGAAGGGTCGCGGAGCGTTGGCTTCGAGGGCTTCGCGGTGGCCGGGATCCTAGGGTGCACGGTTCACGTTCTGCTCGACTCGCCGCTGTACCCCGACATCAGGCCGCTCTACCCCTACGCCGCGAACCCTCTCTACGACCCCAGTTTAACCCCGGCCGTCTACCTGCTCTGCTCCGTGCTCCTCCTGGGAGGGCTGGCGTACTACCTATACCTCGCCCTGCAGCATCAGGCGAAGCAAGGGTTAGCCCGCTAGGTCTCTCGGCGGGTTTCTCCGAGCATCTGTGTTGGTTTAGTAGGTGGATCCCACGGGAAAGTAGGGCGCAAGGTATTTTTGCGTTCAGCCGTGGAGTTCCCGGTGGTCTTACGGGTGCCTGAAATAGAGGTCGAGGAGCTTTCGTTTACTTACGCCGGTAAAGGGGAGCCAGCGTTAAGGAACGTTAGCTTGGAAGTAGACAAGGGCGAAGTGGTGCTTCTTGCCGGTAGGAGCGGGAGCGGGAAATCTACGCTTTTAAAGGCCATCAATGGGCTGATACCCCATAGGTACTCGGGAACTTATAAGGGAGCCGTCAGGGTAAGGGGGCTTACCGTAGCAGAAACTCCCGTCTACGAATTGTCGAGAATTGTAGGCACAGTTATGCAGGAGGTCTCGAAGCAACTATTTCTGCCAACAGTAGCGGATGACGTAGCGTTTGGCCCCTCCAACCTATGCATCGAGAGAGAGGAAATTGAGAGGAGGGTTGAAGAGGCGCTGAGTAGACTCGGCATACTGCACCTGAAGGATCGCGACGTGAACGAGCTGAGTGGCGGCGAGAAACAGAGAGTAGCCATAGCCGGCGTCTTAGCCATGAAGCCCGAAATAATACTCATGGATGAGCCTCTAGCCAATCTCGATAGCGAAGGTGTAGCCACGGTTCAAGAGGTGATAAAGAGTTTCCGCGAAGAGGGAAAAACAGTCGTAATAGCGGAACACAGAGTTGAGGAAGTTCTGGAGGTAGGGGTGGACCGGGTCTTCGTGATGAGAGAGGGAACCATAGTTAGGGAGGTGGAGAGAGTAGAGGAGCTCGCCAACTTTGCGGATGAACTGAAGGTTCCAGCAGAGGCTTACTTGCCCCCGGGCATCGTGGAGGCTCCACGCATCTCTCTGCCGCATCACTCTCCGGGGGTAGTCGCCGTAGAGTTTAGGAATGTGAGCTTTAGCTACGAGGACAAGCCCGTACTCAAAGGGATAAACCTTGAGATACGCGAGGGGGAGAGAGTCGCGCTTCTCGGAAACAATGGCGCCGGTAAAAGCACAATGGCGAAGCTCATGCTCGGCTTGCTTAAACCTACGGAGGGTAGCGTCCTGGTCTACGGACGGGATACCCACACGATGGAAGTCTATGAAGTCGCGCCGATGGTCGGGCTAGTGTTTCAGGATCCTTTCAGCATGCTATTCGCGGAGACCGTGCGAGAAGAAATAGCATTTGGGCCTAGAAATCTGGGAGTTCCGCCCTCCGAGATACCTGGGAGAGTGGAGGAGGCGGCGGAGAGGTGCTTTGTGAAGCACTTGCTCGACTTCTCCCCCTTTGCGTCTAGCCATGGGGAGAAGAAGAGAATATGCGTTGCCTCAATACTATCTATGAAGCCAAGGATTCTGGTGCTGGACGAGCCTACAGCGGGGCAGGACTACGCTACATATACTGCTTTCATGGAGTTCGTAGACTCCCTGGTAAACGCCGGCGTCATTAAAACACTTGTACTAATAACGCATGACACCGATCTCGCAGTGGAATACACAGACAGAACAATAGTGCTTGCTAACGGAGAGATAGTGGCAGACGGACCAACTAGGAAAGTGCTTTCAGACTCCTCTGTGCTTGCAAAGGGGAAGATTCGTGAGACAAGCCTTATTAGGCTAGGCAAAAGGCTCACCGGTGGAAACTACATCTTGTCGAGAAAAGAACTAGCTATGCTAGCACGTAGCAGGACGCATTCGTAGCACTTAAACGCTAGACCGCGAACCTCCTTCCAGAAAACCATTTTAAATACTTCCGGTTAGTTTTTCTCGGGTTTGGCTGGTGGCGGCGCTGGGTAGGAGGGAGTGGGAGAGGCTTATCAAGGCTTTGGAGGAGGATAGGGAGCTTAGGTACGCGTTAGCCGGTTTGCTGGGCTTCAGGGATTTGCTCGAGAAGATGGACGCGACGCTGAGCGAGATAAAGGCTTTGAGGGAGGGACAGGAGCAACTGTGGAGAAAACAGGAGAAGCTGTGGGGAGAGGTGAGAAAGCTCTGGGAGGAAGTCAGAGCGCTGAGAGAGGATCAAAGAAAGCTGTGGGAAGAGGTAAAAGCTCTGAGGGAAAACCAGGAAAAGCTATGGGAGGAAGTGAAGTCCCTCAGAGAGGGGCAGGGAAAGCTATGGGAAGAAGTTAAGGCGCTGAGAGAGGATCAGAGGAGGCTGTGGGAGGAGGTGAAGGCTCTCAGGGAAAACCAGGAAAAATTATGGGAGGAAGTTAGAGCTTTAAGAGAGGACCAGGGGAAGCTGTGGGAAGGCCAGCAGAGGCTCTGGGAGGAGGTCAGGGCGCTGAGAGAAGGGCAGGAGAGGTTGCGTGGAGATGTGGATGGGCTACGCGCCAGTTTTAGGCAACTAGGCGAAGCTGTTGGCATGACACTCGAGTTCTACGCCGCCGCTTTCCTGGAGAGACTCCTGGCGGAGAAGGGGTACCCGGAGGCTAGGGTCAGGGTTGGCGTCAACCTAGCGTACAAAGGCGTACTAGTAGAGCTCGACCTCTTCTGCGAGGAGCCGTTGCTAGTGGGGGAAGTGACTACCTACCTGCGCTCCGCCGAGGATGCCGAGAGGGAGGCGGCTAAGCTTATGGAGAGAGTTAAGGTAGTCGAGGAGATCAGCGGGAGAAAAGTGGAGCTAGCAGTGCTGGCTGTAGCGAACCTCGGCAGAGAAGCCCTAGAGGTCCTGGAGAAGCTACATAGAGAGAAAGGAGTACTGGTCGTAACCGGTAGAGAACTAGAGTACCCCTAAACCACTCAAAACCCAGCCGCCGGTGCATGCTCCGCGCGCCCAGGAGAAGCCTTTAAGCATTCTTCCCGTATTTCTGAGCGTTAGGTATTTATAGGACCTGGAAACAGGGCTTGAAGGGCACTTGGGTACCACCCTTAAGGAAAGCTCGGGTGTAAAGAGAAGGATAAGCACGCAGGACGTTGCCCTCGTCGCCGTTATGGCTGCTCTCGCCAACGTCCTGGGCTTCTTCGCTATACCTGGCCCCTGGAACATACAGTTCAGCATGACCGGGATCCCGATACTTCTAGTAGCCTTCACGAGAGGCCCTCTGCTAGGAGCCCTTACAGGCCTCCTCGGCGGCTACGTCCAGGCGGTGAAGTACGGGTGGGAGGGCTACGTTGTCTACACAGCCATACAGGGCGGCGTGGCAGGCTTCTTCGCGAAGAAGGTGAGACTGCTCAGGGTACTAGCGCCTCCATTCTTCTTCTTCGGCGGCTTCTTCTTAACGTGGTGGGTCGACCAGATGAGGTACGGCAAGGTGACCTTCGAGGACCTAGTATCAATGACCCAGCGAGCCGTGGCGGCAGGTCCGGAGACCGGGCTGGCCGTGCCCTACGTCTCCATAGTCAGCGGCGTTGTGGCAGCGGCGGTAGCCGCCCTGCTGGTCCTAAGGTTCCCCGAGAATAGAAGGTTGTTGCTCACGCTGGCTGGCTGCATGGGGGCCATAGCCTACGTGCCCTACGATGCCTTCGCCCTCTACGTTGTGCAACAGTACCCGTGGATCCCCACGTGGTTCGTGCTGGCAAAGGACCTAGTCCAGGACTTCGTAGCGGCAGGCATCACGGCCAGCATACTCGAGAACAAGAGGGTTAGGAGGCTACTGGGGGGTGCGTAGGAGTGGGCGAAGTAGTTAGAGTGGAAAACCTGTCTTTCTCTTACCCCAACGGGAGGAGGGCGCTGGACTCCGTAAGCCTCTCGATAAGCCAAGGCGAGTTCGTCGCGGTTATGGGTCCTTCCCCGTCCGGCAAGTCCACGCTGGTCTACGCCCTCTCGGGCCTGATACCGCACTGCGTAAAAGGCGAGATTAAGGGGTCAGTGAAGGTAGACGGGCTGGACACCAGGGAGCACCCCGTAGCAGAGCTGGCGAAGCGCGTCGGCGTAATCCTGCAGGACCCGGAGGCTCAGCTACTCGAGCTCCGGGCGGTAGACGAGGTGGCATTACCCCTGGAGAACCTGGGGGTCCCGGCGGAGGAGATAAGGCTCAGGGTCGGCGAGGCGCTGGAGATGGTCGGGCTTAGGGGGTACGAGGAGAGGAGCCCCTCGGAGCTCTCCGGGGGCGAGAAGCAAAGGCTAGCCATAGCCTCCGTACTGGCCCTCAGGCCTAAGGTCATAGTGCTGGACGAGCCGACGGCGAACGTAGACCCTCCGGGAACACTGCAGGTCTACGAGACCTTGAAGAGGCTAAACGAGGAACACGGCCTGACGGTTATAGTCGTGGAGAACAAGGTGGAGGTAGCGCGGAGGTACGCTAAGAGGGCCGTGCTCATGGAGGGAGGGCGCGTGGTAGCCGACGGGGAGCCGAGCAAGGTGCTCCGCTCCGACGTTCTCGCTAGGCTGGGGCTGGACGCCCGCCCGGCGAGGCGCCCTGCGAAGGCGAGGGCGGGTAGCCGCGGGCGCGAGGTGGTCAGGTTCGAGGAAGTGAGCTTCAGGTATCCCGACGGGACTCTGGCCCTCGACCACGTGGATTTAACGCTTAGGGAGGGCGAGGTAGTCTTCCTGATGGGTAGGAACGGTAGCGGTAAAAGCACCCTGGTGAAGCACATGAACGGTCTTCTCAAGCCGAGCAGCGGGAGGGTGCTCGTCGACGGCTGCGACACTCGGACGTGCCCTACTTACAGGCTGTCGAGGATAGTGGGGCTGGTTTTCCAGAACCCGGCGCACCAGATAGTAGGGGAGAGCGTGTACGACGAGATAGCGATGGGGCTCCGGCACCTGGGTGTAGGCGGGGACGATGTTAGGAGAGAGGTCGCGAGGATCGCCAGGGCGTTCGAGCTGGAAGACAAGCTGGACATGATACCGGAGGAGCTCAGCGTCGGTGAGCTCAAGAGGTTGATGATAGCGTCGATCGTAGCGATGAGGCCCAAGGTCCTAGTCCTCGACGAGCCTATGACGGGGATGACCAGTGCCCACTCGAGGAGGGTGCTGGACACCGTCCTGGGGATGCTGGGGGAAAGCTCTACAATCGTTGTCATAACACACGACCCGCGGTTGGCGTTCGAGTACGCCACGAGAGTCGTTGTGATGTCAAGGGGTAGGGTTGTGCAGGACGGCTCTCCAGAGGTGCTGGCCCGGTGCGAGCTTCTCTCAAGCTACCTGGAGGTGGTGCCGGATGTTCAGGTATGGCGGCATAACCGTGATCCACAGGCTTGACCCTAGAGCGAAGATTGTGTGGCTAACCTCGCTGATGGTGATTGCCCTGATAGTGATCGACCCGCTATACCTGCTACCCCCGCTAGCCTTCGCGGTAGCATTCCTCCTGCTGTCTAGGGTATACGAGCTTAAGGAGTTCCACTCGAAGTGGATAATGTCGACCCTCCTCGGGAGCACGCTACTACTAGTGCTCTTCAACGGCCTCTTCGCCGCAGTTGAGGTGAAAAAGGGCACCGTGCTGTTCTACATCAGCTTCCTCGGGTTGAAGTACCCGGTAACCGTCGAGGGCTTCTACCTAGGGGTGGGAGCCGCGCTGAGGCTACTAGTGATAATGCTCAGCTTTCTAACCGTAGCCTTCACCACGTACCCAAGAGACCTGGCGAACTCCCTGGAGAAGGTGGGGTTACCCTACGAACTGACCTTTACGGTAGCCCTAACCTTCAGGTTCATACCGTTCCTCGAAGAGGAGGCGAGGAGGATAGCCGACGCTCTCAAGTCCAGGGGCTACAGGGGGTTCGAGGAGGGAGGCTTCCTCGAGAGGCTTAGGGCTTACTCCACACTGTTCACCGTTCTCATCGTTAACAGCCTGAGCCTCGTTAGAAGGGTTGGAATGGTCTTGGAGGCCAGGTGCTTCGGCGCGTCGCCCAGGAGGAGCAGCCTGAGGGAGTACAGGTTCAGGAGGGAGGACTACCTGGTCGTAGCATCCTCCCTCCTGCTCCTAGCGTTGTACATAGTCCTCAGGTACTGCTACGGGCTGGGGTGGCTCGAGTATGCGCACGGCTACGTCTGAGGGAAAAGCTAGGCTGGTCAGAGTGGATACCCCCGTAGAGGGAGTGGTACTCTACAGGGTGGTAAGGGAGGACCTGCCTAGAAACCAGTACATCATGGTGTGCGACGAGGTGCTCGAGATCCACACGAAGCCGTGGCTCTGCGGCGAAAAGCTCCACGAGCTAGCCAGGGAGGTGGCCGTCAAGTTCCTCAAAGTGCTGTACCACGAGCTACCCCTGAGGGGCGTTCCGCTAAGCAGGCTGTGCGAGTTGACGATAATGTCCGGGGGCATGTACTACATGATCGACGAAGCCTTCAAGGATGTCTTCGGGAGGAGCCTTCAGAGGTGCATCGTGGGCGCGAAGCGCTACCCGATGGGGGACGGCGCGTGGGATGTTGACATAAGCTACGAGAACTTCGAGGCTCTACCCGATAGAGCCATAGTCATAGTCGGCGATACCATAGCGACCGGGGCCACTCTATCGGGCTCGCTACTCAGGCTTAAGCAAGCCGCGCTGGAAAAGGGCTACAGGGTGGACAAGGTAGCCGTTCTGACGATATCGGGCGCCGTCGAGGGTAGCCGAAGGCTGAGAAAAGTGGAGGAAGAGTTCAGGAAGACGTGGAAAGACTTCGAGCTGTACGTGTTCAACTGCTGCGCGCTGTTCGGCCTCGAACCCAATGGAACCGACATGCCGTACGGGCACCCGGACACTATAGCCCCGGAGGACGTAGTCTCCACCGTAAACGAGCGCCTAACCCCGCAGCTTGCTAGAAGGCTTTGCAGCATATTCGACTGGGGGGACAGGACCAAGAACCCGGAGAAGCACCTCAGAGAGCTCGTGGAGCTAGCCGAGAGGCTACGGCACGAGTGTAGCGACGACGGGTGCCTCAAAGTACTCGATATCATAAAGGCTAAAGCTAGCGAAGAGCTAAAGGCGAGAATGAACCCTGTAGCCCTGAGGCACCGACACGAATAAAAAAAATATTTTATTAGCTGAAGATCCTGGCCTCTGTCTCTTTGTCGAAGAAGTGTAGCTTCGAGGGGTCAAGGTATACCTTGACTCTCTCCGACTCGGGCTTCTCTCGACTCCTCGCCCTGAGGATGACATCGCCCACGCTTACCAGCACTACGTACTCTCCTCCCAGGTTCTCCGTGACCCAGACGCTTCCCTCGACTTCTATGAAGCCTGGGGAGGCCGTTAAATGGACGTCCTCGGGCCTTATGCCCACTATGACCCTCTTGCCGCTGTACTCCTCGAGACTCCCCGCGCCCACAGGCAGAACCACGAAGCCGACGTCGACACCTCTAGGCGTAACCGTGCCTTCGAAGAGGTTTATGGGGGGCGACCCTATGAAGTGCGCGACAAACCTGCTCGAAGGCTTGCTGTATATCTCCTCCGGGGGTCCCACTTGGAGTACCCTTCCTCTGTTCATTACCGCTACCCTGTCGGCTAGAACCATTGCTTCCACCTGGTCGTGCGTTACGTAGATCGTGGTGAGGCGGGTATCGCGCTGGAGCCTTTTTAGCTCCGCCCTCGCCTGCACCCTGAGGAGGGCATCGAGGTTGCTCAGAGGCTCGTCCATGAGCAGTACGCGCGGCGTCACTGCCAGCGCCCTGGCAACCGCGACCCTCTGTCTCTGCCCACCCGAGAGTTGCTGCGGGTACCTGTCGAGGAGATCCTCTATCTGCACGAGCCGCGCCGCCTCCCTAACCCTGCGCTCGATCTCCTCCGGAGGGTAGCCCTGCACCTTGAGTGGTAACGCAATGTTATCGTACACCTTCATGTGCGGCCACACGGCGTAGCTCTGGAACACCATCGAGATCTTCCTCTTGCCGGGGGGTAGCCTCGTCACGTCCTCCTCTCCGAAGAACACCCTCCCCTCGTCCGGCTCCTCTAGGCCCGCGATTATTCGGAGAGTCGTTGTCTTGCCGCAACCGCTGGGCCCCAGGAGTACGAAGAACTCTCCCTCCTTGACCTCCAGGCTAACGTCGTCCACCGCGACTACCTTCCCGTACCGCTTGGTAACGTGCTCCAGCCTAACCCCCACCATCCTAGCTCACCCGGGCACCTCCCCACATAACCGTGAGGTACTTCCTCATGTAGAGCATGACTATGAACGCCGGGAGCGCTAAAAGCGTCGCCGCGGCGAACCTGTACGGGTCAGGGGCAGCCGCGCCCGTCGAGAGTATAGTCGTCGCTACCGTGAGGGCAGGCAGGGTGCGCTCCTTGAGCGTGAGTATCGTCGAGGCGAAGACCTCGTTCCAAGAGGTGACGAACGTGAACATAGCCGCCGCGGAGAGCCCCGGGAGGGCCAGCGGGGCAGTGATCTTCGTGAATACCTGGACCCTCGACAGACCGAAGACTAGGCCCGCCTCCTCGAGGTCCCTCGGTATGCTGACAAATATGCTCGAAGTTATTAGGACCACGAAGGGGAGCGCTAGCGCCGCGTGAACCAGCGCAACTCCCAGCAGGGAGTCGTAGAGCCCTAGCCGTATGTAGAGGCTTGCGAGAGGTATCGCCATCACCATGACGGGGAACATCCTCATCGACAGCACGGCGAGCCTGTAAGAGTCCTTGCCCCTGAACACCCACCTCCCCACGGCGTACCCCGCTGGAACGCCTACGGCGAAGCTTATAGCTATGGTTAGGAAGGCTACTAATACGCTCCTCGCCATAGCGTCGAGGGCCCCGAGCTCGAGGAACACATTCACGTTTTCCAGCGTGTACTTGGTCGGAATAACGTGGCGGTAGTAGTCCTCGGGATCCGCGAATGCTGCTAGCATGGTGTAGGCCAGGGGGACGAGTATCCAAGCCGAGAGCAGTGCCCCCACGATTGACAACAAGATAGACCTCCTGACCGGCATCCCTAGCCCACCTCGGGCGTTCTCAGCGCGCGGAGGTAGAACGCCCCGAGCGCGAAGGTAACAGCCCCTATGAGCAGGGACCACGCGGCCGCCGTCGGCACGTCCATCACCAGTGTGTACTGGTAGAAGGCTTCCGTCGCGAGCACGGGTATGTCGAAGCCGGCGAGGATTAGCACCGGTGCGAATGTCTGTAGCGCGAAGAGGGTCCTTATGATTAGCGCCGACTGTATGCTCGGCTTGAGGAGCGGTAGCGTGACGTACCGGAGTTTCTGGAGGGAGCTTAGCCCGAAGACGTCCGCCGCCTCGAGAAGCTCGCGGTTAATAGTCTGGAACCCGGCGTAGATGTTTATGAAGACTATCGCGGTTGCCCTCCAGACCTCGGTGAGCACTATTGCCAGGAACTCCATGTTCCGGAAAGCGTAGCCGAAGAACTGTATCGGGGAGGATATCAGCCCTGCCTCCATTAGGAGCTTGTTGAGGAAACCCCTCGATGAGAGCATAGTGTACCATATCAGCGCCGCCGAGACGTCGCTCAGCGCCAGCGGCACAGTGAAGAAGTAGAGCGAGACCTCCCTACCGGGGAAGCGCTGAACGAGTACAAGCGAAGCTAGCAGGGCTAAGGCGAACTGTGCCGGGACTATCGCTAATAGGAGGAGGAACGTGTTCACGAGGACCTCCGAGAATCTCTCCGAGGTCAGTATCCTCACGATGGGTATGGAGCCGTGGGAGTCCGGGAGAAGGGCCCAGGAGAGGGACTGGACTAGGGGGTAGCCTATGAAGGCGAGCATGTAGAGCATGCTGGGGAGTATCAAGAGGTAGGGCATAGCCTTAGACGGAGAAAAAAACCTGTTATTCACGGCTGGGACACCGCTTAGGGAGGCGGTATCTTCAGCTCCTTGAATATGCTGTCAAGCTTTCCGGCGTCGTCGGCTAGAACCGCCTGGATGTCCTCTCCTTTGAGCACGATCCTCGTGAAGGCATCGCGGTACACGGAGTTGAAGCTTCCAGCCTTGGCGCCGAGCGGCGGTATCATAACCGCTATGGAGTCTGGGGCCGCCATCTGAGCGGACACACCGTCAGCCAGCTTCTTTATGGGACCCGTTATCGCCGGGCTTGCCTCCTTAACTGTCGGGAAGAAGCCTACGTTCTCGGCCACCTTGGCCTGAACCTCTGGCCTCGTCAGGAACTCTACGAGCTTCCACGCCGAGTCCTGGTCGGGGGCTCCCTTGGGTATAGCGAGCCCTGCTAGAACCACTATGTAGCCTCTCCCTTTGGGTCCCCGCGGCACGGGGCACACCGTGAACTGGTCGGGCGAGGTCGTTATAGCGGCTTTCACCCGGGCGACGTGGTCCCACGCGATCCAGACGTCACCTTTGAGCAAGGGGTCCGCCATTGCGTCGTACGTCGTGCTGGCAGGGTTCGTGTACTTCCAGAGCTCCCTCAGGTACTTCCAAAGCTCCACGGCCTCCGGGGAGTTGAACGCCTTCGCCTGGTACCCCGTGTAGGACGGGTAGAGGTAGCCGTGGAGGAACCTATGGAGGAGCCCTCCGCCCCCCGCCGGTAACCCTACTGCCTGCTTCCCGGTCTTCTCGTAGATGTTCTTGGCCCACGCTAGGAGCGCGTCGTACGTCCACTTGTCGGTTCCCTTTATCACGTCGTCCTTCGTAAGGCCCGGCGGCAGGTAGTCGAAGGCCTTGTTGTTCACCACGATAACGAAGGTCGCGGTCATCCAGGGAACCATGGCCTTAATGCCGTACATCTTCGAGGCCTGCTCGAGCGCTGGGTAGAACGTCCTGCCGGGTAGGGAGCCGAACTTAGAAAGATCCTCTACAAGCCCCTTGCTGGCGAAGTAGTCCACCTCCGAGGAGAGACCTCCGATTATGTTGGTCGAGACCTTCCCGGAGTTGACCTCTGCTTCTACCTTCGCCACCATGTCGGTGTAGCCTAGCGGCACGAAGTCGACCTTTATGCCCGTCTCGTTCCCGAACCGGGATAGTAGAGACCTCATGAAAGCTTGCTCGGTGGGAGGGCTGAGCTGCGTCGAGACGAACGTTAGGGTGACAGACTTCGGCTTCGGCCGGTAGAGAACGTAGGCGGCGAGGGCTACCAGGACAACTAGTGCTACTACCGCTGCTACCAGTACCTTTTTCTGGGGCATGCTTTATCGATTACTTTGTAGAAAACTTCGTTATAAATTTTTCTGATAATCAATTACTCTGCACCCGGCGCTCTCCGGCTTTTTAAGGCGGGATGAAAAACTTTTTATTAATTCATTGTTAAGAAAAAGTCGTGAGCTCAG